>QIHI01000114.1 GCA_003230915.1 Kiritimatiellales bacterium | reverse complement strand
GAATAGGTTGTGATTTTGCAATACCGTCCGTGCTGGGCTACATGCGCCGTGGAAAATCATTCTGCCTATAAAATCCCTGCAGAGAATTTAGACAAAATAATTAAGGAAACCTCTCAATGTTTAACTGCCGAATCTATAAACGAAAAATGCTCCAGGCACCAAGAACCCGAAATCAAGCGCTACGAACCTTCCATCAACTCCGTTAGCTCTGCGGGCAATTCGCCGTCCGCATCGAAGCGGTCGAGGTCGCGCTGGCAGATGCTGGAGAAATGGTTGAGCAGTGTCTCACCCACCTCCTCCATGGCGGGGCAATCCTTGCCCAGGATGGTTTTGAGCGAGGCCACCGATTCGCCAACGAGGCCGCAGGGCACGATGGTCTGGAAGCCGGAGAGGTCGGGGCTGACGTTAAAGCTCATACCATGGAAGGAGACCCATTTTTTCAATCGAAACCCGATGGCGGCGATTTTTCCGGCCTGCGTCCATGCGCCGGACTTACCTTCTTTCCGAAACCCTTTAATTCCAAAACTTCCAAGGGTTTGAATGGCGACTTCTTCGAGATTGGAGAGATAGCCGTGTGAATCGGCTTCGTTTCCCCCGAGGCGGAGAATGGGATAGAGTACCCACTGACCCGGCCCGTGGAAGGTGACATCGCCGCCGCGTTCCGTGCGGAATAGATCGATGCCCATGGTTCGGTATTCTTCTTTTGTCTTGAGCAGATAGTGATCCCGCCCACGGTTGCCGAGCGTAACGACTGGTGTGTGCTGGAGGAGCAGCACGGTGTCGGGAATACGGTCTTCCTGCCGTGCCTTGAGAATTCGGTGCTGCATATCCAGGCCGGTTTGGTAGGGAACAGGATTCTTAAAATGGACGATCCAGGATTTCATCATAAGACCCTTCTGTCACAAAATCGAAAGAGCCTCAAAAGAAGAGGTTCCTACACGCTAGCCAGCTCTGTGTTTTTTGTGGTCAAACGTCCCTTGCTTGAAACAAAAAAGGAGGACTTGCATCCTCCTGCAAAGCATTTTTAAACCCCGGTTGCTAGTCGCTGGGGCAGAGTTCCTCGTAGGAATCGGCATCGTACATGTCGTCCACACCAGACTCGTCGGACACCTTCAGCTTGAACAGCCAGCCTTTGCCAAACGGGTCGTTGTTGACCAGCTCTGGGGTATCTTCCAGCTTATCGTTGACCTCGACCACCTCGCCCGCTACGGGCGCATAGATATCGGAAGCGGCCTTGACGGATTCCACCACAGCGGCTTCGTCGCCGGCCTGAAACTCGATACCAACCTCCGGAAGTTCGACAAAAGCCAGATCGGATAGTTGGTTTTGGGCAAAATCGGTGATACCCACAGTCGCGATACCTTCGTTGAGAGAGATCCATTCGTGGGTCTTTGTGTAGAATAGGTCCTGTGGAACTGCCATCTTTTTTCTCCTTATCTAATCCTATACCGTTGGGAAAATTGGAGGTGCGGATCGGATTCGAACCGATGTTCATGGATTTGCAATCCAGTGCCTAACCACTTGGCTACCGCACCTTTGTTGTCTTCAAAAGCGGCCATCAATGTAATGATGAATGCAGGGCTTTCAAACAAAAATATCCAAAAAAAGTGGTGATTTTCGCAACCATTTCCTTTGGAGGGGACTACGGGTATAGAATCGTATTATCAATCAATCGCACAGCGCCGAATTTTACCGCCAGAGCCATCAGCACATCGCCCTCTATCTTTTCAACTTCGGCCAGCGAACCGTCATCCACGACTTCGGCATAATCGAGTTCTGCACTGGGAACAGATGCAATCAAATCCACCACTACCTGCCGCAACACCGTAGCATCGCGTTCCCCTTCCTTGAACTGCTCCACGACCTTGTCGAGCGAGCGACGCAAGCATAGCGCCTCTTTGCGCTGTGTCGCGGAAAGATATTTGTTCCGCGAGCTCATCGCCAAGCCATCTGGTTCGCGGACTATCGAGCCGCGTACGATCTCTACTGGGAAATCGAGATCGCGTACCATTCGTTCAATGATCCTCAGTTGCTGGGCATCTTTTTCTCCAAAAACCGCCAAATCCGGTTGCACCAGATTAAATAATTTTGTCACTACCGTGCATACCCCGCGAAAATGATCGGGGCGCGATGCACCACACAGTCCACCGGAAAGTGCTTCTTCATTCACCCAAACGCTGGCATCGTCAGTATACATGCTCTCAAACTCTGGATAAAAAATGATATCCACATTCGCTTTTTCACAGAAGGATTCATCGCGTGTAAAATCGCGGGGATAGGTGCACAGATCCTCATTCGAGCCAAACTGGGTTGGGTTAACAAAGATGCTCGCCACCAGTACATCGCACCGTTTGCGAGCCAACTTCATGAGCGACAAATGCCCCTCGTGCAGAAAACCCATCGTCGGTACAAACCCGATAACACTCCCCTCGCGTTTATGGCGAAAAGCGCGCTTTTGCATGCGTTTTAGTGATCGGATCGTTTCCATACTCTTGTGTACTGCGTAACCGATACTCCGTAGCTTGTGCCTCGCCTATACGTGAAGGAGTCAGCTTTCGCCTAATTTTCCCGCGAAAATTTATCGTTCTGCTTTGCTCCAAGAGCGTGGTTTTCTAATATTCCTGTTCCGTAGCAGGGAAAGAGCCGGCTTCGACTTCGTTCCTGTAGCTGGAGAGTGCTTCGGTAATGACGGAATTGAGGTCTGCATATTTTTTCACAAATTTCGGGACTGGCTTACCGCTGATGCCCAGCAAATCCGTAAAGACCAACACCTGGCCATCGCACCCTGCTCCTGCGCCGATGCCAATCGTAGGGATCGTTAGTGCCTTTGAAAGGGTCTCGCCTAGTTCCGCCGGGACACATTCGAGTACCATGGCAAACGCTCCCGCCTGCTCGACCGCCATCGCATCATCCATGAGCTGGCGCGCTTGCTCCGAGGTTTTTCCCTGCACTTTGTAACCACCCATTTCCTTGATGCTCTGCGGCATCAGACCAATATGCCCCAGCACAGGAATTCCGTTGGTCACCAATGCCTCGATCAACTCTGCGCGCATTGTGCCGCCCTCGATCTTTACCGCATCGGCATCCGCCTCCTTAATGAAACGGCCTGCATTTTCCAGCCCCAGCGCGACCGACGGTTGGTATGACATAAACGGCATGTCCGCCACCACCAGCGCATGCTCCACGCCGCGCGAAACCGCCGCCGTGTGGTGCAACATTTCGTCCATACCAACCGGAAGCGTTGTTTCATAGCCCAACACCGTCATGCCCAACGAATCACCCACCAGCACCATCGGAATATCCGCGCCATCCACCAACGAAGCCGTCAATGCATCGTACGCCGTCAGCACCGCAATTTTCCGTTCACCCTTTAAGGTTCTAATCTTTGCTGCAGTCCATTTCATAATGATTCCATATTCCGTATCTACCACTTTTCATCAAATACACTCAGACCCTCATCGGGGGGCAAGGCGGCGAGAATTTCGGCCACGGATTGGCTCGATTCCGGCAATACCATGTTCGGCCGCACATCGTACAGCGGCTGCACCACAAAACGGCGTTCGGCCCAGCGTGGATGCGGAACCACCAATCCGCCCCCATCCACAATCTGGTCGCCTGCGTAGATCATGTCGATATCGATTGGCCGTGGCGCGTTGCGATCTGCCGACCGTTCGCGCCCCAACTTCGTCTCAATCTTCCCAATATACGTCAACCAACTTTCGAGCGGCAAGGCGCTCTCGAGAATCACCACCGAATTGAGGTAAGCCATATCCTGATATTCCGGCTTCACATCCACCGGCGTGGTTTCATAAATCGGCGATTGATCCACAAATTGCGTTCGCGGCGCGGACATAATCAAATGCTTCGCCTGCATCAACAACCGTTTTCGATTGTGCATATTCGAACCGAGGCTAAATCCGATTTCCATACCCGATTTCTCCATCAAACACATACTCCGCACCACCCGTCAACGTGGTCGCGCCTTTGCTAGAATCAATCCTCAAATCGTATCCACCAGCGCAATGCACCATAGCTGGCAAGCCAATCCAGCCGTGCCGGGCGGCCACCAGCGCCGCCGCCGTTGCCCCCGTGCCGCAGGCCAGCGTCTCCGCCTCCACCCCGCGTTCATAGGTACGAACCGACAACGTACCATCCTCTTCCACGTGAACAAAGTTTGCATTCGTGCCTTCCGGCGCAAATATTTCGTGTTCACGTAGCCGTTTTCCGACCATAACGACATCCATATTTTCCAGATCGTCCACCCGCACCACGACATGCGGTACGCCTGTATTCACAAAATCAACCGCCCCATCCAGCCCGACATCAAGCCCCATGCGCCAGTCCGTCGGTTCCGTCAGAACCAACCGGATTTGATCGTCCAAGATCTCGGCACGAACCCCTCCTGCCTGAGTTTCAATTTCCATTTCTTTCGGAGCAGCCCCAAGATCGAATGCCAGCCGTGCCAAACAGCGCGCCCCGTTGCCGCACATCCCCTGCTCGTTGCCGTCGGGATTAATAAACCGCATCCGCAGATCTGCACTATTTGAAGGCTGGAGCAGGATAAATCCATCGCAACCAATCCCCGTACGCCGCGAACCGACTCGTGCAAGAAAGGCCTTGTCCGCAACAGGGAACGTCAGCGCGCGATCGTCAACCAGAATGAAATCGTTGCCCGCGCCGTGCATTTTCGTGAAAAGTATATTCATTTTTAAGTGGCTAAAGGGTTACCGTTTTCCCACCCGTTGGAAATAAAAAAGGGTCGCTTTTCAGCAACCCTCTCAAAGTTCCAAAGCTAGGATCCTTTAACCAACGAGTGCGAGTAGCACACCGGCCGCAACCGCAGAGCCGATCACACCCGCGACGTTCGGCCCCATGGCGTGCATGAGTAGGAAGTTTTGCGGATTGGCCTCGAGGCCGACCTTGTTGACGACGCGCGCGGCCATCGGTACGGCGGACACCCCTGCGGAACCGATCAGCGGGTTAATTTGATCCTTGCTGAGTTTGTTCATCAGTTTTGCCAGCAACACGCCAGAAGCGGTGCCGATCACAAAGGCCGCGAGACCGAGGGCAAGGATGCCCAAAGTATTGGCATTCAAGAATTTATCAGCGGCCAGTTTGGAACCGACAGCGAGGCCGAGCATGATCGTTACGATGTTGATCAGCGAGTTCTGCGCGGTATCGGATAGGCGATCCACAACCATCGATTCCTTCATCAGATTGCCGAGCATCAACATACCGATCAGTGGCGTGGCGGACGGCAGCAACAGGATACAGAGAAGGAGTACCACTAGCGGGAAAACAATCTTCTCGATCTTGGTGACGTGGCGCAGCTGCTTCATCTCGATCGCGCGCTCTTCCTTCGTCGTCAGCAGACGCATAATCGGCGGCTGGATGATCGGTACGAGCGCCATATAAGAATAGGCCGAAACGGCGATAGCACCGAGTAAGTTGGGCGAAAGCCGAGACGAAAGAAAAATCGCAGTCGGGCCGTCGGCTCCACCAATAATGCCGATGGAGGCGGCATCTTGCAGGCTAAAGTCGACCACACCGCCCGTCCAATAACTCATCGCCGAAGCGCCGAGCAGGGCAATAAAGATACCGAACTGTGCGGCCGCACCAAGCAGAGCTGTTTTCGGGTTTGCGAGCAGTGGACCAAAGTCGGTCATCGCGCCTACACCCATGAAGATGAGTAGTGGGAAGACGCCAGATTCTACCCCTATGGTGTAGAAATAGTAGAGGAAACCGGCCGGTTGCCCCGGCATCGCCGCCGCCGAAATTCCCGCCACGGGAATGTTGGTCAGAATGGCGCCAAAGCCGATCGGCAACAGTAGCAACGGTTCAAATTTTTTGGCGATGGCCAGATAGATCAGCCCGAGGCCAACGAGAATCATCACCAACTGCCCTGCTCCCTCGGGCAGCAGGCCTTTGTGGTGCTCATCGCCATGTTCGATTTCATCTTTATACTGAGCCTGAAGGTCGCTGATCGTCGCCTCGGAAGCGCCCAGCGCCGCCGACATATCGATGAATTTCAGCGCCGGTTCCAGATGCCCAGCTCCGATTTCCGCCTCAGCGGCCTTGATGGCGGCGGCAAGTTTGTCCGCCTTTTTTTCTTCTGGCGTCTTTGGGTTGATGAACCGGTAAATACCGGTCTCGTGCCAAATTTTCTCAAAGCCCTTTCCGATGGAAACGCCCTCTTCAGCCTGCACCTGAGCGGCACCCCCGAGAACGGCGGCGGCGAGAAGTCCCATGGTTATGAATTTCTTCATGTCGTAAATCTCCGTTCGCGGTTCGAATTAGTTGATGGAGGCCATGGCTTCGCCCGATACCACCTGTGCCCCGGTTTCGGCCGCGATGGAGGTGATGGTTCCGGCGGTGGAGGCTTTCACTTCCACTTCCATCTTCATGGCTTCCACCACGAAGATGATATCGCCTTCGTTCACATGGTCGCCCACAGCGAGGTTAACCTTGATCACTTTGGCATTCATCGGGGCAACCACTTCGATGGAATCGGCGGAGCCATGAGCCACGGCAGCCGTTCCGGGGGTTACAACACCGTCTTCCACGCCGATGTCGTAGAATTTGCCGTTGACGATAGCTTGGTCGCCCTTGACTTCTACAGTAAATCTTTTGCCATCAATGGTCACGGTGTAGCCTCCGTCGCCACCCGGAGATGCTGCGGTTTCTTTCGGCATCAGCGACCGTTTTCGGACACCATTGATTTCGGCCTTACCGAGGAGGAAGTCGATGCCTTTCTGCTGGCAGGTGGCGGAAATGAATACGTTTTCATCGCAATGATCGGTAATGCCCGCTTCGGCGAGGCGCTTCTTGGCCGCCTCAACCCCTTTCTCAGGATTGGCATCGTTGAGATCAACCGGGTTGGCGATGGTCGGCTCCAGCTCCATCTTTTCGGAGGCCAACTTGACGAGTTCTGGATCGGGTTCGACTGGGGTTTTGCCGAAGTAGCCGAGTATCATCTTGCCATAGCCTTCCGCAAACTTTTCCCACGGACCGAACATGACGTTGTTGAATGCCTGCTGGAAATAGAACTGGGAGACTGGGGTTACGGAAGTGGCGAACCCACCGCGACGGACGACCTCGCCCATGGCGTGGATGCACTCTTCATAGCGATCCATGATGTTGTTGTCGCGCATCATCTGCGTGTTGGCGGTCAGCGCGCCGCCGGGCATCGGCGACCACGGAATCATGGGTTCGACAGCGAGGGCTTCCGGCGGAATAATGTAGTCGGCCATGCACTCCTTGAAGACCTTTGCAGCTTCCATCATTTTATCGATATCAACGTCTAGCTCATAGTCCTCTCCACGCAACGCATGCCAGAGGGTGGCGATGTCGGGCTGGCAGGTTCCGCCGGAGGCTGGCGCGAGGGAGCAGTCGACCTGGTCCGCTCCGGCTTTGATGGCTGCGATGTAGCCGACGGTTCCGATGCCTGCGGTTTCGTGCGAGTGGAAGGCAATTTTGCAGTCGGCCGGCAATAGTTTACGACCCATCTTTATCGTTTCGTAGACTTTCTTCGGAACAGCGGTTCCGGAGGCATCCTTAAAGCAGACGCTATCGAACGGAATACCCGCATCAAGAATATCCTGAAGAGTTTTTTGGTAGAACTCGACGGTGTGTGCGCCGGAGCAGCCCGGAGGAAGTTCCATCATGGTTACCACTACTTCATGCTTCAACCCGTGCGCAGTGATGGACTTTCCAGAGTCGATCAGGTTATTCACGTCGTTGAGGGCATCGAAGTTCCGAATGGTAGTCATGCCGTGCTTCTTGAACATTTTGGCGTGCAGATCAATGATATCGCGCGACTGGGAATCCAATCCCACCACGTTGATGCCGCGAGCGAGGGTTTGCAGGTTGGCGTCGGGGCCGGCTGCTTCGCGGAACTTGTCCATCATGTCGAAGGCGGACTCGTTGCAGTAGAAGAAAGGCGCTTGGAAGCGGGCGCCGCCACCGGCTTCGAAATGGGTTTGCCCCGCTTCGGCGCAGACCTTGACGGCCGGCAGGAAATCTTCGGTGAGTACGCGCGCGCCGTAGACCGACTGGAAGCCGTCGCGGAACGCGGTGTTCATGATATGGATCGTTTTCTTAGCCACAATATTTCTCCTCTGTGTTGAATAATTAAAATTTAGCCGCGCTTGGCTTTAATGGCCGCCAAGGCAATTGCAATTTCCACCGCGGGGCCCGCTGCGGACGCTCCTTTGGCTGGAGTTTTCTCCTCTTCAGGGAAGAGATGGGCAAACTTCTTGAAAAACGCTGCAGAACGATTCATCGCCACAATCATCAATACGAGAAAAGCAAACACGGTTGCCATGCCGATTACCATCAGGACAAGTCCTTGCATCAAAAGATCCATCGTCTATAGTCTCCTTCGTTTTAAAAAATGAATGCTTTGTATACGGAGTTTACATCGGCATAGCTAGAGTAAAAAATAGTTTGCGCGACATTTCCTCAATTCAGATAAGATCTAAATACACGGAGTATTTTACATGGATTTTAAGGTCGAATGGTTCGACAAACTGGCCTCCACCAACGCCACAATGCGCGAGCGATTCCTCCAGGGTCACAAACTCCGAAGCGGGTCGATCATCGCCGCCCGCGAACAAACCGCTGGCCGAGGGCGGCAGGATCGCAAATGGCTGACCTCCCCCGATTCCAACCTCTGCTTCTCCCTCTTCATCCGCACCGATGCAGAACTCGCCGCCGTCCCCTCCCTCACCATGGCCGCCGCGCTCGGCGTCAACGACCTCCTTCGAGGCATGGGCATTCGCTCGATCCCAAAGTGGCCCAACGATGTACTCGTCGGCCACCGGAAGATTTGCGGCATCCTCTCCGAACGGATCGAACCCGAAGGGATTATCGTCGGAATCGGCCTCAACGTAAACATGTCGACCGAAGAAGCCGAAATGATCGATCGTCCCGCCACCTCGATCCTCATTGAAAGCGGCTGGGCCACGGAACTTTCCAAAACACTCGAAGCGCTCCTCCCGCATTTGGAATACTGGATCGATGAATGGCAAACCGGTGGATTTTCCAACCTGCGGGAAATCTGGACCGAACAGGCCGGCCCCGTCGGGAAACCGTTAACCGTCCGCGACGGCGAAATCAAAAAAAGTGGAACCCTCGCCGGCTTCGGTGACCACGGCGAACTACTGCTCCAAACCACCGACGGCCTCGAAACCATCTGGTCGGGGGATGTTTCATGATTTTCGCTCAACCCTATTTATTCCCGCATAAAGACGCAAAGGCGCAGAGAGCCTTAAGTAACCCCAAACAGGGAGTTTCGCGTCTTTGCGCCTTTGCGCGGGTATCCGTCCTCCTGAGTAGTCTGGTTTTATTAAGTGGGTGCGCGACAGGGCGAACATACCGGATTCCGCGCAACCAAAAGCCTGAAACCGTCAAAATGGAAACCACCGGCTACTGCAAATGCGGAAAATGTTGCGGCTGGGAGCGCAACTGGAAGTTTCAGCCCGTCATTGCCTACGGCCCCACCAAGGGCCAACCCAAGGCCGTCGGCATTACCGCAGCAAATACTCTGGCCGATTGGGGAACGATCGCGGCTGATACCCGCTATTACCCCTTCGGCACCATCATGCACATTCCCGGCTATGGTTGGGGCCGCGTCGAAGATATCGGTAGCGGTATCAAAGGCATGCACATTGACCTCTACTTCCCCTCCCACCGTAAAGCCCTCGAATGGGGTCGCGAATGGAAAACGGTCAAGGTCTGGAAACCACGGTAGGAAAGTTCGAGCTGTAGCTCCGCATTCCACTGCGGGATATCGAGTGGAGTCTATTTATTCTCCATTAGCGAATCTTCAGGGTGGCGATGCCAATAAGGGCGAAGATGATGGAGAGGATCCAGAAGCGGATGACAATGACGGTTTCGACGAGTTCCGGTTCGCGATTTTGTTCGATCGCACGTTCTTTTTCAACATACTCAAAGTGGTGATGCAACGGGGCGCATTTGAAGACGCGGCGACCTCGGCCGAAACGCTTCATTGTATATTTAAAGTAGACGGTTTGAATCACCACGCTAGCGGCCTCAATCACGAAAACGCCGCCGACGATGATGAGCAACAACTCCTGCTTGGTGAGAATGGCGAGCATGGCGATCGCACCGCCGATGGCGAGGCTACCGGTATCGCCCATGAAAATCTTAGCGGGGTGGCAGTTGTGCCACAGAAAGCCGAGGCCCGCACCGAGCAGTGCACCGCAAAATACCGTCAACTCACCGGTGCCGAGTACGAACGGAACTTGCAGGTATTCCGCAAAATTATAGTTCCCCGCCACATAGGTCAGAAACAGATAGGCCACCGCCGCCGAATTCGAACAGCCGATCGCCAACCCGTCGAGTCCGTCCGTCAGGTTGACTGCGTTAGACGCTCCAACGAGTACAATAACCAGAAAGGCAAACCCGCCGATTAGTCCAAGATCAAGGATTGGATACTTGAAGAACGGCACCATCAGATCGCGAACGCGTGCCTGCATTTCGGGATTTGACCACAGCACAGCAAACACCACTGCCGCCCAAATGAGCTGCGCGGAAAACTTCATCTTTGCACTCAGCCCGCTCTTGCGCTTGATCTTGAGATAGTCGTCCGCAAAGCCAATCGCTCCCATCAGGCAGAAGGTGCCGAGCGTCAGCCAAACATATATATTTGCAGGAACCGCCCACAGCAACGTGGCGATGGCAGCAGACGCAATAATCATTAGGCCGCCCATACTCGGTGTTCCCACCTTTTGCTGCTTGGGCAATCCTTCCACACGGTCGTCTTCGGCCTGCTCGCCAAAGTTGATGGCTCGCAGCTTCCGGATCAACCAAGGCGCCATCAGCAACGAGACGGTGAATGCCGTAGCCGCCGCACCGAGCGTGCGGAACGAGATATATTGAAAAATACGCAGCGGCGAAAATAGGCCTTCGAGTTCCGTTAAATAGTAGAGCATGGCCTACTTCTCCTTAAAAAATTCAAGCACCCGTTCGAGCTGCTCGCCGCGCGAGGCCTTCAGCAAAACACGGTCGCCGCTATTCAGGTGGTTCTTTAAAATCTCAGCGGCCTCAGCGGGTTCCAAAGTCTGGAAAAATGGCTGGCTACCGTGGCATACGATCAGCTCGCCGAGTTCCCCGACGGCAATCACGCCATCCAGGCCAAGGCCATCGATATAACGACCCAGATCCGCATGCTCCTCTGCGGCGATATCACCCAGCTCGCACATGCCGCCGACGACCGCCCACTTTTTTCCTGAGCCCGGTAGCTGGGCAAAGGTACGGAGGTTGGCGCGCATCGAGAGCGGATTGGCGTTGTAGGCATCGTTGAT
Organism: Kiritimatiellales bacterium; assembly: GCA_003230915.1. Taxonomy (GTDB): domain Bacteria; phylum Verrucomicrobiota; class Kiritimatiellia; order Kiritimatiellales; family Pontiellaceae; genus Pontiella. The sequence goes on along the minus strand of QIHI01000114.1, from coordinate 2,553 downwards.
GAATTCAACGCCGTTTATGGTGGAGGGTTCCCAACGCATGGGTGGCAACTTAAACTTACGCAACCCCTCTGCTACTTCAGACGGTTCCATGCCTTGCTCTAAGCCGAGTGCAATGGCTCGCAATGCATTACGCATGATATGCTCGCCGGGTAACGGCATGGCATAGCGAATCCCGTTAACCTCCATTATGCCATCACCAACATTCCGTCCCGCATAATCGCCTACTCTCCCGAATGAAACCGTAACGATACTTGCGAGGGTTTGGCGGCGCATCAGGGGATACCACTCGCTATCACGGTCGATGAACACCTTGCCGGATGAGGCCACCTGTTCAACCAGTCGCGCCTTTTCGCGGGCAATCTCTTCCAGTGAATGAAAATGCTCGCGATGCGCGTTGCCGATATCGGTGATGATGCCGATTTTCGGCTGCAGAAGCTGGGCTAATGGACCGATCTCGCCCGCGTGGTTCATGCCGAGTTCAAATATGCCATGCTGCGCTGTCACTGGCATGGAGAGCATAGTGAGCGGCAGGCCAATGTGGTTGTTGTAGTTCCCAGCCGTCCGGTGGGTTTCGCCCTGCATGGAAAGCACGGTAGCGCACATTTCCTTTACAGTGGTTTTGCCGACACTTCCGGTGATTCCAACCACGGTACCCTTCCATTTTTTACGGTAGCCGCTCGCCATTTCCTGCAATCCCTTGAGCGTGTCTGGCACGCCCAGTATTGGGCTTTCCATCCACTCGAAACGTTCGTCTACCAGCGCCCCGATCGCGCCTTTTTCAAAGGCCTGCCGGACATAATCGTGCCCATCGAAGTTTTCGCCGCGAAGGGCAACATAGAGGTTGCCGGGTTCAAGGGTGCGGGTATCGTGCGAGATTCCGGTGACCGGCTCCTCGGGAACCCCGTTTTTCCAGAACTTAGAAACCCACTGCGAAATTTCTCCTGCGCGGAATATTGGCATTAGCCTAAAATCTCCCTGACCGTTTCGCGGTCGTCGAACGGAACGATGGTTCCTTTGTATTCCTGATAGGTTTCGTGGCCTTTTCCTGCCACTAACAGGATATCCTTGCGGCCCATTTGTCGAAGGCCGGTTTCGATGGCTTCGTGGCGATCCAGCACCACTTCAAAGAGCTTTTTGTCCGCAAAGCCTTCGATAATGTCGAGCGCAATCGCACCCGGTTCCTCGTTCCGAGGATTATCGGCTGTGATGATGCTATGATCGGCCAGCTCTGCCGCCACCTGCCCCATCAACCTGCGCTTGCCAAAATCGCGATCCCCGCCGCAACCAAACACAACGATTAACCGGCCGGTGCAGATTTCGCGCAAGGTGGTCAGTACATTCCGCAGCGCGTCGTCGGTGTGGGCGTAGTCAACAAATACCTTCCGGCTCTTCCGGTTCGGAATCCACTCCAGCCGCCCCGGAACGGATTGGATATTTGCGAGCGAAGCCGCCATCCGGTCGAGACCGATCCCACATAACCCCCCAACCGCCAAAGCCGCGAGCGCGTTGCTTATGTTAAACCGTCCTAGCAGTTGAAGAGAGATGCGGCATTCACCCCAAGGACTTGAAAGTTGGAAGCATGTTCCAGAGGCATCCATCGAGGGCTCTGATGCACGAACCATCGCCTGTTCATTGAATCCATACGTAACCACATCTGCCACAACCTGGCCTCCCTCCACGATCCTGCGCCCCCATGGATCGTCGAGATTAATGACGGCCGAACGGCCTTTCTCCAAGGTTTGGAACAAATGAGCCTTTACCGAAAAATAAGTCTCCATATCGTGATGGTAGTCGAGGTGATCCTGCGTCAGATTGGTGAAGACAGCGACGGCAAAATTGATTCCGCGAACACGCTGCAAAGCAAGCGCATGGGAGGAGACCTCCATCACGGCACTATCGCAATTTGCCTCCTTCATTCGATGGAGCAGCGCGTGTAGTTCGGGGGCTTCCGGCGTGGTGCGTGGTGCCGGAAGAACGTGATCGCCGATCTCGTAGGCCACCGTACCGAGCAGACTGGGCAAAAAGCCTCCGTCGCGCAATAGGTCACGAACCATATAAGCTGTAGTGGTTTTCCCGTTGGTTCCGGTAATACCGATGACCTTCATCTGGTTCGAGAGATCGCCGTAAAACGCATTGGCCAGTTCACCTAATGCACAACGGGCGCAAACCACTTGAATATGCGCAACGCCCGGTCCAAGATCGAGATCATTTTCCGACACCACGGCCACTGCACCCGCCGAAAGTGCTTCGGCAACATATTGAATTCCGTCCAGCTTATGCCCCTTGATGGCCACGAACAACGAGCCGGATTCCACTTTGCGCGAATCGCAGGCGACGCTCCCGACCTCCGCTTCCAGCGGACCTTTAACCTTTAGCGGATCGATGGATTCGAGTAGGATTTCAAGTTTCATTCTTCTGGCCTCGCAACATAGACACGTTCGCCCTCGGGCGAGATACGCAGGTAGCGCACGGCAAATTCGGCGATCTCTTTGAACGCCGGACCGCAGACAGTTCCCCCGTAGTATTTAATCTTCCGGCCGCTCTCCGTGTAAA
>QIHI01000126.1 GCA_003230915.1 Kiritimatiellales bacterium | reverse complement strand
GAGCGAAAAGGCCGAGCCAGCCATCAATCCGCCAACAAACCCGCCGCCGGGATAGTGGTGGCCACGGAGCAGTAGGTAGAGCGAGAAAACGAACAGCGACGGAAACATGTAGCGCGTGGCGGTACGCAGGATCAACGAGGTCATTTTTCATCCTCCCGCTTCTTGGGCCGTAGTTTCAGCAGAGCCGTGGCGCCGAGAGCGGCGATGGTGAGCACGGTAATTTCGCCGAGGGTATCGAGCGCACGGAAGTCGACGAGAATCACATTGACGACGTTGCGGCCATGGGCCTGTTTGTAGCTATGCCCGAGGTAGTAGTCGGAAACTGGGGTCGGCGTTTGCACCGCTAAGGCGGCGAGCACCAATAGTGTAATCATCAACCCGCCACCAAGGGCAATGACGAGGTCGATCACCCGGGTTCGGCGTGGCGAACTATGCTTGAAATTCGGCAGGTGGTAGAAGGCCAATGCCAGCAAGATAACGGTTAATGTCTCGATCACCAACTGCGTCATGGCCAGATCGGGCGCGCCAAAAAAGGAGAAGAGCAGAGCCATGCCATAACCCACCACGCCCATCGAAAGAATCGAGCGCAATCGCGAGGTCGAGTGTGCGGTGGCGAATGCGGCTAGAATCATGAGTAGTGCCAGCAATCCGATCCGAAGGGAGAGAGGCGTAAGATTATCGATTTGCTTAAATCCGCCCGCTCGGACAAAAGCAATGGTAACAAGGATGGTGGCGGTTCCAACGCCGAGCAACATCACCATGGCGCCGAGTGCGGAAACCGTGGTGTAGGCCAGCAGTCGTTTGAGTACGTGCTGCCCCATAGCCATTATGGCTCCCAGCAGGAAGGTGACCGTTCCAATGGAGGTTAGAATGGCCGTCCACTCTTCTGTTCCGCCGAGCGCAGGATGCAGGCGGGCAAGAAGATAGATGCCCGCTTTGACCATGGTGGAGGAGTGGAGGTAGGCACTCGCGGGGGTGGGGGCTTGCATGGCGTTGGGGAGCCAGAAGTGGAAGGGAAACTGCGCCGATTTGGTGAATGCGCCGATGCAGACGAGGATCAGGATCGGGAGATAATGCTCGTGCGCCCGAAGCTCCGCGCCGCGTTGGATAATCTCGGAAAGCCGCCACGTGTCGGCGGCTTGTGCCATGAGGATCACGCCGGCCAGTAGGAAGAGTCCGCCGAGTACGGTAATCAACATGGCTTGCAACGCGGCGGTGCGTGCCTCGTCGTTTTCGTGGTTGAAGCCGATCAACAGATAGGAGGTGAAACTAGTGAGCTCCCAGAAGATAAAGACGAGCAGCAGGTGATCCGCGAGAACCAGGCCGAGCATCGAGGCCATGAACGCGATAATGTACATCAGAAAGCGGCCTTGCTGTGGATGCCCCTTAAAATAACCCTGTGTATAGAAAAGAATTAACGTACCGATCCCACTGATCAGCAGCGCGAAAAGTAATGAAAGCCCGTCGAGTCGCAATGCGAATTCAAGGTTAAGACCCGCTACCCACTGAAAACTTTGCTCGATGGGATGGCCATGTATTACTTCGGGAAGTTGGCGAAGCAGCCAGATAAAAAACGAGGCAGGTACTATTGCGAGCATCGTCCCGGCTACGCGGGAGCCCTACGATGAAGCCATGGGGCAAGCAGGGAAGCGGTAAATAAGAATAGGAGCAAGGTCAACATGGGGGGAGGTTTATGAAAATATCAGCACTGTTTTTGGCGTCGGGTTCTGGAAGTTTCAATGAGCCTCCATTCCTTTGATTTCATGATCGGGCATCGGTCTGCTCCACAGGGGTAAGCGTATAGGTACGATCACTTTAGGTCGGGCGATAGAACCAGATACAAATTCGAGGTGCAAGCCGGAATACGATGGAAACTCTGGAATGATGATCGGATTTTTCGCGCCGGTTTAAACACGAGCTGAATGTGACGTACACCCCTGTGAATATTGACTTTTTTGCGTATTTTCGTGTTGCGTTGTTTTACACTATGCCTTAGAACTTTTCTATCGCTGAGCCGGCAGGGAGTCGGATCAGGTGTTGTTGGCACTAATTCAGAAAACCATGAGGAGAAAGAACAATGGCAAAACCCATGACTAAATCACAGATCATCACCGCAGTAGCGGAAAAAGCTGACATCTCTAAGGCTCAGGCCAAAGATGCTTTGGAAGGACTCGCAGAACTTGCCTATGAAGGTGCCGCTGATGGGTTCACCCTTCCCGGTATCGGCAAGCTGGTTATTGTTGACCGCAAAGCCCGCATGGGTCGTAACCCAGCCACCGGCGAAACCATCCAAATCGCTGCAAAGCGCGTTCTCAAGTTCCGCATTGCGAAGGCAGCCAAAGACGCTGTACTTTAATTCTGCGTCAAGCACTGTACATACCGTCCTGTATAAACAGGACGGTTCTTTTTTCGCTTATTCTATGAAAACACGATTCACCATCCTTACCTTTCTGGCCATGCTCGCGCTCTGCGGCTGCGCCACCACAGACGACGATCACCGCGACGAAAAGGAGTATTCTGATCTGCCGTGGAACACCCCCCAACGGTGGGAAGGCTCCCGCCAAGTTCCCGGCCTTGGCGGCGGCGGTGGCGGTGGCAGCTACTGACCTCAATCAGTTGAACACGAAACCCCCGCCGAACGGGGGGAAGCGTGGAATGAGCGGACGTTTACGCGCCTATCTTAATCAACTTTTCGGCGATCTGGATGGCGTTGAGGGCTGCACCCTTCCACAGGTTGTCTCCGGCAACAAACAGCGATAGACCATTGTCGAAACCCTGATCCTTGCGGATGCGGCCGACGAGGACTTCTTCCTTACCATTGGTATCCATCGGCATTGGGTAGACGGCGTTATCGATATCGTCAGCTAGTTCCACGCCATCGGCCTTCGCCAATACGTTGCGAGCGGCTTCCGGGGTAATGGGCTGGTCAAACGAAACGTGCAAGGCTTCGCTGTGCGAGTTAAAGACCGGAACGCGAACGCAAGTACAGGAAACGCGGATCGAATCGTCGCCCAGAATTTTATGAGTTTCACGCGCCATTTTCAGCTCTTCGCTCGGGTGGCCATCCTGTGCGCCACCGATTTGTGCGAGTACGTTGAATGCGATCGGATAGGGGTAGGTTTCAGCCTTCATCTCCTCGCCTGCCGCCCAGGCTTTTGTCTGCTCTTCCAGTTCGTGGATCGCACCTGCGCCGCTACCGGATACAGCTTGGTAGGTGGAGGCCACGACATGCTTGATCCCAAATTCCTTGTGTAACGGACCGAGTACCATGAGGGCAATGATGGTGCTGCAGTTTGGGTTGGCGATCAAACCGCTGTGGTTCTTCAAGGCCTCCGGGTTGATTTCAGGAATCACCAGCGGCACACGATCATCCATACGGAAGTCGTCGCCGTTATCGATGACTACGCAACCCTTCTTGGCGGCGACCCACCCCCACGTTTGCGATGCACCTTTGGCCCCTTCGGTTCCAGCAAAAAATGCGAAGTCCATTCCATCGAAGGCTTCGGCGGTCGTGGCCTTGACTTGGTAGCTTTCGCCATCAATAATTTCTTCACGCGCGGAGCGCGCCAGAATCACAATGCTCGCCACAGGGAAGTTGCGTTTGCGGAGCAGACGGATCATCTCTTTACCCACCGCTCCAGCACCAACAATGCATACGTTGTATTTTTTCATGATAGGCTCCCTCCTTACAAGTTGTTGTGTTTCAAATCGGGGCAAAAGGTAATGAGACCGTCCTATAAAGGCAAGCGGATCCGAGTGCAATTTCCAAATAAAAACAGTTGATTTCCCAGCGTTTACCTATACATTCCCGTTCTTCTTTCGGTTGGTGATTGTAGCTCAGTTGGTTAGAGCGCCTGGTTGTGGTCCAGGAGGCCGCGGGTTCGAGTCCCGTCTTTCACCCCAAGTTTAAAGCTTCTTCACATAACGTGTTGGAGCTTTTTAATTGCACGGGCTGAGAACCCGCAGGGTTTGACGCAAAGCGAGACTGGAGCACCGCGACAGCAACGACCGGAGAGAGAGGTCGGAGGGCGCAGGAGCCTCATCGTATTCGTTCATCTAAAACGGATGCGGAGGAAGATTTTTTTACTCCGGAAATGCAGAGTCACTTGCCGATGTGAAGGCGTGTTTTATTTTTCACAAACCGACCGCGTTCGATGATAAAATAGAGCCGAGAATTAGGGATAGTATCCTCGATGAAAAAGCGTAAATTTCTTACTTCCACTCGTCTCGGACGTGCTTGAACAAGGGCTATTTTTTACGTCTGTTTTTATAAACTAAACGGGTTGCATAAACTTAGCTTTGCGCTTATAAATATTTTTCAGGAAGGGTGATCGTTGATAGCTCTTTGCATGATTGCAAGTTCGGATGAGCCAAAGCGATGCATCAGTGGTTGGTTGGTAGGAGAACAAACTAAGGAGGCAAGAAAATGGCAGCGAAGAAGAAAGCTTCGGCAAAAAAAGCACCGGCTAAAAAGAAAGCGGCAGCGAAGAAAGTTCCTGCGAAGAAGAAGACCCCAGCGAAGAAGAAAGCAGTCGCGAAAAAAGCCCCTGCGAAAAAGAAAACCGCTAAGAAGGCTCCCGCGAAGAAAAAAGCGGTAGCGAAAAAAGCACCGGCTAAAAAGAAGGCTGCCAAGAAAGCCCCTGCCAAGAAGAAAGGGGCTAAGAAAGCGCCTGCTAAAAAGAAAGTGGCCAAGAAAAAGGCCGTAAAGAAGGCTCCTGCGAAAAAGAAGGTCGCTAAGAAAGCCCCCGCCAAGAAGAAAGTGGCCAAGAAGACACCGGCGAAAAAGAAAGCGGCTGTGAAAAAGGCTCCCGCCAAAAAGAAGACTGTAGCGAAGAAAAAGGCGGCTAAGAAGGCTCCCGTGAAGAAAAAAGCCGTAGCAAAGAAAGCTCCCGCCAAAAAGAAGGCAACTAAAAGGAAGGCCGCAAAGAAGAAGTAGGCCAACTGTAGTTGTAGGAGAAACGCCCCGCACTTGCGGGGCGTTTTTTATTGTTCGGGGCTGTTGTGGTAGGCTATCTTTCGACGTCCGTAGGCAAGGAGATTCTGCATGAGATGTCCAAAATGTGAGGGAAAGGAAAATCGGGTGATTGATAGTCGGGAGGTGCGCAATGGTGATTCCATTCGTCGGCGTCGAGTATGCATCGATTGTGGACACCGCTTTACCACCTACGAGGAGATCCAGCGTGCGCAACTGCATATCGTCAAGCGCGACGAACGCCGCGAGGAGCTCAGTCGCGACAAGCTGGTTAAGAGTCTTCAGATCGCCTGCCGAAAACGACACATCAGTGTGGAGCAGATTGAGCGTATCGCCGATGGAATTATACTGGAGGCAGAGTCGGAATTCGAAAAGGAAATCCCAAGCATGGCTCTGGGGAAGAAGGTCATGGCCGCGCTCGAGAAACTCGACGAGGTTGCCTATATCCGCTACGCCTCCGTCTACCGTCGCTTCCGCGATGCTGGGCAGTTTATGAACGAGGTCGAACGCCTCATCGGCCGCGAATGAAATCGGTCGGATTGCACGTCATGGAATTGCGGCAGGATGCTTGGTCGGAACACCTGCAAGACGTCTTACAAACTCTGGATATTCCGTCCGGTACGGTGGCCGATAATCTGGTTGCGAGTGTCGCGATGTACTGTCGTAAGTTCCATCCTCAGGGCGTACAGTCATCCGATTTGAAGCTCCTCCTCGCCCGTGCGTTTTGCGCCGTGGGGGATTACGCCGCTGCCGAGCACGTGCTGGAGTCGATGCTACCGCACCGCCGCCATGTTCTACGTTGGCTGGAGATCCTTTCTGAGCTACACCATTTTCCGGAACTGCTGCCCTACTTTTCGTTTGGCATCATCCGCCCAGCCGACTGGGCAGGCGCGCGGCTTGACCGCATGTGGACGCTCGATTTTGGCCGCCTTTACCTCTCCGAGGCCGAGCGGCACGAGATGATGCTCTATCGCTCCATCCGAGTGATCCTCGAAAAAATATTTATCTTTTGGGATGCTGTAGATGGAGAAGGAATTCTTGGGTTGAAGGATCTTTCTTCGCTGAACGTGGATACCGACCGCCGAGAGAAACAAACTCTGACTGCGGCGGACGACCTGCTCGAATATATGGCCGATCTCTTCCGCCAGCAGCAAGTACCGCGTGGATGGAGTACTGTCCCCTCGCTCCTTAATTTGGACCTATAGCTTTAGTTCATAGGATTCCTCATGGCCAAAGTAAAAAAACCAACCTTCCAATCGCCTATTTTTTCTATCCTCGGAAGCCTCCTGTCGGGTGTCCTGCTCGCGCTGGCTTTTCCGGGTGTTGGCAACTCCTCATTGGTATTTATCGGTCTGGTTCCGCTCATGTTTGCGGTGCAGTCGGTTTCCGGAAAAAAGGCAGCTCTGCTCGGACTGTTGGCCGGGTTCGTCTTTTTCATGGTTTCGCTCAGTTGGCTACACAACCTGACCGGAATGGTTACGGGCGCTGGGCTCAAGGCGAGCGCGTTGCTCGGTTACGTGCTGCTGGCGCTCTACTGCGCGCTCTATTTTATTCCGTTCGCCGTTGTGGTTTCAATCTGCGTGCAGCGTTGGGGTGTGCGCTCTTTTCGCACCAATCTCCGACTACTATTTTCGGTCACGATGGTTTGGGTTGCATCGGAGTATCTGCGTGGACTCCTCTTAACCGGCTTCCCCTGGAACCCGCTCGGTGTCAGCCAATATACCAGCCCGGTACTCATCCAGATTGCGGAGTGGGGCGGGGTTCATCTCGTGTCGGCCGTTATCGTTTGGATGAATGCGGCATTGTTCGTTACGCTCCACCAATATGTTCACGGCATCCGCGCAAAAAAATACCGCCCCCACAGCGAGTTGATGCTCGGTCTGTTGGTGATCGCGCTCTCCGCCGGTTACGGCCTCAACACCCTCTTCAATCGACCTCGGCCGCAGGAGTTCGTACGCGTTGCCCTTGTGCAGCCCAATATTCCGCAGTCTGAAAAATGGGATAAGGAAAAGGATCGCGAAATCCTCGACCGTCTCGAAGAACTCACCAGCACGGTTGCTCGGCTCGATGGTCTCGACCTAATCATCTGGCCGGAGACCGCGCTTCCCGATTTTGTACGCGTTAGTCGCACGAGCCATGCGCTCGTCAGTCGTATGGCCGGGCTGGGGACTCCGTTATTGGTTGGCTCGATAGATGTCGTCTTTTCCGAGGCCGGTCGCACCTATTTCAACAGTTCAATTCTCTTCGATACAAACGGCATAGTCGTTGCGAAATACGACAAGCAGCACCTCGTACCCTTCGGTGAATATGTCCCATTCCCCAAGCTCCTGAAAAAGTTCACGCCAGCCGAGATCGACTTGGATAGCGGAACCGAAAGCACACTCCTTCCGCTGGAAGGCAAAGCTCCGTTCTCTGTGCTCATCTGCTTCGAAGACATCGTTGCGCCGCTTGCCGTCAAGGCCGTACGCAACGGAGCATGCTGGCTCATCAACCAAACCAACGACGCCTGGTTCGACCCCGGTTCGCAGTCCGAACAACATCTCGCCCATGCGGTGTTTCGTTGCATCGAAAATCGGGTTCCCATGGTGCGTTGCGGCAACACGGGAACCACCGCCACCATCGATGCCTATGGCAACATCACTCGAAATCTCGATCCGCGCACCAGCGGCTTCACCGTAAATGGAATCAACCCACGCCCCGCCGACCTCGCACAAACCTTCTATACCCGCCATCCTGATGCCTTCGCCAAATTTGCCCTCCTCGCCGCCGCCACCGTCATTTTTATCCTTCGTGTCGAAGGTCGGAAAAAGCGTCCTTGATTTTTTGATAAGCGGGATTTGGTGATTTCGGAGCCTTCGGCTATAAGATTGGGTAGTTCCAAATATTGGGTGAATTATGCAGGACGAACTGAAAACAAAGATTACGGATTTTCGTGAGCAACTTTCCGAGATGGAGGGGTATCTCGACATTGCGGTCAAACGCAAGGAGCTTGAGGTGCTGGAGGCCGAAGCTACTGGGCCAGAATTCTGGAACGACCAAAACAAGGCGCAGGCAAATATTTCTGCATCGAAGTCGATCAAGATGGTGATTGATCCGTTCGAGGCCATCTCCGCCGGATTGGATGATGCGGAAGTAATGCTGGAACTGGCCGAGGCGGGCGAGGCCGAGGCGCTGTCGGAAGCGGCCTCCGAATTGGCGAAAGTTGAGCGTAGTTTCCAATCGTTGGAAATGCAGTCGTTACTTGGCGACGAGTTTGACGGAAATGGAGCTTATCTTGCATTGCACGCCGGCGCGGGGGGTACGGAGAGCTGCGACTGGGCGGATATGCTCTACCGCATGTTCACGCGGTATGCCGAACGTAAGGAATTCAAGGCTCAGATTATGGATTATCAGGCGGGAGACGAGGCGGGCATCAAGAGTGTTTCACTGCTGGTCTCGGGGCCGTACGCCTACGGCTTGCTGAAGTCCGAGCGCGGGGTGCATCGGTTGGTACGCATTAGCCCGTTCGACTCGCAATCGCGCCGCCATACCTCGTTTGTTGCGGTGGACGTTACGCCAGAGATTGATGACGACATTGAAATCGAGATTATTGAATCAGATTTACGGATCGACACCTATCGGGCGCAGGGCGCGGGCGGTCAGCACGTCAACACAACCGATTCCGCTGTACGCATCGTCCATTTGCCGACCGGTACAGTGGTACAGTGTCAGGCCGAGCGTTCGCAACATAAGAACAAGGCGGCGGCGATGAAAATGCTTAAGGCACGACTCTATGAACGCGAGCAGGATTTGAAGCGCCAGGTCGTCGATCAGTTGTATGGCGACAAAGGCGAAATCGCTTGGGGTTCGCAGATCCGCTCCTACGTGATGCAACCCTACACGATGGTGAAGGACCACCGCACCGACGAGCAGGTCGGTAATATTCAGGGCGTACTCGATGGGAATATCGACCCGTTCATCGAAGCCTATTTAAAGAAGAGCCGCCAATGAATATTCTGGAACAAATCTGTGCGGATAAGCGTATTGAAATTGAAGAACGCAAAAAACTCCAACCCTTGGAGGAGCTTCAGTCAACCGTTCTATCGGCTGAAACCCGTTCGGACTTTGTAACTGCGCTGCGCTCGGCACCGATGGGGCTGATTGCAGAGGTAAAGCGCAAATCGCCTTCGGCGGGGTTGATTCGCGAACCGTTTGATCTGTCGGCGGTTGCGAAGGAATACGAGGCGAACGGTGCCAACGCGGTTTCATGCCTGATGGACAACAAGTATTTTGGTGGCGGGGCGGTAGACTTTTCCGCCGTTCGAAATGCGATTGAACTGCCGATGCTCTATAAGGAGTTTGTCGTCGATCCGTGGCAGATTACCCACGCAAAGTTGATGGGGGCTTCGGCGGTGCTGCTGATTGTTGGGGCGCTTTCGAACAAAGAGTTAGCTTCCTTTATGGAGGAGATTCGGGAGGTGGAACTTCAACCACTGGTGGAGGTACACAACCGTGAGGAGATGCAGTGCGCCATCGATGCGGGGGCAGACTGCATTGGCATCAACAACCGTAATTTGAAAACATTCATGACCACGCTGGATACCACCTATGAATTAACGAAGATGGCACCGGCCGATTGCACGCTAGTGAGTGAGAGTGGCATCAAAAGTCCACAGGATGTGCTTCGGCTGAAAGAGGTTGGAGTACACGCTATTCTAGTGGGCGAAAGCCTATTGCGCGAAGCCTCTCCGGGCGTGGCTGCTCGCGAGCTCATGGGTTTGATTTAATTTTTTTAAACCGCTGGAGCGCTAATATTACTGAAGGGGAGTCCATGTTGAGGACGGGTGGACTCGGCGCAGTGGAGACCGGACTTTATGACTGGTATTGTAATTTACTTGGTTCTACGGTGGGAAATATCTTTTAAAGGTTCCCGTGATAATTCGAAAAGGGTTTTGGTTCAGCGGTTTACATCGATTTATTTCGGGGTAAATCCAGCGGCGTTGTCGTGTGCGACGAGGATGGAACCTTACTCCCTCGCGGAGAAACTCTCCCGTCTCAAAAAATCTGGGAGAGTCGGTGGCCTGTAAAATTAAAAGGCCACTTTGGGGGAATCGTGCCCCATGCCAGGCATGTATCGAGGCTGGCGCATCGCGATGGCAGCGAAGCAGCCATGAACCTTATCTCCAAATTCACCACAAACGAGGATAGGCGCATTGGCATGGAGCAAGGAAAGGGGAGCACCCACACACGCCCGGGCCGGTATGAGCGAATCTACTATCGCCAAGCCACTCGGCAGAGATCAGTGCACCATCGGAAAGTCGAATACGGACTCGTTGAACATCTTAACAGCGACCTGGCGATCTCCATTGCGCACAACGCCGACCGGATACAGGAGATCCACGAACTGGATCAATCGGGGTCCCCGCAAGAGACTGAATTTTAAAACCGCAGAAGAGTTGTTCCTTCAGGAGATTGCGGCATGAGATACATCTGCATCAGACAAGTTGAGCCTTTTAATTTACAGCCTATTAAGGTCAGGGAGAGTCGATTAATATGCTTGATTCTAAAATGGGACTCGTTACCATGAGTGCGTTATTATATTTGCGTAATGACGAATACACGGTTCGTTGGTGTGCGTCTGTTACAAAGGTCGCGATGCGATGCCACAGAGGCGGTAAAGTGTTCGAAGTTATTGGTTTTGCCGAGGGGGAGCGCAAGTTGTTTTCCGGAGGATCTAAAGAAATAGGGTTAATTGTTAATTAGTACATGCTGGCCGCGGACCCTGATGAACTCGTGGCGTGTGTAGCACTTAAATTAGAAGTAGGGGGAAAAATGATTAAATCCTATGTCTCAACTCTATTGGCCGCATTTTTGGCTGTCGCTCAAGTCAGCCATGCCCAAGACGAGATGGATGATATTTTTAGCCAGCTGGATGCTGGTAGCAACGCGGGCGGACAGGCCGCTGAAGTCGAAGCCGCCGCGGCCGCCGAGGTTCAGCAGGCTCCGTCGCTCTCGGATGATGAGATGCTTTCCCGCCTTTACAAGAAGGGCGTGAAGCAATACAAAGCGGGCAATTACGACGATGCCATTGCTGCATTTGACGCCATGCTGGCCATCGATAAGTATAATAACAAGGCTACGACCTATCGGGAACGAGCCTCTCGACGCATCAGTGCTAAGGAACTCAACAAAGCGGAAGCTAGCCGAGAACAGGCTCTAGCCGAGGTTCATGCGGCATGGAACCCTAAGCCTAAAGTTTTAGGCAACATTGATGTTTCCGACGCTACTGACGAAGCCGATCCCAACCAGCAGGCCATCGAGCAAACGATTGAACGCTTGAAGGCGATAGCCATTCCGAGGCTCGATTTTTCCGATGCCAGTATTGAGGAGGTTGTCCTTTTCCTTACAGAAGCCAGTCGCCAACTTGACCGCTCGGGGAAAGGTGTGAACATTATGCTCATCGGCATGAAGTCGGAAGTCGGCGGAGCCAGCGTAACCACGGCCATTACCGATATTAATCTCTACAATGCGTTACGCCTTATCGCGGAAATGGCCTCCCTCCAGTTTGAGGTACGGCCAAACGCGGTCGCCATCATGCCCGCCAACTATGTTTCCATTGCAGAGATGGTTATGCGATCCTACGATATCATTCCTGAAATAGGCGTCGATCTAGAGTCTTTCTCCGGTGATGCAGGCGGCGGAGTGGACGATCTGTTTGGCGACGCGCCTGCCGCCGCTACGACCGGCCCGGTAGATGTGGCCGGATTTTTCTCTATCGTCGATTTTCCCGAGGGCTCTTCGGCCGTCTATCAGCCTCGTTTCCACAAGTTATTCATTAAGAATACCCCAAAAAACCTCGCTGGAATCGAGTCTGTTCTGACCGACCTCGCCGAAGAGGCCATCAGGCGGCGTTCGCAGCAGGTTGAAATCGAAACCAAGTTTGTTGAATTCAACGAAGGAGCCCTTGAGGAACTAGGGTTTGATTGGAATGTGTATGGTAGCGGAACGATTGCCAGCCTGGGGCTGGACGGTCGGGACGTTCTTCTTGATCCAGGCGTTGGCGCAACCCCCGGTTTCCCCACCTCCGCTATCGACCCCTTGACCGGTCAGGAAATTCTTTCTGACACCTATGCAAGTGGCGGCCGCCCGGGGCAGAATGTCTTTGGCTCCACCCACCGCAACAATTCGTCGGCATTTGATACGGTTGCAACCGGACTCCTCAGCGCGATGGGTGGAACGCCAGCCTCGATGGCATTTGGCAACGGGGATATCGACCTGAAAATCACGGCCATGGAGCAGGAGGGTACAGCCGATGTACTGTCCGCGCCAAGGGTGACCACCAAGAGCGGAAGCGAGGCGATCATCCGCGTGGCCGAAACCCACCGCTATCCGCAAGACTATGATGTGGAAACCGGCCAACGTACGGCTCCAGTCGTGAAGCCGCAGGACTGGGAAGACGTTGACCTAGGGGTTTCCCTGAGAGTGACGCCGGTGGTTGATTCCGAAAGCAATACCATCGAACTCGACCTTCAGCCTGAAATCATAAGGTTTATTGACTTCGACGAATATATTGTGGGCTATAACTCACAAAGATTCCTTGACCCAGATTCCGTCGCACCGGTTAATCCTGGGTTGACGGTGGAAGACCCGACTCTTCGGGCGCTAATGCCCTTCTTCGAACGGCGTTTTGTCCAAACGCAGGTGATCATCGCCGACGGCAGCACTGTTGTGATGGGGGGGTTGGTTGATGAAACCACCGAAACCTTCCGTGATCAGGTTCCGTTTCTGGGCGATATTCCATACTTAGGTCGCCTATTCCGTAGCGAGGGCTCGCGTACCGCCAAGAAAAACCTGACGATTTTCGTGAAGGCCACGCAGGTGGATGCTCATGGCCTGACCCGCGCTGATCGTGAGTTGGCTCGCCAATATACGCAATAGGATGCATTTAGAGATCACATGCAGTATTTAAACTTTAGAAGCAGAGGGGAACAACATGATTAAAACCTACAGCATAGCGCTTTTGGGTATGCTTTTAGCGGGGGTGCAGGCTGTTCAGGCTCAAGAGAGCATGGAGAGTGTTTTTGCCCAACTCGATGCCGCGAACGAATCCGGCGGACAACCTACTACAGTTCCGACAGCAATATCTCCGGTCGCACCACCGGCCCAGACCTCTTCGACCACGGAGCAGTCTCCTGCCCAAGAGGGATCAGCGAACAGAGAAGGTGATGCTCTCTCTACCCTTTTTCAGAAGGGAGTTGAGCTATATAAAGCAGGGAAATACGACGAGGCCATCATGGCGTTCGATACCATGCTGGTTATCGATAAGTACGACAGCCGTGCCATAGCCTATAAAAAACGTACGTCCCAGCGCGTGGGTATCCAGGAGATCAAAAAACAGGATGCCAGTCGGGCGCAGGCCTATGCCGACGTACATGCTGCTTGGAATAGAGATCCAAGAAATATCATGCCCGCTGGCGAGGGTGAAGGGGAGGCCATGATGGCTGCTGATAGTATGGCGACCCAGCAGATGGAAGCCCGCCTGAAAGCCATCACGATCCCGAGTCTCGACTTTCACGATGCCCGCATTGAGGATGTAGTACTCTTTCTGGCGGATGCCACCCGCGATCCCAACAACGCGGGCGAGGATGTAGACCTCCTGCTCATCGGTATGGATCATGCCGAGGGATCTGGCGAGGGCATTACCCTCTCCATTGCTGACATGAGCCTCTACGAAGCCCTTCGGTTTATTGTCGAAATGGCCTCCCTCAAATTTGAGGTTAAACCCAATGCTGTGGCTATTATGCCCGCCAACTATGTCCCTGTTTCACAAATAATCCTGAAGTCATACGACATAATTCCCGAAGTAGGTTCTGATTTGGAGTCGGCTGGCGGCTCCGGCGGCGGAGCAGATGATCTATTTAGCGACTCCTCCTCGGGGGAGGACGGAATGGGATCGGTCGACGTAGCTGGATTTTTCTCCATCGTGGATTTCCCACGAGGGGCTTCGGCCAGTTATCACCCGCGCTTCCAAAAATTGTTTGTCAGGAATACGTCGAAAAACCTCAAGGCAGTCGAGGCCATTTTGGCCGATCTCGATGAACAGGCCATGAAACTCCGTTCGCAACAGGTCGAAATCGAGACTAAGTTTGTCGAGTTTAATGAGGGGGCTCTTGAGGAACTGGGCTTTGATTGGAGCGT
>QIHI01000020.1 GCA_003230915.1 Kiritimatiellales bacterium | reverse complement strand
CATCAGCAGATCCTGTGTCCTGTTCGCTACGTTTAAACTCGTTTTTAATTTCAGCTTTAACTGCTTGATCCACGTCTGGACTCCTTGTTTTGTTTCTTCTATTCCTTAAGTAAGCGCGAAACTATATCCACCGACCTACCCCATGTAAAGCATAGTTTTTCCGACTTTTTCGTGCCATTTACCCTGTATTTTCGACCTCGAAAACACGGCATTGCGCGGCGAGCTGCGGGGAAACACGCACCAGCAGATCAGCGCTGGCTCCCTCGTATTTCTGCTCCAGAATTGATGCCGATTTTTGCAACGTGGCAAGTAACTTGCCTTCGTTGAGCGGAATGGAAAGGTGAAGAGTAACTTTGTGTCCTTTTAGGCAATCGGCCAGCTCGTCGGAGAGCAGCTCAATCCCCTCTCCCGTCAAAGCCGAAACCGCCACCGACTTCGAATACAGCCGCGCCAACCGCTTGGCGGTGTTTCTCCCTTTTTCGCTATCGATCTTGTTGAAAACATAGAGCATCGGCTTTTCGAGCCCGCCAATCTCGTCGAGTACCGTATGTACGGCCTCTACCTGCAGGTCGACTTGCGGGTGCGAAGCGTCGATCACATGGACGATCAGGTCGGCCTCCACCACTTCTTCGAGTGTCGCCTTGAACGAATCGACCAGATGATGCGGCAGTTTCTGGATGAAACCCACTGTATCCGTCATCAGCGTGGACTCATGATTCGGAAGATTCACCTGCCGTGTCGTCGGGTCGAGCGTCGCAAAAAGCTGATTTTCGACCCATATATCTGCGCCAGAAAGCCGATTAAGCAAAGTGGACTTCCCAGCATTTGTGTAGCCCACCAACGATACCAGCATCCAGCCGTGCCGTTTACGACCGCGCCGCTGTTCGGTGCGGCGCGTGCGCACCAGTTCTAAGTCTCGTTTAAGTGTACGGATCAAATTCTGAATACGCCTGCGGTCCATTTCGAGCTGGGTTTCACCGGGACCACGTAAGCCAATACCGCCCTTTTGGCGTTCAAGGTGTGTCCACATATTACGCAGGCGTGGTAGCAGATACTGGTGTTGGGCAAGCTCAACTTGTAGACACCCTTCCTTCGTGTGGGCGCGCTGGGCAAAAATATCGAGAATCAACTGCGTACGATCGAGTACGCGGGTTTCAAGCGCAGCTTCAAGGTTCCGGCCTTGGGCCGGCGACAGGTCATCGTCAAATATCACCATCGAAACGGGATTTTCCTTGATCCAATCGGCAATCTCTTCCGCCTTGCCGGTACCGATATAGTGCCCGGCCTTAATTTTTTGCTGGCGGCAAAGGAAACGTCCCTTCACCTCCGCGCCCGCGCTTTCCACCAGTTGCGCCAGCTCGTCGAGCGTATCTTTCACCTGCCATTCTTCGCCGCCACGGATCACGACCCCAATCAAGAGCACCGTTTCGGCATTTTTATTTTGCATTTCAAATAGTTCAGACATGTGTTGTTAGATTCCTTTCCAAGCGGTTGAAGGTAGAAAAAAATAGCACCGACCGCAACGTTCATTTTCACTACTTGCGCTACAACCAGTACTTTCTTATTCCCACTCTGCAAGACGGACCCACCGGACGAACGGGTAGTCCTGAGTTGGGCACGGCCATTCTCATTTCTGGAGGAGCGCACGCCATGCGTGCGGTCGGTCAGGCGCGTTCCGAAGATGAAGTGCTGGTTTTTCGGGCAGTGAGTCCACACCGTCGAACAATCCGTTGGCGGTGCTTTGGTGTGCGGCTTATTTTATCGTAGATACTCCGCTCCTCGGCGCATTCCTGTCCAGCGGCGTCCGGAGTACAAAGGGATTACCGTTTGAAGCTTCTGCGGATAAACAACCCAAGTCCGCAAGCCACACCTACCATCGCTATACCAGACAGCTCAGGAATTACGGCGACGCAAAACCGACGGCGACGCCCTCACTCGCTGGGATACCGTAGGAGCCGTTGTCCATGGGCTTGTAGTAGGCCGCCTTATACCATTCATCTTCTCGGAGGGAAGCACATTAGGCGAGGTCGCTGCCGTTGCGGTAAGAGCGGTCGATCCCACTGACGAGGCCGCCGCTAAACGAGTAGATCCCCTTGTTCACATCCTCGGAGGAGAGCCAGTTGGCAAACCGCGCCGCCTCCCATTCCAGCTTAAATACCCCGCCGGATCATCAGTACCGATCGTGCGGATGCCGGCGTTCCAATACCCCTCGTCGAGGGCACCGATGGTATTGCCCGAAGCGATGTGCGTCTTGGCAAGCTGGTCGAGAGCGACTTCCTTTTGCCTGATGCGGAAGTCGTAGCCCACCGCGCTGTAGTTGCTGCCATCCGCCGCATTTCCAGCGTTGCCAATATTCACAAAGTCCAGCGTGAAGGCATTCGCCCCTGAGCCAAAAATATCCGCCTGTGCTCCAATGGACACCCGTGCCGTTGCAAACCCACCATTCCGATACTTAGTTTCATTCCATATACTCCCTTATATAAGAGTTATTTTACCCTGATTTGGTAAGCGAGCACTCGCGGCTAATCAAATACAATTGGTGTCGCGCCATTTTTTTTCCAGGCTTTTAAAACGGCCTTGGCGAGGTCTTCCAACGTCGAAAACTCTGAAATGTCGATCCATTCGACATTGAGCTGGTTGCGGAACCAGGTCAGTTGGCGCTTAGCCAGTTGGCGGGTGCGTATAATGGTTCGCTCCTTGGCCTCATCCACCCCCATTTCATTTTTCAATACAGCAAAGGCTTCGGCATAACCAATGGCTTGTAGCGCGGTGGATGACAATTCTAACTTGATCAACCCTTCGGCTTCATCGAGTAAGCCGGAGGCATACATTCTCTCCACACGTTGCGCAATGCGTTTATGAAGTACCTCACGCTCCATGTGCAGGCCAACCAAGGTTGGTTTTTGGACAGAGTTCCAACTACTGGAGGGGTGCAGACCTTTTCGCCCGGTCGTTGAGGCTGACCATCCCCCAGATGATTTTTCCAGAATACGAATGAGACGGCGCGGGTTCTGGCGGTCATCTGGAGTGAGTCTGTCATAAAATTCGGAGGCCTCTTCTTTCGCGCGCGACCCTAAGGCATCCATCTTGAGTGATTCAAGTTCAGCGCGTAGTTCGATGTTTTCGGGCGGTACGTCGTCGAAACCTTCGGTCAAACATTTGACGTAGAGTCCGGTTCCCCCTGAAACAATGATTTCGCGATTGGATGCAAAGGCTGGCTTCACAGCATCAAGATAATTGGAAACGCTGAATTTCTCAATCGGCTCGACGAGATCGATTCCGATATAATCAACGTCTTCCCGGTCGTTGGCGGAAGGTTTGGCGGTACCGATGTTCATGCCGCGGTAGAGGTTCATCGAATCGGCAGAAACAATCAATCGTCCTTCGCGCTCGGCGATATAGTGCGCCACTGCACTTTTGCCCGAGGCGGTTGGACCCACGAGAAAATGAGCATGGTGCCCGGAGTTAGCCATCCCCTTGTTCTCCGCTCCCCATTCCCTCTCCTTCTTTCTTTGAAGAACGATAGTTGGAAATAATGTAGAGACCGACGGCGATGCAGATGGCGGAGTCGGCAAAATTAAAGGAAGGATAGTGATACGTGCCAAACTGAAAATCGAGAAAGTCAGTCACCCAACCGAAACGAATGCGATCGATCAGATTGCCGACGATGCCCCCGACCATCAGTCCTAGCAGAATATTATGCGAAAATTGATCTTGCAGAAATGCGCGGCGATAGACGAGGAGCAACACAAGAACAGCAACGGAAATAAGAATCAGGATGATGCCCTGACCGCTGAGAAGATTCCACGCAGCACCGTCGTTGCGGACATAGACGAGATTGAAGAAGCCTTCAATGACGGGTCGCGACTCTCCGTAGACGAAGGCAGATCGTATCCCCTGCTTGGTTAGTTGATCCAACAGGATAACCGCCAATCCAAGCAAAAGTACAAGCATAGGTATGCTCCGGTAGGTCAGCCGCGGATCGCTGAACCGAACGGGCGGTAACTGTTGTTACCCTTTTCAAGTTCGGATTGCGTGGCAATGGTGTAGCGCACGTAAGGCAGGGCTTGCAGACGTTCGATATTAATCGGATTACCGCTAATTTCGCAGATGCCGTACGTGCCATCTTCCAACCGGCGGATTGCGGAATCGATCTCAAATAGCACGTCTTGCTCGGAGCTGAGTTGGTTGAGCGCAAACTCGCGGTCAAACGTATCAGTGCCTTGGTCGGAAAGTGATGGGTCGCGCTCGGTCGGACTGAGAGAATCGCGGGAGATTGAGGAGATTTCACCAGAGACCCGTTCACGAAGTAATAACAGTCGATTTAACTGATCACGCAGTTCCTTCACTTTAAAATGTTTATTGCGGGCAATCTTTCCGCTCAACGGGATGCCGCCAGATACCGCCACGGATTCAGCCTTCTTGGCCGGTGTCTTTTTAGCAGGAGTTTGTTTCACTACCACTTTTTTTTCAGATGTTTTCTTTACTACCGCTTTTTTTGCGGGAGCCTTCTTTGCGGTTTTCTTCGTAGCCATTTTAAACGCCTTTCCTGTATAAAAATTAATCCTAATCCGAATCAAAGAGTGGGTATTTATCATCTGACCCACCCTCTGTCAATTCACATAACCAGCTATTAAGAAGCGGTGGATATGGAGACCAAACAGGGGTGTCCGTTCAAATTCCATTCGGTTCCACCTTCACCGCTCTCCACTTGTGCTTCACAGACTAGGGCAAGTGTTTCCGCCTTAATATAATCGCTATATTGAGCAACTGCCGTGCCAATGTCCTCGTCGCCGGAAAAGGCAATTCGGATGCGTTGGGTGACCTCCAGATCCATCTCCTTGCGCATGTTCTGAACCTTGTTAACAAATTCACGCGCTAGTCCCTCGGTGATAAGATCATCATTAAGTTGCGTATCCAGCCCGACCACCAGGGAGCCTTCCGCACTCACGGCCAGCCCTTCCTTCGGGTTGCGCACGACCTCGATATCATCGGCCGTCAATTCGATGCTCTTCCCTTCCAACTTAACTATAACCACTTCGCCTAATGCAATTGCGGCAATCTGTTCGTCGGACAAACCTCCGATCAGCGGAACGGCCTTCTTCATCAACGGGCCCAACTTGGGACCGAGTTGCTTAAAGTTGGGCTTAGCTTGAATCGTAGCCAGTTCCGACGAATCGGTCGAAAAATCGACCGACCGTACATTCAGTTCATCAGCGATCAGGCTTTCCAGCTCTTGAATAGTAGCGAGCAGTTTTTCGTCATCACAGACCACGTGCATCTTGGCGAGCGGCTGGCGGTTCTTCAGCTTATACTCGGCACGCAAAGCTCGCCCTTGCTCGACGGCACTCATCACAACAGCCATCTGGTTTTCCAGTACTTCGTCCCGCTTGGCATCGGCAGCGGTCGGGAAATCGCAGAGGTGGACGGATTCCGGCATAGCGTCCGTTTTGAGATTTTGGTAGATCGTTTCCGAGATGAACGGCGTGAATGGCGCGGCGATTTTCGAGAGACCGAGCAACACATCATAGAGTGTGGAATAAGCCTGCATCTTGTCGGTGTCATCCTCGCTCTTCCAGAAGCGACGACGTGAGCGGCGGATATACCAGTTGGTCAGGTCTTCGATAAATGCAACAAACGGGTGGACGGCGGCTTGCAGGTCGTAGCGATCCATCGCATCGGTCACCTGCTGTTCAAGGCGTGCGAGCGAACTTTGAATCCATCGATCCATCAGGTTATTGCGCTCCGGAACGGACTGCTCCGGCGTCCAGCCGTCGATATTGGCGTAGGTGATAAAGAAACTATAGGCGTTCCACCACGGTAGCAGAAGATGGCGGAGCGAATGCTTAACCCCTTCCTCTGAAAAGCGGAGCGACTCCGCGCGCACGACTGGCGAATAGATCATATAGAGGCGCAGTGCATCTGCGCCGTATTCGTTAATGACGTGGATCGGGTCGGGATAGTTTTTCAGGCGCTTGCTCATTTTCAAGCCGTCCTCGGCCAGTACGAGGCCGTTGACCACCACATTCTTGAAGGCAGGTTTATCGAACAGCGCGGTGGAAAGTACCATCAGCGTATAGAACCAACCGCGGGTCTGGTCCAACCCCTCGGCGATAAAGTCCGCCGGGAAGTTCGCCTCGAAGTGCTCTTTGTTATCAAAAGGATAGTGGTTTTGTGCGTACGGCATGGCACCGGACTCAAACCAGCAGTCGAGCACCTCCGGCGTGCGCTTGTAGGTTTTCCCGTCCCGTTCAATGAGAATCTTATCGACAAAGTGCTTGTGCAGATCGTCGACCTTTACGCCAGAAAGCTCTTCTAATTCCGTGGCGGAAGACACGCAGATCATGTCGTCCTTGTCATCGACGTTCACCCATACCGGCATACATGAACCCCAGAAACGATTACGGCTGATGTTCCAATCCTTGGCATCCGCCAACCAGTTAGCGAAGCGCTTTTCGCCGACGTGACCCGGCATCCAACGCACATTGGCATTGTTTTCAAGCATCCGCTCGCGCAGATCCTCCACCTTCACGTACCACGCATCAATGGCGCGGTAAATCAGCGGCGTATCGGTGCGCTCACAGAAGGGGTAGCTATGCTGGATCGTCGATTGATGGATCATTTTCCCGCTATGCTTAAGCGCCTTAATGATCGCCTTGTCGGCCTCTTTGCAAAACTGTCCGACATAGTCGGGAACTTGGGCGGTAAACTTGCAATCCTCATCCAACGGATCGACCAGTGGAATATCGACGGCGCGGCAGATACGATAGTCGTCCTCTCCATAGGCCGGCGCCATATGAACGATGCCCGTGCCGTTCTCGGTCGAAACAAACTCGTCGTTAAGGATCTGGAAAGAATTTGGGTTGTCCTCGAAAAAGTCGAAAACAGGCTCATATTTTATGCCTTTGAGATCACTTCCCTGATAGGACTTGAGGATTTCGTATTCCTCTTCTTTTTTGTAGTATGCTGAAACGCGTGCCGCTGCCAGCACAAAGACCTCGTGGGTCTCCTTGTCCTTAAGCGCCACGTAGTCAATCTCCGGGCCGGTGCAGATCGCGAGGTTGCCCGGCAGCGTCCACGGCGTAGTCGTCCAGATGAGTGCCGAAGCATGCTCGAACTCGAAATCGATCAGTCGAACACGCACCGTGATGGCTGGATCCTGCACATCCTGATAGTTGCGCCCCGCTTCGAAGTTAGAGAGCGGCGTGTTGAGCTTCCAGCTGTAGGGCATGATCCGGTGCGCCTTGTAGATGCGACCTTGCTTCCACAGTTCAGAAAAAACCCACCAGATCGTTTCCATGAACGACTTATCCATGGTCTTGTAGTCATTCTCAAAATCGACCCAGCGGCCCATGCGCGTAACGGTCTTTTCCCACTCCTCAACATATTGGGTCACCATCGAGCGGCACTGCTCGTTGAACACATCGATGCCCGCCTCCTGAATGGCGAGTGCGCCCGCAAGACCCAACGCCTCCTGCGCCAGCGCTTCGATCGGCAGGCCGTGGCAATCCCAGCCAAAACGGCGCGAGACATAGTGCCCCCTCATTGCTTGATAGCGCGGAATGATATCCTTGATCGTTCCGGCCAGCAGATGGCCATAGTGTGGGAGACCGGTGGCAAAAGGTGGGCCGTCGTAGAAAACAAATTCCTTGCCACCCTTGCGAATTTTGAGTGATTTCTTGAAGGTATCTTGCTCCTTCCAGAACTTGATTACCTCTTCCTCCATGCCTGGGAAACTAACTGTATTCGAAATTTCTTTAAACATTCGGCTACCTCAATATGTTGTGGGAAGCGCAAAATGTAGCGACTGGCCGACACGATGACAAGAAGGCAGGTGCTGGAATTTACCCACGCAAGACCAGGCAAGCCCTGCGCTCTTCAATCGACCGGTTTGACTGGATAAAAAAACCAATGGCCGGGAGTTCCAACCATTGGTTTAATTAAGTTACGGATTACGAATCATTCGTTATCCATTAAGCTCTGCCTGAAGCTCGGCATCAGCCTTAAGGACTTCCGCCGCCATGCTTTTCTTGAAGGCTATTAATTTTTCACCCAGTTCCGGGTCGGCCAATCCCATGATTTGAACGGCAAGAATCGCCGCATTAATGGCACCCGCTTTACCAATTGCCACGGTCGCCACCGGAACGCCCTTAGGCATTTGTACGGTAGAAAGTAGCGAGTCCAGGCCATCGAGCGACCAGCCTTTAACTGGAATACCAATCACGGGAAGTGTGGTGTGACCCGCCAAAACACCGCACAAGTGCGCCGCTCCGCCCGCAGCACCAATAATAATTTGGTATCCATTCGCCGCAGCATTGCTAGCAAACTCCGTGGCTTCGTGTGGGGTGCGATGTGCTGACATAATATTTACAGTAGATTCAACGCCAAATTCTTTCAATGTAGCCACGGTATGTTCCAAAACGGGCCAGTCTGACTTACTTCCCATCACAATTGCCACAGTAGGTTTTTTTGTAGTTTCCATGCTTTTTTTCCTTTTGTTTAGGTTCATATAAATGAGGTTTTTGGCCCCGAGGTGTATTGTCACAACCGCTTAATTTCACGGTGCCCGATATCGTTCCGATAAAATGCATTCTTAAAGCTAATGGTTTCGACGGCAATATAGGCTTTCGATAAGGCATCCGGCAAATCGGTTCCGAGTGAAGTAATGCCCAGCACCCGCCCGCCCGCCGTCACGACTCTATCGTCATCCAATGCGGTTCCGGCGTGAAAAACGACGGTGTCATCAACGGCATTGGCCTTGCCTAGGTTCTGAATTTCATCCCCTTTTCCATAGTCGCCTGGATAGCCGCCCGCCACCATGACGACGCAGACGCTGTGCTCGTCCTTCCACTGGATCAAGTCTTCAGACAGCGTGCCGTCGATCAATGCGTTAATGGCCGGAAGCATATCACCGTCCCAGCGTGCCAATATGGCCTGGATTTCGGGGTCACCAAAGCGGCAGTTGAATTCGACCACACTCGGCTGACCGTTATCAATCATCAGTCCGGCATAGAGCACACCCTTGTAGGTGATACCGCGTTTCTTCAATTCGGTCAGCATGCGGTCGTAGACCTCCGTCTTCACCTTTTTGAGTACGGACTCGGTCACGATCGAGGCCGGGGAATAGGCACCCATGCCTCCGGTGTTCGGCCCCTCATCTTTTTCAAAGATGCGTTTGTGATCCTGTGACGAGGCAAGCATGACAACGTTCTCTCCATCGATCAGTGCCAAAATAGAGGCCTCCTCGCCCATGAGAAAGTCTTCGATCACTACTCGGCTGCCAGCGTTGCCGAACGCGCTACCTTCGAGTGCATTACGGATGGCTATTTCGGCCTGTCCGACGGTTTCGGCCACGGTTACGCCCTTGCCTGCTGCGAGGCCATCGGCCTTGATGACGATCGGAGCACCGCGTTCGCGGACATAGGCACAAGCTTCATCGGGATGGGTAAAAGTTTCATAAGCCGAGGTCGGTACGCCCGCCGCCTTCATGATTTCCTTAGCGAACTTCTTGCTACCCTCCAACTCGGCGGCGGCTTGATTCGGCCCGAATACGCGGAAGCCCTCGGCCTCCAGCACATCCGCCATGCCCGCGCACAGCGGCGCTTCGGGGCCAATAACCACCAGTCCCGGCTGGTTCTCGATGCACCACTGTTTAATACCGTCGAGATCCGTTGCGCCAAACGTTAAATTGGTTCCCAGCTCTGCCGTCCCGGCATTGCCCGGCGTGCAGAAAAGCTCCGGTTTCGTGCTATCGTTCGAGAGTTTCCACGCCAGCGCATGCTCACGCCCGCCATTGCCCACCACCAATATTTTCATCGACCGCTCCTACAAAATTCAAAAACTTCCGCGGAACATACCCAACGGATCTTTTTCATGCAAGACACACTCTAATGGAAACAAAAACTCGCGAGTTTCCTCAAATTAAATCCGTTCTCGATTTTCTTGGCACACGCCGGCCTCTTCGCAATAGGCCTGCGCGACAAGACGTCTTTCTTTTTAGCTCCGTGTTGCTTTTCTAGGAGCGAAGTCCTCAAACGATTCATCTTTAATTTCCGTCGGGTTTTCGTAATGTTCTATGGTTTGTAAAAACCATCAAATGAAAACCGACCTGTTCAACTATGATCTGCCTCCGGAACGGATTGCCCAGCATCCGGCCGAACGGCGCGATATGGCACGCATGATGGTGCTGCACCGCGATTCAGGACTGATCGAGCACAAAATAATCACCGACCTTGTCGACTATCTACACGCCCCCGATGTGCTTGTCCTCAACAATACCAAAGTGGTTCCCGCCCGCATATTTGGCCGTAAAGCGGCCTCCGGGGGGAAGGTGGAACTGCTGCTGCTCGACGAAACCAAACCCAGCGAATGGAAGGTCTTGATGAAAACCTCGCGTCGCCCAAAGGTTGGCGATACACTCGAACTTTGCTCCGGCAAGGCCACGGCCACTATGCTCTACGATGGCGAACAGGGCGAAGCTGTACTTAAAATCGAATCCGACCGCCCGCTGATGGAAATTCTTGACGAGGAAGGCGTGCCGCCTCTTCCCCCCTACATTGCCCGAAAAGAGCAGAGCCACGAACAAGTTGAAACCGATAAGAAGCGCTACCAAACCATTTATGCCTCCGAACCCGGCGCAGCCGCCGCACCCACCGCCGGACTGCACTTCACCCCCGAACTTTTCCAAGCACTGGATCACAAGGAAATTTCAAAAGCCGAGTTAACCCTACACGTCGGCCTCGGCACCTTCCGCCCCGTCTCGGCAGAAATCATTACCGACCACGAAATGCACCACGAACATTATGCCGTTTCGAAAAAAGCCGCTCAAACCATCAACACCGCAAAAGCCGCGGGCGGACGCATCGTGGCCGTTGGTTCCACCAGTGTCCGGACTCTCGAATCTGTTACCCCAATTCAGGCCGCCGAAGGTTCCACCAATATTTTCATCTACCCGCCCTACAATTTTAAAGCGGTCGATGCCATCCTCACCAACTTCCATCTACCCCGGTCAACCCTACTAATGATGATGTCCGCTTTCGCCGGCCGCAAATTCATGCTCCGTGCCTACGAAATTGCAGTGCAGGAGAAATACCGCTTCTTCAGCTACGGCGACTGCATGCTGATCCTTTAGTCCTCGCAAAGAATTGCGGCCACGTTTTCGGCGGCGGGGCGCGCGCCAAGGAGCTGGCGAATTTCGGCATAGCCCTTGAGCATTTCCGCGCGTTCGGGCGTATCGACCATGAGCTTGGCGGTTTCCGCCGCCAGCGTTTCCGCCGTCGCGTCGTACTGGATCAATTCCGGGCAGACCGTTCGTCCGGCGATAATATTGACTAGTCCGATGTGTGAAACCTTTATTACCACTCTGGCAAACCAATAGGTGAACGCACTGGTTTTGTAGACGAGGATGTGCGGCGTTCCGATGAGTGCGGTTTCGAGTGTGGCCGTGCCGGAGGTCACGATCGCCGCTTCCGCCTGCCGCATCAGCTCGCGGGCATGGCCGCAGACCACAGTCAGCCGTATTGGCTTTTCCTGACTCCGGGCAACCTGTTCATTCACCAGCTGTTCAATTCGTTCGTTCGGTGTGGCAATCATAAACGAGAGTTCTGAAAACCGCTCCTCCAGTTTTTTCGCCGCCGTCAACATGGTTGGGAGGATGCGCTCGATTTCCTGCCGCCGGCTACCTGGTAATAGCGCAATTCGGCGGGCGGATTTCCACGGTAACGGTTCCGAATCACGAGAAAGAACATCGTCGATCTGCGCCACAAGCGGGTTCCCGACAAAATCGGCCCGCAGACCAGAGCCTTTGAACACTTCCAGCTCAAACGGGAAAACGACCATCAGGCGGTCGATCACCTTGGCCATCTTTGGAATACGCTTCTTATTCCATGCCCAGACTTTCGGAGAGATGTAGTAGTTTACCTCCACGCCACGTTTTTTAAGTTCGGTGGCAAGGCGCAAGTTGAAGCCGGGATAGTCGACGAGCAATGCGGTATCGGGCTTGCGTTTGTCCACTTCGGCTAGAATTTGTTTCAAGACGCCCTTGAAAAAAGAGTAGTGCTTCAACACTTCGCCAAGGCCCATCACCGACATTTGGTCGGTATGCTGCAATAGCTCGACGCCCTCGGCACACATGTCGTCGCCGCCGATTCCCCAGAAAACGGTTTCCGGCGAGTATGCCTTCACGGCTCGCACCACCTTCGCGGCATGCAGATCGCCCGACACCTCCCCCGCCACAATTAGAATCGACTTCTTCATTATTATTCACCCCCCGCTTTGCCGGAGGGCACAGATTCGCAAGGATTTATTTGCCCAGTGCCTCGATGGTGGAACAATCCGTTTCCACCGCCACGAAGGCCATGCCGTATTGATCGGCCAGCGCGATGAGCTTTTCCTGTTCGAGCAGGATGGTTTTTCCGGCTTCGACCGCGAGGCAGGAAACTTTCGCCTGCTTCATTATTTTAAAGGTCTTGGCTCCGACCACGGGAATATCGAAGCGCATATCGTGTCCAACCTTTGGCACCTTCACGATCACGGTACCTGCCTTGCCGACCCTACCCGCACGCTTGATGGTTTGATTGGTGCCCTCCCATGCCTCGACGGCAATCACGATCCCATCCTTGATGGCGACGGTCTGGCCAATCTCGAATTCGCTGGTTCCCTTCACCAGCCTCAGTCCCAGTTCGATATCAGCCTGTTCGCGCTCCGTCGGTGCACGACGGCTGAGTTGTCCGGCCTCCGGCGTGTAGCACTCCATGAACGAGTTCCCGGGAAGTACTTCGATGCCGAGCTTTTCAATGGCCTCCACGACAGCCCCGAAAATCGTATGGGCATTGCGGAATTCAAGTGCCTTGTACATCTCCAGCGCCAGTTTATCCATGCGCATATTAAATAGGTTATGCGGCGCAATCTGACCGACCATTACACACTGCTTGATGCCGGTAGTCTCCAACTGGTCAAGGAACGTGCGCATGCTACCCAGATGAACCCAGTGGATTTCATGAGCCAGCGCGGCCATCTCACGGCGTGTCTCGCCTTTGAAGGCGAGCACCACGATGCGCCGTACGCCCGCCGCCCGCGCCGCCTTGGCAAGCATCGGCGGATAGGCGTGCTGCCCAGCAATAATGAGTAGTGATTCGGGAACGTCTGTTTTCATTCGGCGCATACTGCCAAAAAGTTCCAACCCTTGAAACTGAAAATGTGACTCTGCATTACGTTAACTCTTCGGTGCGATTTAATTTGAGTCAACTCGTAACGAAGATCTGTTCGGAATAAAATTGAACCGTCGGCTGAAAATAGTAAAATTTTTGTTTTGCGAATTTTAACCGGATAATTGGAGAGATTATGATGCCCCCCGTTTATTTTACCCGCTTTAGGACTTTGGCTCTGGTTGCAACGATCCTTACTGCAGGAGCCAGCCCGGCCACCCCGCTTGACGACTATGTCGCCAAGTCCGATACGAACTATACCTACACCATCGAAAACGTCGTCGAGGGAGATGGATACACCGCGTACAGCATCTCGATGACTTCGCAGCGATGGCGGGTCGAAAGCGAGGTTGACCACACACTCTGGCAGCACTGGATCACGATCATCCAGCCTGACAAAATTTCGGAAAATACCGCTCTCCTGTGGATTACTGGCGGATCGAGAGGGCGGGATGCACCATCGGTCGACAAAAACTTCGCAAAGTTCGCGGTGCAAAACCGAGCAGTGGTGGCAACCATCAAAAACGTGCCGAACCAGCCACTTCTTTTTGCGGACATGTCCTCCTCAAAAAAGGAGGATGACATTATCGCCTATACCTTCGACAAGTACCTCAACGGCGGTGATGCCGAATGGCCCCTGCTGCTCCCCATGGTAAAAAGCGCTGTTCGCGCAATGGATACCGTAAGCCACCATATCGATAAGGTGACCTCCGGCAAGGTAACCGTCGACCAATTTATCCTTGCGGGTGCCTCCAAGCGCGGCTGGACCACATGGCTTACCGCAGCGGTCGATCCACGGGTCGTAGCTATCGCACCGGCGGTGATCGATGTGTTGGGGCTCGACCAGCAAATGAAACACCACTACGGAGCCTACGGGTTCTATTCCGATGCCATTTACCCCTACCAAAAAATGAATATTTT
The DNA here is from genome assembly GCA_003230915.1 of Kiritimatiellales bacterium. Classification (GTDB taxonomy): domain Bacteria; phylum Verrucomicrobiota; class Kiritimatiellia; order Kiritimatiellales; family Pontiellaceae; genus Pontiella. The sequence goes on along the minus strand of QIHI01000020.1, from coordinate 61 downwards.
CAACCGACTTGATACCCCGAGAGGAAAAAAACTGTCCGCCATCGTGGATCCCTACAGCTAC
>QIHI01000053.1 GCA_003230915.1 Kiritimatiellales bacterium | reverse complement strand
TTGTTATTCTTTTTGCGCACCGTGAATACATCCGCAAGGCCTTTGGCAAGGCACTGCCCCAAAGGGAGGTATGATATGGGGCTATTGGATGAGTTTATTTTTAAAGTGGCCGTGCTTCCATGGGAGATCGATGCCATCCACACGCTGAACTATAAAACCTTCGTCGAAGAGATCCCCCAGCACAATCCTAACCTCGACAAGCAGTTGGTCGATAAGTTCCACGAGGAAAACACCTATATCATCTGCGTCAACGAAAAAGTCCGCGAGCTCGCCGGCATGATCGCTTACCGCGACAAACGACCGTTCTCGCTCGATCAGAAACTTGAGAACCTCGACACCTATCTTCCGGTCAATCGTGCGCTTTGTGAAGTTCGGCTATTGGCCGTTGAAGAAGAGTTTCGCTATACCCGCATTTCGCAGGGGCTGATCGCCCAACTCGTCGAGCATGCCATCGGTTGCGGTCGTGAGATTTTCGTCATATCCGGCACCGTGCGCCAGACCAAGCTATACAAGTACCTCGGCTTTGTATCCTTCGGCCCTCTCGTTGGCAACGAAGATGCGCAGTACCAACCCATGTACGGCACGGTTGATGACTATCGGAACCTACAGAACAACACCCGCTCCTTTGCCAAGGAGGTTCCCGAGCTTTCCACCGCCACCGCCTTCAACTTCCTGCCTGGCCCTGTCGACTTTTCCCGGCAGGTACAGGAGGTCTATAACGACAAGCCCTGCTCGCATCGTAGCGATGTTTTCGTCAAGGATTTCCAAAAAATGCGCGAACTGCTTTGCGAACATACCCATGCCCGCCAGACCGAAATCCTGATGGGCTCCGGCACACTGGCCAACGATGCCATCGCCGGGCAACTCTCTTTACTCTGTCAATCGGGTCTCATCCTCGTTAGTGGCGAATTTGGCCGCCGCCTCGTGAGGAATGCCAACGGAGCGAAGCTCATTTTTCAAACGTTGGAAATTCCCGAAGGGCAGGCCTTCCAAAAGCGGGAACTGGAACGGATATTGAACGAAAATCCCGGCCTCAAATGGATCTGGGGAGTCCACTGTGAAACCTCTACTGGGGTGCTGAATGATCTCGAAATGTACAAGAAAATCTGTGCCGAACGCGGGATCAAGCTCTGCGTGGATTGTATCAGCTCCATGGGCACCGTACCGGTCGATCTCTCTGGCATTTATCTCGCTTCCGGCACCAGCGGAAAAGGCCTGGCCTCTATGGCCGGCCTCTGTATGGTCTTCCACAACCACGACCTGTCTCCCGCCCCCGACGACCTTCCCTGCACGCTCGACCTCGGCCTCTACCAAGCGAGCAACGGCATTCCGTTCACCATCCAGTCTAATCTCATTTACGCCCTGCTCGCCGCGCTACAATCCCACGACTGGAGCACACGGTTCGAGGCCGTGCGCGACTGGTCCAAGGCCATTCGCCGCAAGCTCGTTGAAATCGATGTGCCCATTCTCGCCCCCGACGCCTGCGCCATGCCTGCCGTCGTCACGATTGTCCTCCCAGAAATGTACTCGTCCAAAGCCATCGGCGATGTTCTCAAGAACCACGGTGTACTCGTTAGCTACCGCAGCAACTACCTGATCGAGCGAAACTGGATTCAGGCCTGCATGATGGGAGTCGAATACAAGCCCCCGGAAAGATTTGTCCGTCTGCTCAAAAAAGAACTCACGCGGGAGTTACGCTGAAGTCGGTCGGTCGGCGACCCATTTGCGCATGGCGGTCTTGGTCTCCCCCCAGTCCTTGGAGGCATTCCGTTCCTTCACGAATTCCCCGAAGAGGTGGAAAAAAATTTTGCGGAAAGTTTCGAGTAGCACCATGCGCTCTTGAAATTTACCGATGCGCTCAAAGGTTTCGGTCTGCGGTAGTTTGAGGCTACGGAAGATGAATTCGTCGGCATCGAATGTGAAAATCCACGCCTCCTCGCCGCGCACAAATTGGAGCTTAGCCTTCTTGAGCTTTTTGCCGCTGAGCAGGGCAGTACGAGCCTCGGCACTGAGCATCGGCTCGCCTTTCTTCAGTGTGATCTCGTGCGCACCCTGGCCTTCCATCACGAAAGTAAGTGGCCCGTCGACCATATAGGCGATTTCTCCAACCTCGGGAATATTCGCCAGCCCGCCGCGCTTTTCGGAGCAATACCACAACCACATCAGGAACTCGCGCCCAGCAGTGCCGTCAACCATACCGTCCTCGAGCTCGTTGGAAAAGCTGGCGGGAGCCCAGTTAGTCACGTCGATGCCCTCGATTTTGGTGGCAATGCTTTCGGGGTCGGCCACCTCAGCGATCACCCCCGTCGTTTGCATCAGACTCAGCACAAAGGCATCAAGTTGTTTTTCGGAGGTAGCGGTGCAGTAAATCATGTGCGAGCGTTCGTCGAAAACAAAGTCGATGCCTTTGAGTTGCGGTGGCATGTCGGGTAGCAGGCGTTCTTTGATGCTCTTCTTGATCTCCGAACGAGCCTGCTGGTTGAGGTATGGCGCATCCTCGGCCTCCATCACTGCCATTTCCTCGACGGCACATTCGGCCGCCAGCAAGGAGGCGGGAACAGCCTTCTTCGCTTGGGTCAGTGTAAGGCGCAGGTAGCCGCCGAGGTAGGCGGTCTCTTCAGTAATATTTCGATCGAGAATATGGCGACTCGCCACCCAGCCGTGGATCTCCTCTTCGGCCAGTGTGTTTAACGGCGGGAAGGCCGCCGCCGAAAATTTATTGATATCCTCTTCCACAAAATCCCGTTGCGCAAAAAACATACGGAAACTCAACGATCCTTTTTCAAATCCCATTTAAAAACTCCATTACCAAGCCACAGTGATTTCGGTGAATATGGTACGTTCGGGCGGCTTCAGTCCGGGAATGGCTTGGAAGTTGGTGCCCCACAAATTGTCCACCAAAAGCGAAAGCCGGACACTATGCGCGAAGCGCGGGAAATAATGCAAGCCAAGCGATGCATCGGCTCCGAAATTACTACTGGTTCGGGCGTCGTTTGCGGTTTGGTAGCGTAGGGTTTGCGCGGCAAAAATTATCCACTCAGGCATGAATCGCCACTGCCCAGAAAAATTAAGAAGGTGCTCGGGATAGTCGAGCTCGTAGAGCCCATCCGTTCGACGGTTGTCTTTATGAACCCACTGATAAAAGGCACCTAGGTTTAGTTGTTCAGAAGGATAGAAATTAATCTCTGACTCCGCTCCGGCCACATTCAATGTTCCAAGATCGGTGGCGGTTCGGATGGCTCCGATCCAGTCCGAGGCCTGCTCAAGCTGCCGAAAAAATGTACCCACCCGCCAGTCGAGGTTGGCCGAGATGAACTGCCGAATGCCGAGTTCGCTGTTTTTCGATTTCTGCGGTTGGAGCGAAGGGTTGCTGTTTAGGGTTTGGAAGTCGGGTTGCTGGATCGTTTCGAAATAGGCCGCGTAGAGCGTACTGTTGTCGGACAGGAACCAGTCGACTCCAGTCTGCGGAAGAAATTCGGCCGCTTCCGCCGTTTGAAAAACAGAATTCAGTCCAGCCTTTAAGGTGAAACGCTCGAATCGAGCCTCCGGCAAAATCAAGAACGAGCCGCGCGTTCGGTTGCCGGTCGTGGTTCCATCGACCTGCTCGTTTTCAAGGTCGCCACGGAGATTCAGTGCAATATTTTGAATCTCCAGCGTGCGCCCCTCAAGCATCACTGCGCCAAAACGTGAGCGGACGTCATGAGGGGTCAGACCTCTTATTTCATCATTAAATTGTCGCCACGTCGCGCTGGATCGGAAATAGGCATCGTCTAAATCACCACGGGTTGCGCCGAGGAAGAATAGTGCATCTTCGGTTTTTTGTTCGGCATAAACGGAGGGGTCTTGCCCGTAATATCCCTGCACGCCAAATTCTTTTTTCTGCCCCGAACCGATCAAATCAAACTGCCAATCGTTCGCGAAGTGCTGGAGTTGTACGCCACCTGCATAGCGGTCGAGATCGTTGGTATTGTAGTCGATTCCCCGCGCCGTTTCCCAGTCGATAAAACCGCCGACGCCTGAGTTAAAGGCGGAGAGGTTGGCGGTATAATGCTCCTTCGTTCCGATCCCCACTCCGGCTTGCCGACGGGCTGTTTGCGGCACGGTATTGTATGCCAGAGTGCCTTGCCGAACCGTTGGTGCGGAAAGCCCGATCCCAAGGATTGGAAGGTCGGAATTAAAGTGGGCGGAGTAGGGAACTTTTAGGTTCAGCCCGTTGATTGAAACCCCCGAGCCCGTATAACTATTTCCGCGAATCGATAGATCCTGCTGTGCCCAGCCCTGTGCGTTAACTAGTACAGACACTGGCAGATTCGTGCTGGAAAAACTCGATTCGCCGAATGCAATGAGACTCCCGAGCAATAGAAACAGGAAGGATACCTGCGGTACACATTGCGGCTTTGGCGGGAGGAATTGCATTAGCAAAATTCCTCGATCGTTTGTTGCAAGGCATAGATAGAACTGCGGAGTTCGTCGTCGGTAATAATGAGCGGCGGCATGAGGTAGAACACGGTGCCGAGTGGTCGGAATAAATAGCCTTGTTCAAACAACGATTGCTTGATTTTAGTAATCACCGAGCGCATCTCCGGTTTCAGTTCCACTACCCCAATCATACCAAGAAAACGAAGTTCTTTAACACAGTCGAGCTCGGCCATTGGTAGCATCCACTGTTTCATTTTTTCCGCCATTTCCACGCCGTGTTCCACTGTGCCGTTGGCTTCATATACATCGAGCGCGGCCAACGCGGCGGCGCAACCGATCGGGTGTCCAGCATAGGTGTTGCCGTGGTAGAAGGTGTGGTCCTCCGGTGAATCGGAAAAGGTGTTATAGATGGAGTCCTTCACGATGCAAGCACTCAGTGGCATGTAGCCCGCCGTCAGTGCCTTTCCGACGGTGACCATGTCGGGATCGATCCCCGCATGGTTGAAGGCAAACCGTTTTCCGGTGCGTCCGAAGCCCATTGCCACTTCGTCAACGATCAGTAACACATCGTTAGTAGCGCAGCAGTCGGCCAGTTGTTTTAGATAGTCCGCTGGATAGATCTTCATGCCCGCAGATCCCAAGCAGAGCGGCTCGACAATCACAGCGGCCAATTGGTCCTTATGTTTTTCAATCACTTTTTGGCTGGCCGTAAAATCGCCATTGAGCGGAAAGGGGAGTTTGGCCGGATGCGATACGATTTTTTCAAACGGCTTATGAAAGTCGTCCACAAACCCTGCGCCAAGGGCGCCCAACGAGTCGCCATGGTAGCCCTGGTCCATTCCAATCAGCCACGTTTTTTCTGTGCGGCCGAGATTATACCAATATTGAACCGCGATTTTCAGCGCCGCCTCCACGGCCGAGCAGCCATCGCTTGCAAACAGCGTGTGGCGGTCCGGAGAAGGCATTAGTCCAGCCAGCCGATCAGCTAACGCCAATACGTTGGGGTGGGTTAGGCTTCCGGTAATCGAATGTTGTAAAACGCCCGCTTGCTCCTGAATGGCCTTCACCACCTTCGGGTTCCCATGCCCCAGCGCGCACGCCCACCAGCTCGAGACAATATCGACGTATCGTTTTCCCGCATCGTCAAAGAGATAAACTCCCTCGCCGCGCACCATGTTCGGGAATCCTTTTTCAATCGCCGAAAACGGCGTGTAGGGATGGAAGATTTTGTTTTTCATAGGGCGAGTTGGTTGATGATTTTTTCGACTGCGGCTACGATGGTGATGGGAAGGCTGGAATAGTCGGGGTTAAGAGTATCAAGTGCGGCGCAGTAGGGAATGGTTCCGAGGATGGGAACCTTTCCGAAGTGTTCGATAGTAGTGATGTTGTCTTCTTCGATGAAGCCGGATTCGGCGGGGATGGTGGCGACAAAGACGACACCGGCGATGTCGAGGCTCTCGGAGCGCAAAGCGCGGATGGAGAGCAAGGTGTGGTTGATGCTTCCAAGGCCAGGGCGCGCGGTGAGCACGACGGGGAGCTTGAGTGCGTGCATGAGGTCGAGCATGGTTTCGCGGCGGTTGAGCGGGACCATGATTCCTCCTGCGCCCTCCGCAATCACAAACTCGTATTCCGAGGCGAGCGTCCGCGCGGCGGTTACAATTTCAGCCATTTCGATCTCGGCTCCGGCCCTTTCCGCCGCGAGGTGGGGCGAGCACGCCGGCTCAAAGGTGTAGGGCGACATGGTTTTATAGGTTTCCTCCGATACACTCATCGAGGCCATTGAAAGCGCGTAGTCGAGATCGGGTACGCCATTCTCACAACCCGTCTGCGCGGGTTTCATTGGGGCGGCGTTGACGCCTCGGCGGCGAAGTTCGGCGAGCAGTAGAGCACTGAGGGCAGTTTTCCCAATATCGGTGTCGGTACCTGTAATGAATAGTCCATTCATAAGGGGTCTATTCGGGAAACGTTGCGTACAGGTGTAGTTCCTCTTTGGAGATGGATGATGCAGGAACCAACTGGTAGTGCTTTTCATCCACGACCTTGAGTTCATCATCCATCATAGCCAACTCGAACAGGGCAATGATGTTTTCATTCATGAACTGGGCAGATACTGCCCGGCAGATTAGTTCAGGGAACTTTTGGGCACAGCAGGCGATGTCTTGCTGACTTTGCACCATTCCGTGTTTGTCGGAGCCTCCCTTGGCTTGTACGGGAACTACAAATTGCCGTCCTTGTCGGTCAAGGCCAACATAGATTTCGTCGATTTCGATTTGTCCAACATCCTTAACTGTGGTGCGAAGGTGGTTTTGTAGTGAATAGGCGGTTATTCCGAGAAAAACATCAATGAGGCGGTTGTAGCGCAGGATCGCTAGCAGGGCTTGTTCATCACTAAGGGCATAGGCAGAAATAATTTCAGGGGTTGAATCGGGAATCTTAATGGTGACTAGTTCGGAGCGGGGTTCGATTTGGCTCAACCTGACTTGCTTGAATCTGTATTTTGCCTTTCCGGCACCTTCGATAATCCAATCACGGCCACCGGTTGCCGTTGATGTGATGGTTTCAGGAAGCTCGTTTCGGTAGCGGAATGAGTAAATCAGGTCGCCTAGGTTTTTCGGAAGATCGATTTTAAGCTCTTTTGCAACGGCAATTAATTCCTCTCGGTCAAACTCGAATTCATTGGCATTCTCAAAGTGGTTGGAGAAGATCTTTGCGATGATAGCTTGGTAGCGATTCGGATTGCTCATGGATTTATCCTAGTTGTAGTTGCGCTTGGGTTTTGGGAGGTGTGTTCTTGCGCGTTCTTTGGGCAATGGTGTTGTGCGGCACATTGTAAAAGCTTGCCGCCGCTTTCATATCAAAGGATAGCAGCGTCGAATCTTGGAGAGGAAGCATTTGTCTGGGCTTGCAGGGAGAAACATCCATGGCACGAATGATTTGGGTGGCGATAGCTCGAGCCAACAGCGGCGGAACGCTGTTCCCGATTTGCCGGAAGCCATGCCACTTTGTGATGTGAAACCGAAACCAGTCGGGATAGGAGTGCAGGCGGGCTGCTTCTCTGACTGTGATGACTCGGGGAAGAAAGGGATGTATTGGGCGTGGGGAGGTGAACGCTCCGCGCGCGCTATCCGTTCCTGCGCGAAGCGTATTGCAAAAGCCTTCGGGGTCGAGTTTGTGAAAACGGCTGATTGATTCAGTATCGCCTTGTTTCGTGGAAAGGAACCGTTCTTGAGACACAGGAGTATGCTTGGTTCGTGTGCTGGAAGTCAGAATGCTGTTGTCGAACATTCTCTTATAGCCGAAGTTTGATGGGTCGAGATCTAGCCCCCTCAATTTTCGTGCATAAGGATGTCTTGTATTCCACGTAGCACACATAGAATCATGTTTTTCAAGTTCAGGATAATCATCGGCATTTGGCAAATCGCCGATTGCATCCCAAACGTGTACGCGTTCAGTGGTTGCTTCAGGATATTTCAGCAAAGGTTCCCCCTTGCGGGCGCCAATGAGAAATAGCCGGTGGCGTTGTTGGGGAACGCCATACTCGGAAGCATTCAACACTTTGTACGGCAATAAAACCTCATAACCGGAGTCTTTGAGTGCCTCGATGAGTTCCTCTAGGAATTTTGCATGTTTTCCAACGGTGAGGCCTTTTACATTTTCGAATACGCAATATCTGGGCTGAAGTTTCCGCACCAAGCGCACATAATGGAAAACCAACTGATTGCGCGAATCATCAAGGGCACGTTTTCCAATCATGGAAAACCCTTGGCAGGGTGCGCCACCAAAAACAACGTCGATTTCCTTTTTTGCAATACCCGCCAGTTCGCGGATATCGGAACCTTTCAAGTTTACAACACTAGCGCATATGGTTTTTGAATAGGGAAAATTGAATTCGTGTGTTGCGCAATGAACTGGGTCAATTTCAACTGCCGCTGCAATATCGAATCCAGCTTGCTCAAATCCAAGGGACATTCCTCCTGCTCCAGCGAAAAGATCGATTCCCAGCGGTCTATTGGTTTTCTGCTCCATAACAATTCAGGGTGATACCAGTTCGAGGAAAACAACACCATATTTTTACGGAAAGAATAGCCAGAATTCTGGTGTGTCACGCGATTTGAAAATAGGAGATCAAGTTTTCATCAGCAAGAACGTAGCGGTTTCGTAGGTGGCACGGACACCGCCGTCGGTGGCATAGGTGTCTTGATAGTCGGCGACGAGCTGGCTGAGCTCGGTGCGGGTGAGCGGGGCATTGCCGGTGCTGACTTTTCCGCCGGTCACGCCTTGCTCGTGGATGGCGCGGAGGAAGGTTTGGGCATCGGGATAGATGATTTCCTCTTCGCTGTGTTTTTTTCGGTCAAGATGAAACCCAGAATCCTGAAGACAAACTTGGGTCTCCTCGTAGGTCGGGAGGGTTAGACTTGGTGTTTTTTCGGGAGCGATGGTTTTACGCAGTTCGTGCAGTTCTTTGAGGGTGCCTTGCAGCATCATACCAAGGGCGAAGGTTCCACCGGGTGCCAAGTTCTGAAAAATATTTTCACAGGTTGCGCGCAAGTCGGAGACCCAGTGCAGAGCCGAACTAGAGGCGATAAGCGGATAGCGGTCGCCGCTCCAGTAGGTCTGCGCATCGTCGATGATCCAGTTGATCTGTGGGAGATGGTGGAATTTGGCGCGGCTGTGTTCTATCATCTTTTCGGCCAGATCGAGCGCGTCGATCGGAACGTCCGGGAAGCGGTCGACCAGCAGGCGGGTCAGCTGACCGGTTCCGGCACCGAGCTCGAGAATCTGTTCTGGATATATTTCGGGTAGCATGGATACGACTGACTGCGCCAGTGCTAGTTGCGGGCGGGCGTGGCGGTCGTAGGTCTTAGCTGCGGCTGAAAATCGTGATCCAATCATAGGGGGAGTCCAAAAATTCGACGCGGAGGTTGCGCCAATTGACGGGACAATGCAATCCATTGATGGGCAGGATACTTTGCAATTTATGAAGTCAAGAAATACGACATTGAACTTGCTACAATTGGGGCGCATAGTTCCGTGCATTGGAGATGGAGGAAGAATTAGATGATTCCCGATTGGCTTAGCTTGGTTGATGTTGCATTTGTTGCGATGGCTCTTTTATTTGCGATGGGAGGATTCCAGCAGGGATTTGCAGGGCAGGTGGCGCATGTCATTACCTTTTTGGCGTTGGGTGTAGCCCTGTTTTTTGCCTATCCGGCTCTCTTCAGCTATTTTGGACGGCTATTCCGAAACCTAAGCGAAACCTATATGATGTGGCTGATCCTTGCCGGGTTGTTGGCCCTGACCATTATATTCTACATACTCTTGGGGAAGCTTCTGGCAAACGTGCTCAAGACGCAGATATCCGATCGGGCGGATCAAGCCTATGGATTTACCCTAGGCTTCATTCGCGGTGTGCTAGTGGCCTTGTTTGTCATGGTTTTCCTTGTGATTCTGGGGCCGACCAAGTTTTACGACAGCTTCCGCATGAAATCGCAGGTCGGCAAACTCGTCTGCTACGAAATGGTTCCGCGTATCCAGCCCCATCTAACGCGGTCGGTACTTGAAGAGCGTGTTAATAAGCTACGCGAAGTTCTGATCTATCAGGAAGAAGCGGGTGTGTTGGAATGAGGTAGATTGACGAATTCAGGCCGGAAGGGGATCTTTCTCCCTACGCTTCGGTATTCTCTTTTTTTGCAAGCAGCATCAGGAAAAACAACTGCGTGTTATACTTGGTCATCACAACGAGCGAGAGTGTTGCGAGGAACAGCGAGAGGATGCTCAAAATCGTCTGACCTGCCAACCCGGCCGCAAAAATACAGAAGAAGCCCGTAAGGAACAGAATGAGATAGGCGTTGCGCCGCAGACGAGCGCCCCAGATCAGTTTTTTTCGGCACGTGGCATCGAAGGCCTCGCGCAAAAAACGATCGGTATTCAGCTCTCCAAACTCTTTCAGATTCATGTGATCTCCCGATACTCTCTTTTTCTTGGTAGAGGTTAAAGGCTTCGTTCAAGAAAGCAACGCTACACACTAAATTTTGGGCGGGAAAAGTTGAGGGCAAGGGCGGAGATGGGGTATTCCTTTTTGCATGGCGATGATACCGAAGGAGACGATTGAGGAAATACGCGCCCGCTGCAATGTGGTGGAGGTGGTTGGGACTTATTTGCCCCAGCTGCGCCGCCGCGGCTCGACCTTCAAGTGTAACTGCCCGTTCCATCAGGAAAAAACGCCGTCGTTCACGGTGAACGAAACCCGCCAGATTTTCCACTGCTTCGGTTGTGGAGCGGGCGGCGATGTCTTCCGCTTTGTGATGGAATACGAAAAGGTCGACTTTGTTACGGCCGTCAAAATCCTGGCCGAACGAGCTAGTGTGGAGATTATCTACGAGGGTGGTCGGCCAGAAAAAAGCGGCGATAAGGACGCGCTCTATAAAATCCATCGTGAGGCCGCTACATTTTACCACCGCCTGCTTGCTGAAGGCACCGAGGGTGTCGAGGCGCGCCGTTATCTCGAAGAACGAGACCTGCCCGCTGACCTTCTCAAGGAATTTCAGGTTGGTTTTGCGCCTAACGAGTGGGATGGCCTGATGAAACGTGCGCTTAAAAAGGGATATACCGCTGAGCAACTCGAAGCCGCTGGGCTCGTTGTCCCCTCCGAGCGGAGCGGCCAAAAGATCCACTATGATCGCTTTCGTAACCGCGTCATGTTTCCGATCTGTGACCCAATGGGACGGGTGATCGGCTTTAGCGGACGCATTATGAATCAGGCGGAAAAGGGGGCAAAATATGTCAATAGCCCCGAAACCCTGCTCTTCCGTAAAAATCAAATTCTATTCGCCTTCGACAAGGCACGAAAACCGATTGTCGAGTCCCGGCAGGCTATCGTTGTTGAAGGCCAAATCGATGCAATCCGCTGCCACCAGGCCGGGCTAACCAACGTCGTTGCCTCGCAAGGCACTGCGCTCACCGAAAATCATGCACGGCTTATCAAGCGCTATGCCGATGAGGTGGTCCTCGTGCTCGATGCCGACGCCGCCGGAGTCAAGGCCGCGCTGACCTCTTCCGAAATATTCATCGCCGCCGAACTCAGCGTCCGTGTCGTCACCCTTCCGGAAAAAGAAGATCCTGATTCGCTCATTAAAAAAAGCGGAGCCGAAGCCTTAATCACGTTGGTGAAAGAAGCACCGGCCGCACTCGACTTTCTCATCGACTGTCTCGGGCGGCAGGAGAATATGGCGACCGAAGCTGGGCGCATGCGCGTCGTTAAGGCCGTGCTCGATTTCATCAGCCATTGCCCCTCCGCCGCACGGCGGGATCCGATGATCCACCGATCGGCCGACCTACTACATATTTCCCCGCAGGCGCTCAGTCAGGATTTACGGAGGGAGCAGCGCAACCAACGCGCCGCGCCGCGCCGCGCCGACGAGATTACAACGGCACCTGCACCGCCCAAGATTTATCCCAAGGAGGAGATCAGCTTGCTCGAACTTCTGGTTCACCACTATCCCGACGTCCAGCCGCTCGTTCACGATTATCTTCCCGCCCGCTATCTTTCAGATTCCATTTGCCGCGAATTGGTCGAGCTGCTGATGGTCGAGCTGCCCGAGGCGCTGACCGAGGGGTTTCAGGATTTTGACGATGCTTCGCAAAAGGTGATTAGCCGAGTGCAGGTGGAAGAGTCGCGCACCATCGACGCTGAAACCGAGCCAGTGGAATTGGCCCAGCGCTATGTATTATTGTTTTGGAAGCGTCAGCTTGAGCGTGAGCAGGCCGCCCTGTCGCAACGCACTGACCTTTCCAATGAGGAGCGTTTCAGGGAAAGCACCCGCATCCGGCACGACCTGCATGCTCTTTCAAAGGGCTGGAGCCACGCCCTGCCCATGATCGAGGTTCGATTACATTCCGAGAAGTAGTTAAAAAAGAAAGATAACCCTTGTTTTTATCTGAATGAATCCATTAAATTCACTTCTGATTACAGCGATTTAAACCATGATTACATGTTTAGAGTGGGATACCCCTATGATGGGTGTGATCCGTCGTGTTTGAGAGGAAATATGAAAATAACCATACATACATATTTAGCGGCAGGACTGTTGGTCGCATCGGCGGGTGCAGATACCTTTCCCGGTTTTACCATAGAATTTAATAGCATTGGCGCGGCTGGGAATGTAGCTGATGTGACTGGATTTGGTGCGGTGACCTACGACTATCGCATTGGGACAACCGAAGTGACAATTGACCAATTTGTTAAAAGCGGCGTGGGCAGTGGCAATGAGGATGCGTGGGTTGGGATAGGCTCGAATGCCCCGGCTACCCAGGTAAGCTGGCATGAAGCCGCCCGCTATAGCAATTGGCTAACGACGGGTGATGAAAACAGTGGTGCATACCTCATTGGCGGGGGGGGGCTAGTGACTGGTATTGACCGTGCCTCGGCTGTTTCAACCTATGGAACGGTCTACGTATTGCCGACAGTCGACGAGTTCTATAAGGCAGCTTACTTCGATGCTTCCGGTGGCGGATCTGGCTATTCAACCTATGCTGATGGGACAAATATTAGACCCACCGAAGGAATCGATGTTAACTACGATGATGGTGGTTCTCCTCTTGGTGTTCCTTGGTTAGTTGGAACTGGTATTACCGAACAAAATGGAACAAGGGATATGATGGGGAATGTGTGGGAGTGGCTTGAATCTCTCCCAGCTGATAATGATCCGCTTGAGCGTGCGGTTAGTGGCGGCTCCTACCTATCAGACTCCGTTTCGCTTCGTAATATCGGTTCACGGCCTGGAGTTTCTCTTGCTACTTCGAGTACTCAGATCGGATTTCGTGTGGTCGCCATTCCGGAGCCGGGAACCCTCAGCCTAATGAGCCTGAGTACGATTAGCCTGTTTTTCACCCGTGCGGCACGTCGGCGCAAACTGGCTGGCCGGAGCCTCCTCCCGGTTCGCCATGAACATTTTTGCGATGCCTATTGCGCGGTTGATGAATGGGAGGCTTCTTTTGAAGAAGAGGAGAGTGCTCCCGTTGGCTATTTGCAAACGGTGGTTCTTCCCTCGTTACAGTTGGCCTGGAATAAAGTCGATGCCCGCTATCAAGCGATGCACCGAGTTTTTTGGAATCACATGGTCGTTGTGCATGAGTCTCGCACCGTGGCGAGAAAAGTTTTCAAGATTACGTTTAAGCAAAAGGCACTGGCCTATTTTGATGGGTTTCTTGCCTTGTTTATGAAATAACCTTTCCCTCTATCTAGCTCTAGAAGCCGCCCCGAAAAACGGGGCGGCTTTTTTTATAATAGTTTAGCTACAAGATATTTGTAGAGTTAGCTTGGGCATTGGATCGCAAGTTGGATATGCGAATTTCCGACAGGTTATTCTATCTGAACGGGATTTATTCAAGGCGATAACCCCTTGCCGTTAAATAGGACTATTTTCATCTAGGGCGGTCTTTAAAAATAATGATTTATGGATTTGAACCTGCCCCAGCAGGGTGGGGCTATTGCCTCTCCTGATAGGATTATGGGCAAAAAATAATTGGGTCATGAATTATCTCCTCATTTTATTTGACCCGAAAAAATCACTGCGCTAAACATCCCACTTTTCGTGCAGGGAGGGGTATTCCTGTCTACGTTAGTCCTTAAATGGAAACGATTAGAGTAAAAATACTTTATCGGTTTCCAAAGAGCTAATCAGACAACGCTCCCCACAGTACAGGGAGACCACTGGGTCTGTGTCTGGGATGAAGCCGCACAGAATTGGTATTCCGAGTTTGAGAACTACAACCATAGTGGTTCGTTGGACTTCCAGCTCCCTGAATG
>QIHI01000097.1 GCA_003230915.1 Kiritimatiellales bacterium | reverse complement strand
GTTGAGTTCGACTGCGCCGGAACCACGTTCGCCAGTAATGGTATAGGTGACGAGACGGCTACCGTTGTTGAGGTTAACGACCTGCACTTGCTCGCCAGGAAGCATATCAGCTTGATCGAGCAAATCGTGATCAATGGTGATGCTGCCTTCATAATACAGTTCCAGCCCCGTTACAGTGGCGGTATGTATCTTGGATTTTTTCATGATCCGTTGCATGGGATTTCCTCAAGTTTCAAAGCGGCGCATCTTGTGCCTGCCGCTCGCATGCGTCAACCCATTGTTTAGGCCGATTTAATATAGAAATGTTCGATCCAAAAAATAGATATTAGCCTATTTAGGGTTTTTTAAAACCGAGAAAGATAAAGTTTAGTGTGGATTTATTCCTAGAAATGGAGAAAATGGGAACTATTTTCAATGATTAGGCAGGATCGTGTTGCATGGGTGACAAAATTCCATTTACTGAAAACGACCTCAAAGATTGGGCAGGCTGGCGTGCGTTTCGCGACGGAAAGTCGCTATTTACCCGTGGGGTGGTTGAAAAAGTGACGTATGAGCATCCTCTAGTCTTAGGTATGCTCAACCTCGGCCCGCGCGGGTTGCGCTCGCGCTTCAAGGTGCCGCGGCCTGGAGGATATCCCGACAACCTCTGCCCATGCCGCGACAATCAGGACCGGGGACTCATTTGTTTGCATCTTGTGGCGATGGGAATGGAGGTCATCCGTAGCACTTCCGGACTCACGGACGAGGAAAGGGATCATAAAAAATGCCAAGTTAGACGTTTGCAGAAAGTAGCCCAAGGTAATCGGATTAAGTGTGTCAAGAAATCCGATCCCAATGCGGTTCCGGCCCACTTGCTTGTGGAGCTTTCCGAAAACTGGCAGAAACAGGCACTCGTCGGGAAGATCGAAGTCGGTATTA
This sequence comes from Kiritimatiellales bacterium, assembly GCA_003230915.1. Lineage (GTDB taxonomy): Bacteria > Verrucomicrobiota > Kiritimatiellia > Kiritimatiellales > Pontiellaceae > Pontiella. The sequence goes on along the minus strand of QIHI01000097.1, from coordinate 13,345 downwards.
TTATCGAAATTTCTGGAAAACGAACGCCATTGGGTGAGGTATCGACCGCTACGCCTTTTTCTTTTACCCACCGAGATGAAAAAATTCTGCATGTCTTGGAGGAGGCTTCTGGCGGCTCGCTCAGAAGTACTCAGTATCTTTCGACCCAGGAATTCATTAACCTGTTGCGGGTACACCCTGGGAAATCCATTTACCAACAAGGGCTTCCGAAAGGGTTTCCGGTTCATGCTGGTGCGCTTGGATCCGAGGTGAAAATGGATATGGATCGGGAGAGCGGCGAACTCTTGCTGGAACTGCGCACCGAGTTCCCCGAGAAAGAGGCCGCACCTACTCCGTTCTATGTGGTTGGAAATACGCTCGGTTGGGTTTTTTGCGCCGACCAGTTTTGGCCGCTAAGCGAGCTGTTGCCCCGTTCGTTACGTGTTATCTACCGCGAACCTATCGCCATCCGGCGCACGAACGTGCCTGCATTTCTCGCCACCGATCTCGTGCAGATTGAACAGCTGATGCGTGTGCGCAGCACGATTACGCCTGACCTCTTTTTCATGAAGCCGGCTAAGCCCAAGTTCCATCTACTGCTCAAGGGTAGCCCTGCCTCGCTTTCCGCCACGCTCTACGCCCGCTACACCGATAAAATCGAGCTCGTCGCTGGTCGTGCCGACATGCGCGGTAATTTTGCCATTCCCGACAAACGCGATCTGTTGCGTTACCGAATCCGTAATATGGCCGCAGAAAAACGAGCGGTCCAGCGGTTGGAAGTCGTCGGTTTTTCCGGACGAGCGGGCGATACGCTAAAGAACATCGTAGGCCCGCGCGAGGTGCTTAACTTTCTTGGCAGCGGCATTCCACATATTCGTCGCATGGGCTGGGTCGTTGAGCTGGAGGGTCGCATCAAACCATTTGCCGAAAACACCGACTCCGTCACGCCGGTCATCCGTGTCGATGAAACAGCATCAACCGACTATTTTGATGTGGGCTACGACTACGAAGTAGGTTCGGGTACTATTTCCGAACGCGATATCCAGCGCGCGTTAATGAAAGGCGACTCGTTTATCGAACGCAACGGCCGGACTATTTTGCTCGATGCCGATGCCATCCAGCAGGCACGTGAAGTTTTTGAAGACTGCGCCGTCGGCGAAGGCGAGAAGCCTGGAACATTCCGTATGAGCAGTATTTACAGTAGTTATGTGGAGTCCTCGTTGGAATCGCTCGATGGAATTGATCTTGAGGCGACGCCGTCTTGGTTGGAAAAAGCCCGCCAGCAAAACGGGCAGGAGTCGGTCGAACCCGTTGAACTTAGCCCACACCTGAGAGGCACGCTTCGGGCCTACCAGAAGGAGGGAGTCCACTGGTTACGCTTTCTCGAGAAACGATCTTTTTGTGGCATTCTTGCCGACGAAATGGGACTGGGTAAAACCATCCAAACCTTGGCTTGGATTCAATTGGAACGCGCCGATGAAGCACATCGAGAAAGGCCTTCACTGATTGTTTGCCCGACCAGTCTGGTGGAAAACTGGCGAGAAGAGGCGGCTAAGTTTACGCCGAATCTTAAAGTTGTGCTCCTGCACGGAACCGATCGCCATCGCAAATGGAAACAGGTTGATAAGGCTGATATCGTCATTACCTCCTATGCGTTAATGCGGCGAGATATTGAGAAGCATTTGGAATACACCTACTCCATTGCAATCCTCGACGAGGCACAGCACATCAAAAACCGATCCACCCAAAATGCTCTAACCGCCAAAAAGATCAAAGCCGAACACCGTTTAGTTCTTACCGGCACACCGATTGAAAATGGGGTGGCCGATCTCTGGTCGATCATGGATTTCCTGATGCCGGGCTATCTCGGTAGCCATAAGGACTTCCGCGAGTTCTATGAACTACCGATCCTTTCCGGCGGTTCCGCCGGCGACTCTATGCAGGCCAAACTGCGGCGCAAGCTACACCCGTTCCTGTTGCGTCGACTCAAGAAACACGTTGCGAAGGATCTGCCGCCTAAAATCGAGCGCATTGCGCCGTGCCAGTTGACGCAGGATCAGCACAAGGTATATTCCCAGTTGCTCGAGGAATCCAAACACAAGATTAGTAGTATGGTTGAAAAGGATGGGTTCAATAAATGCCGTATGGAAATTCTAAAAACGCTGCTACGTCTGCGGCAGACCTGTTGCCATATCGACCTACTCAAACTCGAGGGCATCGACAGCAAGCATCCCTCCGCTAAAATGGAGCTGTTCTTCGAACTGCTCAACGAAGCGCTTGACAGTAAGCACCGAGTTCTCGTCTTTAGCCAATTTACCTCCATGCTTGCCATCCTTAAAAAGGAGATGGATGCGCGCGATTTGAAATACTGCTATCTCGATGGCAGTACCAAGGATCGCCAGACCGTGGTCAAGCGGTTCAATAAAGACCACGATATTCCCGTCTTTCTGATGAGTCTCAAGGCGGGCGGGACTGGTCTCAATCTGACCGGTGCCGACATGGTGATCCACTTCGACCCGTGGTGGAATCCCGCCGTGGAGGCTCAAGCCACCGACCGGGCTCACCGTATCGGGCAGAAACGTACCGTCTACAGTGTCAAACTCGTTACCAAGGGTACGGTGGAAGATAAGGTTGTCGAAATGCAAAAGCGCAAGCAAGGCATCATCGATGCCACCCTCACCACCGACGAGCAGGTCATGCAGAAGCTCTCGTGGAAAGATGTGCAAGAACTGTTGAGCCTGTAATCGTTCGAAGAACTCTCGGCAAATAGCGGTGTGATTCCAAACTTTTCAATATCGGCTTCCATGATCTCATCCGACGATTTCATTTGGAATGTTTCGGCTGCCTGCAGCACTTTGGGCAATAGCGTGACATCGGCTGGGGGTGCATACCACATGTTGTAGATTTTGGGTGCATAACCGTGCGAAACCGATTTAATCGTTTGTACTGCCACGTTACGCGTGTCGCAGAGTGTTAATAATTTTTCGAAGTGACGGTATAGTCTGAGACTTTCATTTGCACATAGTTGTAGGGGAGCAGTACGCTGTCGAAATCAAACCGTTCCAAGCTCTGTAAATGCGCACTCTCATGTCCGGTTTGGCAAATTGTATTTTGGGGATCATTGTTCAGTCCCCTTACTGGAGCTGTTTAACGACGCGGTAGAGTTCGGTTGCACCCCATGCTTGTGCGCCGCCGCCGCGTTGAACGTGCGGTGTATTTCCATCGATCACTTCCGGCGAATGTCGCAGGCATCCATGGTTGAGCACGCCCGATGCACTGCCAAGAATAGCACGGGCGGTTACGTGCGCTTTGTCGCCATAGACCATCACCAGTGCCTCGGCGTATGACGGGAAGGGCCACGTCCATGCCGTGCCGTTGTGGTAGGCCGGTTTACGGCGTGTATCTTCGTCGCCGGTGTACTGTCCCCAGTACGGATTAGACGGATCGTTTAGCAATTGTCCATTGGTATAGATCGGGGCAGGGTGACGCACTGGGCGATCAGCCAGACTGCGAATCGCGCCGGGAATCAGTAATTGCTCGCAGGCATCGACGATTTTTTTACATAACTTTAAATCAGTGATTGCACCAAGTGTCACGGCGAAGAGCTGGTTCGAACGTAACGCATCGTCCGCCTCCGCATTTTGTGCATTCACACCCGGTATGGCCGCGAGGCAGTCGGCCAGATAGGTAAAATCATCCGCCTCGACCACGAATAGTTCGCTAATGGATTGTTGTACCTGCTTGGCAAACTTCGCCCATTTCGGAGCCTTGTCTATTTTAGCCAGCATGTTCAGTGCATAGTGCCATAGCGCCTGGATTTCGATGGGATAGCCTTGGCGCGGGGTTCCCGCCGGATAGTTCGTATCCATCCACGTAAAGTGCGACGGACTAAAAATCAGACCAGAGTCGTGATCGAGGGCGATGCCGTTTTCGGTTCCGTTGATCAATCCGGTCGCCAGCGACACCAATACATTTTTCAATGTACGTCCATCACAATCAGCTTTCAGCAGTTTCTGGTTTCCCTGTGCGGCCATCAATTCGTCGCAGGCAACGAAGAACCAGAGCGGAGCATCAGAAGTTTCACGGTTATTGTCGTCGTTGCCGCGGATCATATTCGGGATCGTTCCGCGCTTCTCGAATTTGGCAAATTGCAGAAGAATGTTTTGCGATTCTTTCAGCAGTCCTGCAGCAATGATTCCTCGCAGGCAAATCAACGTATCGCGCCCCCAGTCCAAAAACCACGGGTAGCCCGCGATCACTGTCTGGAAGGCGTCACGTTTTACAATAAACTGTTTCATTGCGCTGTGCATGGCCTCTTCGATCGAAAGTTCTTCTTTTTCAGAAACTAGCGCCGGGCTTCCAAAGGTTGGAATCTTGCCGATGCTTGCCACTAGTTCGGCGGTTTCGTTGCCGCGCAGGTCGATCTTGAAATAGCCGGGACTGAAGAGGTCGGAGGATCCATCAATGCCGCGTGCCTGATCGACGGGGTGCTCGATCATATAGCACCACTCCGACTCGGTGTGGTATTCGCCGCCCTGAAGTTCAATATTTAGTTGTCGATCATTAGCCGGTGTGAAGACAAATCCGTTTTCTTTAGAGTGGATGACAGTGGGCCAATGTGCTTCTGGGCCGGTTGATGCCTTGGTGATCTCGTGGTTGCAGCGATCTTCAATATCGGGCCGCAGAATAAGCGTAATAGGAAGATCGTCGGCGAGGTGCTCGGGATTGTTGCCCGCGTCTTCACGGAGGAAGTTGAGCTGGATGGCGTTGGTGTCGGGGTGTAACTGAAGCATGGCCTTGAGCGGGATGAGCTGGCCTTCGCCGACGGGTACGGCAAAGTTCCAGATTACGGTGCCGTCGTCGGCCACGGTGAAGTGCTTTTGGCAGTGGAGGGAGAGTTCATTGGAATAGTCACGGCAGACGACCCACGCACGACAGCGGGTGAACATGATATGGCGATCAACCGGTACTTCGGTATCGAGATTGGCAATGAGCAACCCATCATATTTGCTGTGTAGTTCCGCCCATCCAATGCGCATTTGCGACAGCGCACCGTGGTGGTTGGTACAGATGGCATAGCGGTTGTGGTCGTGGATTTCGCCGGCGCGGCAGGTGGTGACGACCCGTGCGTTTTCTTCTTCGCACAATTGCATGATAGGCGACGCAGCATGCTTGATCCCATCATCCTCAAAGACCGTCAGTTTGAGCGTTAGGGTCTGGTGTTTATCCGGAGTTTCCAAGGGCTGGAAAAGAGCAAAGGTTTTTCCATCAGCCTGAGTGATCGATTTTTCATGGGCAAGCGTTTCATCCTTTTCATTTTTTAGTTCGGCAATAAAGCCGGTCTCCGATTTAACGAGTAGAAAATGATTGGGAGGCAATAGTACGGTGCGGAGGGTGTCGCGTGGCCATTGCCAGGTGGTGACAATCGGCGCTCCACCCGCCCGTTCTTCGCAACGCGCCTTCGGGTTTTCGATGAACGAGTCGATGTCGAAGTCCTTCTCAATCTGGAGCTCCATGGCCTTGGCGCGGCGGACTTGCCTGTCGCTTTTTTCTGAGCCTTGGAAAGGCGTTTTCAGGATGTGTAAAATGCGGTTCATCCAGTCGGGATCGTTGGTGATGCAAAGGACTTCACCGGGGTGAAGCGGGTAGGTGCTATCGGAGTGTTTGACCGGGTTGGCGGAAAGCAGATCGGTTGTAAATGAGGAAAAGTCGCCGTGCCATTGCACTAATCCTTCGGTGCTGGAATTAAGGTTGGCAAGGATGAGCAGGCGGTGCTGGCCTGTGGCATCGGTTCGCAGAATGGCGGCGGAGTTATGGTGACCGTTGGTGACTATTTCTACCTTGGCGCCGGCATGGAACGAGGGGTGGATTTCCATGATGGCGTGGATGCGGCGGATCCAATCGATCTGGTTGGTTTCCGCCCCCCAGTTGATGGAGTGGCTGTTATGGACGTTAATTTGCTCATCGGCATACCATTCGACACCGTTGGTGAAGCCGGATGCGCCATTGTTCGAAGTGAGTGCACAGAAGGCGGTGCGTAGGCGCGCAAAGGTGTGCGAATTTCCGGCGAGGCGAGCGTTATCGTGGGTTTCGGAAAAGTGGATGAGATTGCCTTTTGATTCGGAAACGCGGATAGATTCGGGGAGATAGTCGTCGACCTGATGTTGGTCATGGTTTTGGAAGATTTCGGAATAGGCCCAGTTCATGCCGGAGTCGGCTAACAGGCGTTCGGTAACATGCTTGTGGCCGCCAAGGCCTTCGAGCATGAAGAGGGTATCGGGATATTCCATGCGCACTTTGGCAATGATGTATTCCCATGCTTCGAACGGTATCTTATAACCGGCATCGCAGCGGAAGCCATCAACCCCTTTTCGGCACCAGAAAAGGAATACGCCGGCCATGTATTTCCAGAGCTCGCGGTGCGAGTAGTCGAGTTTGGAGAGATCTTCCCAGAGGACACCCCATGCGTCGGGCGACATGAACGAGCCGTCCTCGTTGTGATGGAACCATTCGGGATGGGTGATTTGCAGGTGCGATGCCCAGCCGGTGTGGTTGATCGGCATGTCGAGATAAAGTCGTGCGTTGCGCTTGTGTACTTCGTCAACGAGTTCCTGGAACTGGTCGAGCGGCGTAGTTTGTTTGTCGAATTCGGCGAGGGCGGGGTCGACATCGAGCAGATCCATAACGGCGAAAGGACTGCCGAATCGGCCCATGCGGGCGTAGGTGGTCGGGGTGGGATGGATCGGCAGGAGCTGGATGATCTTGCAGCGCAGAGTGCCAACGATGAAGTCGAGTTCATGGATCAAATCGCGGAATTTCCCAGACTTCGGAAGCACGGCATAGCCAGCGTCATCAAGTTGCTGGACAGCGGATTGATCTTGGGGGGCGACGGCGCCGCGGGTCTTGGCCTCGCCGAATTGGCGGACGAAGGCGGTATACATAGTGTTGCCGGCGCAGGTTTCGGCGGGTTCGATCTTGAGTACTGAATTGCCACCTTCAGGCCAAAGGGTCTTTTTGGAGCCATCGGCGATGAAGTAGGTTTTAGCCTCGAAACGACCGACGCCAAGCAAGGGGAGGGTGATGGAGAAGCAGTTGTTGCCGGCGGACTCCATCGGGAGGTCGTGCCAATCGCGCGAGAGTGGCGGCACACCTTGTTCGGCGTGCATGATGATTTCGATGTGGCGGATATGCGCGTGGCCAATGTTCGAGCGGAGCCACGCTTTACCATTTTTGCCGGTATGATTTTCGAGGGAGAAGGTGATGGTGTCGCCGCAGAAGTGGATAAAGTGTTCACCCGGTGCGGGGTACTGGTTCAAGTTACCCATGTTAAAGCCTTGTTGGTTAGTTTCTGGCACTACGCCACGTGTAGATCCCAGCTACGAACAGAACCGCTCCGAAAGCAAGCAAGAGGGTGTCTCGGAGGTTTGGGTCTTGCCGGGACGCGGCCAGACCAACTGCGATAACAACGGTACCTAGAATCAGCAGGCTGATGCCCATTTTCCGAATGTCCGATTGGCTCTTCTTCTGGAGTTTTTTTTGCATCATAATGAGAGTCTCAATATTCTTCATGAGTGTTTTACGGTCGTTGGCAGAATGATACTGCCGACGATGACTCCATGCAAGGGCAGGTGGCGTTTCATGTTGCCAGACTCTATTCCGAGAGATTGGCCCATTTTTCGAGATCGGGTTCGAGGTAGGCGTGTTCGAGCAGCTCTTCCGCCCAGTGGTGCTCGGCCTGGGCGAGGCGACGCAGTATACGGACGGCCATAACCTGCACGGCGGGAACCTCCGACCAGAGCGAGTTGTTCAGGCAACGCCAGTGGGAGGGGATTATTTTCTTTGGGGTGAGAATTTGTTTTTGGCACTCCTCGCAAATGAAAATGCAGCCGGCGAGGTCGGGTTTTTCCTCCAGCGGCGGCAACTCGTGAACCTCGAGCTTCGCACCGCTTTTTTTGCACAACTCGCACTTAGAGCGGGAGCGCCGCACGAGATCCTTCGCGAAGCGCGAAAGGATATTTTGCCGATGGAATTTTCCCTGGTATTCCGTGGACATGGTTAATGCATCCTCTTTAATTTGCAGGGCAAACATAGGGGATTTAATTACAATGTCTGGGAAAAAAGGGATTTAATTCGAGAGGTTTTAAACGGAGATCACTTCCTGAAGAACGCGTTCAAGTTTGCGGACGGTGGTGTTGCTATCATATTTTTCCTTAACCCTTTTTTGAACGATTTTTCCCATGCTCCGGGCGAGCACCTCGTCGTTGAGTAGCCAGTTGATGGAGTCGGCGGTTAACTCGGAGGTGTCGGCAATGAAGCAATTGACGCCGTTTTGCATGGAGATGCCGGCGACACCGAGCGCGGTGTAGGTCGCCAGCAGCGCTGGCCGCCGTCGCTTCGAGCTCCTTGATGTGTAGGCCGAAACCCAATCGCATGGGATTAATGAATATGTGCGCTTGGCTAGAGATACATGCCCATCTCGCTGAATTCGGCAATGGCGATGTCGTATTGGGTGCGCTCGACCATGTCGCCAACGGCGAGCATCATGTCCGCCGAATAATTTTTCCAGAAGATGGCGGGCAGGGTAGCGCTGATATAACCGCAAAAAGCGTGGGTCAGGATGTTTCGGCTGGGAGCGGCTACGGGTTCCAGTTCGCCGACCATCTCCCGCACGTCAGGGATGAATTTTTAATGACCGAGAGCCACGAAAGCGGCTCATCCGATCTGATGCCTCTTGTCGATTAATTGTCGCATGCGATGGTGGATGAGCCGGTGCCCGCCCGAAACGCTTCCGTGGGGTAATTGGTTGGCTAAAAATAGGGTTTTCATGTCGGCAGAAACCTGTCTAATTCATCGTGGAGTTACATCTAAAAAACAGTTGCGGATAGATTCCTTTCTTTGGATAATGCCCTTTGTCGAGTGGGAGCTTTGGAGCCGGTGTTCCAACCCTTGTAAAATATAACTAGGAGATTCGAAATGAAACGTACTGCCTTTACTCTTTTAGCCTTGAGCATCTGCATCGGTTTTTCAGGATGCAAATCTAAACCTAAAATGGATTCCGATAAATCCATGTTCGACTACATGCAGGAAGAGGTTGCCAAGATTACGGACAAGGGCGGTATGGCCTCCGTGGGTCTCGGCGAATCCCGAAATACCCAGCTGGCGATCACCAAGGCCAAGGTCGAGGCTCGTAAGAACCTTGCTCAGCTCGTTCAGGTGAAAATTGAAAACCTCGAGAAGGCCTTTATCGAAGAGGTGGGCGAAGCGAGTGGTTCCGAAATGAACGAGCTGTTCAGCTCTGCCACCAAACAGATTACCTCCCAGACGTTGCAAGGTACTGTGCCGAAGATGCAGAAATACGAGACCACCGACGGCATCACCACCGCCTACGTTCTGATGGCACTTAATCCTGACATCATCGATGCCTCGCTTAAGAACAACAACGCCAAGCATCTCTACGAACGCTTCCGCGCCTCCAAAGCCTTCGAGGAGCTCGACAAGGAAATGAAGGAGTTCGAAGAAACCGAGCGCCAAGGCATGCTCGGCATGTAGACCTTCGGGAATAACGATTGAGCAAAGCGGGACTTGAACCAAACATTCAAGCCCCGTTTTATATGCACTATGAAAATTCTTGGTATTGAAACTTCCTGTGATGAAACCGCTGCCGCCGTCGTTGAAGACGGGCGTAACGTGCTCTCGAACGCCATCTATTCCCAGATTGCCAAGCATCGACCCTATGGCGGCGTTGTGCCGGAGATCGCTACGCGTAGCCATGTTGAAAAATTACCGAGCATCATTGATGAAGCTCTCAAGAATGCAGGTGAAACCTACGAGTCCATCGATGCTCTTGCCGTCACCTATGGTCCCGGGCTTGCCAGCTCGCTCTTGATCGGCTTTACCGCAGCCAAGACCCTCGCGCAACGTCTTGGTAAGCCGCTCATCCGTGTCAATCACCACGAAGGCCATCTGCACTCTATCTTCATGAGGGACGATGCTCCCACGCCCGAGGCGGTTTTCCCGATGCTCGGACTGCTCGTCTCTGGCGGTGACAGCAGTCTTGTCCTCATGCACAAAATCGGAAGCTATGAGCTACTCGGCAGTACCATCGATGATGCCGCCGGCGAAGCACTCGACAAAGCCGCCGCGGTGCTTAACCTTGGCTATCCCGGCGGCCCGATCATTCAAAAAACCGCCGAAGGCGGAAACCCCGCAGCCATTCGTTTCCCTCGCGGGCTGGATCAACCTGACCGAGGGAAGTGGATCTATAAATACGACCGCAACCTCTGTTTCAGTTTCAGCGGACTCAAAACCTCGCTACTCACCCACGTTAAGAATCTTAACCACGTACCCGAAGGCGGCGAGTTGCGCGATATTTGCGCGAGCTATCAGGAAGCCATTTGCGATGCGCTGACGCTACGTGTTGAACGAGCGCTTAAAAAGTTCGAGGTGAAAAGTTTCGCTTGCTCTGGTGGTGTTTCGATGAACAGCCGCCTCCGCGATAAACTTGAGCAGCTTTCCAGCATCACCGGCATTCCTCTGCTGCTCTGTCCGCCGGCCTACTGCACCGATAACGCCGCCATGATCGCCGGCGTGGCCTACGAAAAAGTGCGCCTTGGCCGCGATGGAGCCGAGCCTGGCGACGTTAATCCCAACCTAAAACTGATAGATTGGGAATAGAGATTGTTCCTGCTTTTCGCCGAAGGACGACCGCTTAGTCCCGGCCGCCGGAGGCTTTGACGAGGGTGAAGAAGCGGTCTTCGTATTTTTCCCATAAACCGTTTTGCTTGAGTCGTTCGGCCAGTTCATTGATCTTTGACGAGTTGCGTGAGGCTTCGAGGAAGTCGCGCTCGATGTTTTCCTCAAGGCTGGTGTGCAGGTCGAAGGTCTGGTGCTGGATATCCAATATGTTGCCCTTGGCCGAGTGTTGCACCAGCTCGACCATAAGCTTGAGCAAGCAGACCTCCCACGGGGAATCGACACCAATCAGGATTGCGCTAAGTGGGTCATTCTTTGCGGTGACATCGTTCTTTACCCGCTCCATGACGTGGTCAAGACGGTCGGTAACGGTGTACTTCTTGATCTCCTGTTTTTGGATGCGAAATCCATATTGGAGTACTTTGAGGTCACCGCCGTGTTCGGCCAGCCAGTCGGCATACTGCCGGGCATCCTGACCAAAATCCTCAAGATTCAGCTGGCCGAGCGACTGCGAGGTAATGATCTCCGGCTTGAGCGCCTTAAGCTGGCCTTCTCGTACAACCACCTTGCCGACGTCATCCATCTGCTCGCAGAGCAGATGGTAGTTCACCATTGTTTCGCCAAAGGTTTCGAGTCGGCTGGTCGGCGACTGCACCAGCTCGGTATTGTTGACGGCGTACCAAAAATCAAATTGTTGTTTGTTATTCATAGGGTGGGGTGCGTGAAAAGTGGGTTATGACTGGAAAAATTACACCACATTCATCACTTCATATCCTTTTCTCGATAGTCGGCGAACTTCATCGAAACGACCTTGGAGATGCCGCGTGTCTGCATGGTTACACCGTAGATTACGTCGGCCGCCGCAATCGTCTGGCGGCTGTGGGTGATGATGATGAACTGCGACGATTTAAGGAACTCCTTGAGGGTATCGACGAAGCGGCTGATGTTGGCATCGTCGAGCGCGGCATCAAGTTCGTCGAGCACGCAGAACGGGCTGGGTTTGACGATGAACAGAGAAAAGAGCAGAGCCACCGCCGTCATTGTGCGCTCACCGCCGGAGAGCAGCGAGATCGTCTGCAGCTTCTTGCCGGGCGGGCGGGCAATGATCTCGATACCGGCTTCGAGTACGTCTTCGTCGTCGGTCAGCACCAGCTTGGCCGATCCGCCACCGAAGAGCTTCTTGAACATCATCTGAAAGTTTTCGTTCACCTTGTCGAAGGTGGTCTTGAACATTTCTGTGGTGGTGGCGTTGATCGTCTTAATCATGTCGAGCAGTTGCTGTTTGGCGGCAACTAGATCGGACTCCTGTTGATTTAGGAAGGCGAAGCGCTCCTCGAGTTCGGCGTGTTCCTCGATGGCCACGAGGTTGACGGAACCCATGGCATCAAGCTTGGTTTGAATTTCGGCAACGCGAGTTTCGAGACTCTCCCGATCGGGTACCTCGTCGTTTTCCCAGCGAGGAGCTTCGGCCTCGGACAGCTCTTCCTTCGTAATGCGATAGGTGCCGGTTACACGCTCCAGTGCGTTGTCATGGCGCATGGTATATTCGGCCTGTTCAACTCCAAACTTAGACTTTTTGTTTAGCTCGCTCTCCATAGTATCGCGTAGACCGCGCAGTCGATTCTCTGCGGTGGTGAGGATGCGAATGGTCTCCTCGCGCCGCGCACGTTCGCTGGTGAGGATTTCGGAGGTTTCTTGCAAACGCGCTTCCAGCGGCTTGATCTTAGCGGTCTCGTCCTCGATCGAGGTCTTGAGGTCGTCGATGCGCTGGTTGTAGGAGTCGACCCCGGTGGTGCGTTCGTCGATCAATTCGTCGAGTTCCTGAATACGCGCTTCCATGGGTTTCCGGCGGTTGATGAGGTGTTCAAGCGCCTGCGATTTTTGCGAGTAGACGATGCGGTGCTCGGAGGTGATGGCGAGGGCATCGGAGCGCTTTTCTTCGACCTTGGCTAGGGATTCGGTCTGCTGGCCGATCTGCGTGCGGACGTTGGCTTGGCGGTCGCGCGTTTCCTGAAGTTCGGTGGCGAGGCGGGTACGCAGCTCAACGCCCTTGCTCTCGCGCTCGGTCAGGTTATTGAACTCAAAAGAGACGGTCTCGACGCGTTCACGCGCGGAGGCAGTTTCGCGGACGATCACCTGCCGCTCGCCCTCCTGCAAGGCAAGCTCCCGGCGAAATTCATCGAATATTTGGCGGGCCTTGCCGATGGCTTCGGCAAGGTCATCTTCCTCGCCGCGCAGAGTGGCAAGTGTTTCTTCCAATTGTTGAAGGTCGGCGGAGAGTTGGTGGATCTCCTTCTGAAGCTGTTCGCGTAGCTGGTGGCGGGCGAGAGGGCTTTTATCCTCGGTTGCGGGCATCCATAGTTCGGAGCTTCCGTTGCTGGTAACGACGGTTCCATTTTGCGATACCACGACCGTATCGTTGGGAAGGACATCAGGAATTTCCACCTCGGAACCCACCACGCGTACATTCCAGAACAAGCGGCGCACGAGCGGTGCAACGGCATCGCTAAAGTCGATGCAATCGAGCAGTCCCTTGCCGATGGGCGACGAAGTTTCGAGCGGGGCTTCCTCCTTGCTGGTGGTGACGCTGAGTAGGCGGACGCTGCCCGCCTTCTGTTCGCGTAGCCAAGCGAGGGTTTCGCGAGCAAAGGCCTCGTCTTTGACCACGATGGCA
>QIHI01000022.1 GCA_003230915.1 Kiritimatiellales bacterium | reverse complement strand
AGGTTTTTTTTGTTCTATCGGGCTGGGTCTCACGCATCACCCCACCGCTCGCATTGAGTTCAATGATAAATTCCACTTCGCCCACTTCAATCGCCTCCTCCATCGGAACAAGCGTTCGGGCGAACGCCCCGCTGAAGGCCTGCATCGCTTTCCCATGATGGGAGGTGCTCCAGAGCTCGTAGAAATCTTCATGGCAGGCCAGGCAGTCGGAAGATCCCACATATTCACCGTGGTCGGTAAATTCGATGGCGTGGCTGGGCAATGTGCCCAGCAGGAGGGAGGATACGGCGATGGTAAAGATAACCTTCTTCATAACTACGAATTAGATAGGAAAATTACGTTGAACACGAAGAAAACCTGATTTGTTTCTGCTGGTTTGAGCATCATCCAGTCCGTACAGTTCCTTCCTCCATGAACGAAAGAAAAACAACTATCCTATTTGATTTCGACGGTACGCTGGCCGAGACCATGATGCTAATCCATACGGTCTTTAATCGGCTTTCGGGAGTCTATGGCTATCGCCACCTGCCCGAAGAGGAGATCGAAGCGGTTCGGCATCTGACGATCCACGAATTTATCGAACACGTCGGCATCGCCTTCTGGAAGGTGCCGGTTGTCGCTATCCACGCCCGGCGGTTGATGCATCGCGACATGCATGAAATCCATCCGCCCGCCGGTCTGGTAAACGTGCTGACCCAAATCCACAATAGCGGCCGCTACCACATGGATATCCTCACCTCTAATCGCAGTAAAAACGTTCACAAGTTTTTGGGGCAACACCGTATCGACTGGTTCGATGAGGTACACTCCACCCGTAGCATTCTCAGCAAAAAGCGGCGAGTAAAGAAGTATATCCGAGAAAAGAGGATCGATCCGAAAACGCTCTACTACGTTGGCGATACCACCGTGGATGTGGAAAGTGCGCGCCTCGCCGGCACTCAATCCGTGGCGGTTAGTTGGGGGCTCAACACGGCAGAGGTTCTTGCTCGCGCCAACCCCGAACACCTCATCAACCAGCCTCACGAACTCCTCGAACTCTTTCCTTCGTAAATGCAGTTGCTAAACAAGGACGGTTTGCTATCTTGCCCTCTCTTTCGCACCCAAAGCCGGAGTGGCGAAATCGGTAGACGCACGGGATTCAAAATCCCGCGGAGAAATCTGTGTGGGTTCGAGTCCCACCTCCGGCACCATTCCCTCTCGGTTCTCCCCCCAAAGAGATTTTTTATTAACCACACATCACAATGACTCGCGAACGGTAATGCGTGAAATTCTTAAACCCATACGCTCTGCACGGGACCATTTCCATCTTCGTGTGGAACCCTTATTCCTCCAAAGTAGGTGTTTTAATTACAGTCTATAACCACAGATCGAGATCTTGATTCTTTGGGACACTATCCGCACACTCTCGGAACTTGAGGTGTATGTATGGCGGTTAGCCAAAAACAGATTGCGGAGCGATTGGGGGTGTCGATTGCATTGGTGTCGCGGGTGCTTTCGGGTAAGGCGCGCGAGATCGGTATTGCGGACGCCACGGTCGAACGCGTACTGGAGGCCGCCAGAGAGATGGGCTATGTGCCCAACGCCGCAGCACTCACGCTCAAGGGAAAATCGACTCGAACCATCGGGGTGGTGGTGTACGATTTTAAGGATCCGTTTTTCGGGGCGATGATTGAAGACCTGCAGGCTCAGGCCCATGAACACGAATATTCTCTGGTTCTCGCTGGGTTCAAGCAACGGATTCCGGAA
Source organism: Kiritimatiellales bacterium (assembly GCA_003230915.1). Classification (GTDB taxonomy): domain Bacteria; phylum Verrucomicrobiota; class Kiritimatiellia; order Kiritimatiellales; family Pontiellaceae; genus Pontiella. The sequence continues at coordinate 26,024 of QIHI01000022.1, read as the reverse complement.
GTATCCGACCTTACTCCTCTGCATAAGCATTCGATCGATGGCCTGATTATTCTGGGTTCCGACGAACAAGCAGACTGGCTCCAGGCATTTGAGGCGATGCCGATTGTCCGTATCGGGCATGGTAGCGCACAGGAAAATAGTGTGCGGATTGCGATCGATGAAGATGATGCGGCTCAGCAACTTTTCGGTTATCTCACGGAGTCATCTCGCGAGAGCTTTGTCTTTATCCGAGAGGATTTTCCGGCTCATCGCCTGCGTGAGAAAGCTTTGGAGCAGGCGGCGGTTCGATCCAGATGCAGGTTCCGGGGCATCACATCGACCAGCTGGGCATTTGATGCCGGCTTGGATGAGACCCGGATCATTTTGGAATCGGCATCTTCGGAGGCGATTTTATGTGCAACGGACAAGATCGCCATGGGCGCGCTACATGCCATGCACGAGGCCGCGAGGTGGCTTCCTGTTACCGGCTTCGATGATATTCCTGCTGCCGGCCAGTTCCTTCCTCCCATTACAACGATGCATCAACCTTTCGAGGAAATGGCAAAGTGGGCATTTAAGGCGATCGTCAATCATCGGTCGCCCGGAGATATTCTATTAAAAGGCAAGCTGATGGTAAGGAGTTCGGCATGAAAATCATCGTTGCGCCCGATTCCTACAAAGGCAACCTGCGCAGTTCCACGATCTGCGACATCATCAAGGTCGCCATCCTGCGCGAAATGCCTGATGCCGAAGTCCTGACCTTCCCGATGGCCGACGGCGGCGAAGGTACGGTCGAAGCCGTCGTGGCCGCAACCCGCGGGACATTCCAAACGCTGGAGGTCTGCGGGCCGTTAGGCGATTCGGTTAAAGCGCAGTACGGCCTGTTGCCCGACGGTACGGCCGTCATGGAAATGGCCGCCGCTTCCGGCATCGAACTCGTTCCGACTGGTCGACTCAATCCGATGGAAGCGACTACCTACGGAACGGGTGAGCTGCTCAGGCATCTGCTTTTGAAAGGGCATACCTCGGTAATCATGGGCATCGGCGGCAGCGCCACGGTCGATGGCGGCATGGGTATGGCGCGAGCACTCGGCTACCAATTTCTCGATGCCCAGGACGAAGAAGTCAGCGCATTAACGGAGATTCACTCCATCGACGATTCTCAAATTCTCCCGGAGCTCAAAAATGCGCGCATCCGCGTGGCGTGCGATGTCATCAACCCGCTTACTGGCCCGAACGGTGCGGCGGCGGTCTTCGCTCCGCAAAAGGGAGCGACCTCCGATATGATTCCTGTGTTAGATGCAGGATTGGTCAATCTTCAAAAACGGGTGGGCATGCTAAGCCAGCCGGGCGACGGTGCGGCCGGTGGACTGGGCTATGGCCTGCGCGCATTCTGCAACGCCGAGATCGTTTCCGGCGCAAACTTGATTGCTGAAACCGTCGGCCTGCCTGCTGCACTCAAAGGAGCCGACTTGCTCATTACCGGCGAAGGGCGGACTGACGGGCAGACGACCTCGGGGAAGCTCTGCTCCGTGCTGGCAGGCATGGCGCGCGAGCGCGGGGCGAAAACTTTGCTGATCTCTGGCGCGCTCCATGGCGAACTCGAGCTGTTTCTCGGTATGTTCGACTATGTTTTCAGTATTTCCGCCGGCCACACCTCGCTGGAGTCCTGCATGAGCCACGCTCCCGAGGACCTTGCCTTTACGGTCTGCAATATATTCCGGTTGCTGAAGAGTTGACAAATCTCAGAATGTTGGCATTAAAGGTGCTTTTCACTCGGAAAAGTATGAAGTCATTCCTTAAAAATCTAGAAATTATCCTACCCCTTGCTCTTTTGTATGTGGCCACGACGGGCGTGTTATTTTTGGCGGCAACGCAGGTATACGAGCCTGTTTCGGGATTCGATTCCATTCAGAAAGGCATGTTGATTTTACTTTTTCCGCTATTGGTGAAATATGTATTCCAGTTGGTTTGCAGCCCTTTGTATTCGGTGGTTGAGCGTGTCCGGAAGAAGGCGGGAACGCCTGGGGAGCCTTTATCGGTCTCCGTTCTGATCTCTGCATGGAACGAAGAGGTTGGGATCGAGAGAACGATCCACTCGGTTCTTGATACGGGGTATTCCAGACTGCAGATCGTGGTCATCAACGATGGCTCGACCGATGCAACGCATGAAAAAGTGACGCGGCTCAAGGCCGAATACGAGCAAGAAGCCGTTCCAGGCGTTTCGCTGGAATACCTGAATCTTTCCAATGGAGGAAAGCGCGGGCCATGAACAGTGGACTGATCCATGCCGATGGCGAAATCATCATCACGATCGATGCGGATAGTGTGATGGATCCGCACGCGATCACCCATATCCTGCGCCGCTTCACCGATCCGGCGGTTGGCGGCGTTGCCGGGAATGTCATTGTCGCCAACCGAAGGAAGCCGATCGAATGGATGCAGCAGATGGAGTATCTCTATGGATTCTTCTTTAAGCGCACCGATTCCCTGTTCAACTCGGTCTATATTATCGGCGGTGCGGCCGCTGCATACCGACGGGACGCGCTGGATCGGGTGGGTGGATTCGACCATGGCATCATCACCGAAGACATCGAGATGTCCACCCGGTTGCTATCCCACGGCTACAAGACCCGCTATGCCGCCGACGCGGTGGTCTATACGGAAGGCCCGTCGGATTTCAAAAGCCTTTGCAACCAGCGTCTACGGTGGAAGTATGGCCGCATGCTGACGTTCATCAAACACCGCAAGCTGTTCTTTAGCTGCAGGCCGGAGCACAATCCCTATCTCTCCTTCTTCCTGCTACCGTTGGCGGTGTATGCCGAATTTTTACTTCTCACCGAAGTTCTCATGCTATCCACTTTCTTCATTTATACCGTGTACACGAGCAGCTATCTCCCGCTCGTTCTAGTGATCGCCTTGCTCTCCGCAGTGGTTGGCATACAGGTTCTGGTCGACTCGAAGATGCGTTTCCATCGTAATCTCGTCCTGCTCGCACCGGTTGCCTGGCTGGTCTTCTATGCCATGGACATGGTCGAGTTCCAGGCCTTGGTTCGAAGCCTTAGGCGGTTGGCCCTGCGCAAGGAGTTGCACTGGCAGAAGTGGGCGCGTGTGGGTGTCTTCAACGATGCGGTGTAGTGTGTGGTTGGAAGCAAGGTAGGCTGAGCTCGCCTAGGCTTCCCTCGTGTAGGGCGAGTAGACTAGTTTTCCGTTACACGTGCGGCAGACCAGTCGGTGGTTGCGTCGTTCGGCGGTGTGCGTCCAGCAGTAGTTCTCGCAGGTGACATGGTAACGCGGCGGCGAAAAAACCAGCTGGTGGTAGCGCTCGCCGGAACAGCCGATCTCCCGTGCCTTTGCCTTCCATATTCCGTCGTGGTTGTGTTTTTTTCCGACCAATGCGTGGGCGATTTCGTGCAGGATTGTGTCGCGGATATCCTCGTCGGAGGCATTGCGTGCGAGGTCGAAGGAGATCGATAGGGTCTTTGCGCGATAGTTGCAACATCCCGCTCGTCGCGTGCTGTGGTCAAACTTGAAACGCCACTTCTTCAGTCCGTGCTCTTTGATTAACTCCAATGCCATTTGAAGGATTGTTGTTATCTGCCTTTCGCGTTGCGGATCGTTTTCTCTGCGCGGAATCAGGCATTCGTAGGGAACATAGTATTCCTCGTTATCCACACAAACCACTGCACGTTTCGGATTAGTGCGGACGAGGGTTCCTATCATCTTTCCGCGCCGGTATTCAAACTCCACCGGATCGTTCGGTGCAAAGCGGGCTCGGAGTCTGTCGGCTACATTCAGCATCAGGGATTTTCGGCGATAGCGATGCGATCATGGCCAGCGAGGTCGAGTTTGATTTGAATGTCGAGATAGTCGAGCTTTTCCAAGCACCGGGAAACAGCAGCGCCTTGGTCGTAGCCAAATTCGAGGAAAAGTTTTCCACCGGGCACGAGGACATAGCGAGACTGTGTGGCCAACTCTTTGATCAGCTCCATGCCAGATGGCCCACTGTCTAGTGCGGACTGGGGTTCGTGGTCGCGCACGGACGGGTCTAGGGCTTCCCAATCGCGGGTGGAAATGTAGGGGAGATTGGCGATGACGGCACTGCAACTTGCCGGTGCGAACCGTTCAAGCAACGAGTTTTCCAACCAGAGAATTTGGTTTTCCAATCCGTGTTCATGGGCATTTTCGCGGGCGAGGCTAAGCGCATGGGCGGAGAAATCAACCGCCTTAAAGTGGGCACCGGGGTGTTGCATTGCGAGGGTGAGGACGATGCAACCCGTTCCGGTTCCCACATCGACAACAGTGGCGGGCTTGTGATCCCAAATATTTGATCTGAGGACTTCTTCTACGAGCTGTTCGGTTTCAGGGCGAGGGATCAGTGCGCGCGGGTCGCATTTAATATTCAGCCCCCAGAAGTCGACGTGGCCGACCACGTACTGTAGCGGTTCGCCGTTCTCTATCCGTTCGGTGAGGGCTTCCAATACATCGAATTTTTCTGATGAGAGCGAGGTGTCGCGTAGATAGATTTCCAGCGGTTTGCAGTCGAACACATGCGCGATCAATTCTTCCGCCACTCGCTTGGCGTTATCGACTCCAGCGACGACAAACCGTTGCTGGAGCCTGTCTATATGATCGAGTGTTTTCATGCCCAAAGTCTAAAGTTCAATGCCTATTTATAGTTCTTCGGGTTAATACCGAGGTTCTTAATACGATAGTTGAGAATACGTTGGGTGGTCTGGAGATAGCGCGCCGCGGCCGCTGCGTTGCCCCGATGTTTCTTGAGGGCGTCGATCAAAATTTCGCGTTCATAGGCCTCGACCATCTGCTTGAGGTCGGCGTCGTTTTCGGGCAGCAGACTGGTGTGCGTCTCGTCGCTGGTCTGCAGTGAGGGCGGCAGGTTGAACCCGTGGATGACGCCGTCGGATGAGATGAGCAAGGAGCGCTCAAGGCAGTTTTCGAGTTCGCGGACGTTGCCTGGCCAGTGGTAGGCCATCATCATGTTGATGGCCGACGTGGAGATGCGCTTCATCTGCTTGCCATACATTTCGCCATATTTCTGTAAGAAGTGGTCGGCTAGCAGCAGAATGTCGGACTTGCGCTCGCGCAGGGGCGGTAGCAGGATGGGAAAGACGTTGAGGCGGTAGTATAGATCCTCGCGGAAGGTGTCGTTTCCCATGCCTTCCTCGAGGTTGTGGCTTGTTGCTGCCACCACGCGCACGTTGACGTGGATGGTTTCGTTGCCGCCGACGCGCTCGAAGGTTTTCTCCTGAAGCACCCGTAGCAGGCGTATCTGCATAGCGGGGGAAATATCGCCGATTTCATCGAGAAAGATGGTGCCGCCGTTGGCGAGTTCGAAGCGACCGTGACGTTGCTGTGCCGCACCGGTAAAGGCCCCTTTCTCATGGCCGAAGAGCTCGCTCTCGATCAAGTTTTCGGGAAGAGCGGCGCAGTTGACGCTGATGAAGGCGTTGTTCTTGCGCGGGCTGTTGAAGTGTATGGCTCGTGCAACCAGCTCCTTGCCAGTTCCGGAAGCGCCGCGTACGAGTACGGTCGCCGCGCTGTCGGCCACTTGGATGATCTGTTCATAGACCGCCCGCATGGAACTACAGTTTCCAACCATGTTGTCGATGCTGTAGCGGTCGCCTAACTGGCGGCGCAACATTTCGTTTTCGGATTCGAGGGCATTGCGCTCCTCGATCTCTTCGCGGATGGTGGAGACCGCCGAGGCGAGGATCTGCGCGACATGTTGAAGGAAGAGGAAGTAGCCATTAAGCTCTTCCTCCTCGCCCGCCGGAAGATCGATGCTCATGGTGCCGATCACTTCCTTGTTATGGACAATCGGCACACAGAGAAAAGCCGTCTTCTGGTCGTCGCGCGCCTTTGTACGATTGAGAAAGTCGGGGGATGCGCCGATATCCGGAACCAACTCTGGTTTTCCGGTCTGGGCAACGCGTCCAGTAACGCCCTCGCCGAGCTGGTACTGCCCGCGCCGGGCTTCGCGGTCGGAGAGGCCGCTCGACGCTTCGATGTTCAGGATGTCCGAGTCCGGCTTGCGCAAGGCCAGCGTGCCGCGCAGCACGCCCATATCGGTGGCCATCGTTTGGAGTACTTCGTTCAGCAGTTCCGAAATATTGTGCTGGCGCGCCGATGTCGTCTGCGAGATTTTATACAGAACGTTCAGCTCTCTTTCGCTTTGGGTCATATTTTTCATCTTCATGCTTTGTCCACCGGCAATTCGACATCAACTAAGTACAAAAATGTATCGAGGAGTGCAGGGAAAACACAAGTGTAATTGCTGGATAATAAGGATACGGGATTGGTTTGCTTATTGAGGAGCGTCGCCGCCTAGCGTTTGTGCCGGGCTGGTTATAGACTGTGCCTGCCTGCTGGGCGAACAAGGCCTGAATCATTGACCCGCCACTTTCGTGGCTTCGACGAGGCGGTACTCTCCTTTTCATATAGTAGCGAGGCTTGCACCAGCGGTCGGCGGGAAGATAGATTGGTGGTATGGATAAAACGATGATTTTAAAGGCGTTGCTGGCGGAACTGGATGAAGAGCTGCGCCGCTTGCTGGCGGCGAACGAACGGGCGTCCGCTGGGGCGACGGATAACGAGACGCGCGCGGAGACCAAATGGGATACCTGCGGGCTGGAGTCTTCCTATCTGGCGCGTGGACATGCGGAGCAGTTTAAAACGCGGGCAGCTGAGGTTCATAATCTACGCGGCTTTGTTGCGCCGGATTATGCAGGGCGGCCGATCGGGGTGGGTGCTTTGGTGGAGGTGGAGATGGGTGGCGAGGCGATGCTCTTTTTCCTGCTCCACTGCGGCGGAGGGATTGATCTGGTGGTGGAGAGCCGAGAGGTGACGGTAATTACGCCGGAGTCGCCCGTCGGCGCGGCGCTTCTCGATCAACAGGTGGGTGATACCTTTTCCTTTCGTGTCGGGTTGTCGGGGAAGATTTTGGATGTAGAGTAGTGTCTATACGGGCTGGGGCGTTGGTGGTCTTATCCCCGCTCCCAGATGCTGGATATTTCGCGGGCGAGAGAAATTTCAAGGTTGATGTGGCTGAGGCCGTCGAGCCGCAACTGCGAGGCGACGGTACTCAGGGCGGTGTCGGGCGTATTGCAGTCGGAGCTGAGGTGCGAGAGGTAGACGTGTTCGAGCGTATCGGTGGCGCATTCGGAAATCAGTTGTGCGGCTCCCATGTTGGAAAGGTGGCCTTGACGGCTACGGATGCGTTGTTTGAGGGGCCACGGGCGCGGTGCTTCCTGCAGGAGGTCTTCATCGTGGTTGGATTCAACCACGATGGCATGACACCCTTTTAGTTTTTCGCGAATGAGCGAGGTGACCATACCGAGATCGGTGACGACGCCGACGGCGGTTCCAGCGGCTTGGAGCCGGAAGCCGACGGGTTCGTAGGCATCGTGCGGAACGGAGAAGGGTTCGATGGTGATGTCGCCGATTTGGAAGGGGGCTCCGGTCTGGAAAACCTTGATGGCGATTTCATCAGATTTTGGCTGGCGACGAATGCCGTTGATAGTGCCGCCGTTGGCATAGATGGGGGTGCCGTGGCGTTTTTGTAGGATGCGGATACCAGCGATGTGGTCGCCATGCTCGTGGGAAACGCAGACTCCGTTGATGCTTTCGGGTGCGACACCGATCTGCTCCAACCGCAGGGCGATCTGCTTGGCACTCAGGCCGGCATCGATCAAGACCCTTGTTTTTTCCGAGGCCACATAAACGGAGTTTCCGGAACTCCCGCTTGCCAAAACGCACATTTTCAAACCCATGGATCAACTCTCCTAAAAAAATCGCCGCCCATCATAAGGTAAGCGATTGTGATGGGAATATATTTAGTGGATTAGTTTTGAATTCAGGGTGCTCTGTACGGATTTGTATTTGCCATTCTTTGCAAACTTGGCTTGAGAAATGCCAGCGAACGGGTAAATTACTCGAATGGCTCAGCCCGGACTAGTTCTCAGTCAAGAAATGAAGATGCAACAGGTGCTTGCACCGCATCTTTTCCAATCGTTGGAAATCCTGCAAATGCCCTTGCTCGATCTTCAGCAGATGATCAAGCAAGAGCTTTCCGAAAACCCCACACTCGAGGCCACGCAGGAGCAGGCCGACGAGCAGATCGAAATCGAACAAGGGACCAAGGATGTCGAGCGCGACGAATTCGATAATGAATTTGAAAAGCTGGCGGCACTGGGCGAAGAGTTCGATAGCTATCAGGATCGGGGTCAGATATCGGGTGGGAGCGACGCGGAAGAAAAATACCAGTATATGATGGACTCGCTCTCCGAGGCCACCTCGTTACACGACCAGCTGCTCGAACAGCTCACGATGGTCGATCTGAACGACTATGAAAAAAAGATCGCCGAAATCGTGCTGGGTAATATTGACGACGATGGTTATTTGCGACTCGATGTCGAAGACCTGCTATCCTTACCGAATTTTCCGGCCGAGACGCTGGACAAGATTCTCGATACGGTTCACGACTTTGATCCACCTGGTGTCGGTGCGCGCGATCTGCGCGAGTGTCTGATGCTTCAGCTGAAGCGTGCTGGAAAAGAAGATTCGCAAGAATACCAACTTGTGGCCGACCACCTCGACTTATTAGGGCGGCATAAGTATGACGACATAGCCCGGTCGATGGGACTGACGGGCGAGCGTGTGAAGGAACTGGCGGTGGCGATCGCCAAGCTAGACCCCAAACCAGGGCACAGCTTTAGTGAAGCTCGGATTGAATACATCACGCCCGAAATTATCGTCGAGAAGAAGGATGGCGAGTATATCATCACGCAGAATAAGAAGCCGTATCCTAAACTCTTTATCAACCAGAAATATTTACAGATGCTCAAGGATCCCAACATCTCGAAAGAGGTGAAGACCTACATCCGTGAAAAGATCACCAAGTCGAAGCAGTTTATCCAGAGCATCGACCAACGGATGAGTACCATCTATCGCATAGCCGTCGAGGTGGTACGCATCCAGCGCGACTATTTCGACCATGGAGTATTGAGGCTCAAGCCACTCAACATGAAGACTGTGGCCGAGATTCTTGAAGTACACGAAACAACCGTCAGCCGTGCCACTAGCGGCAAATACATGCAGACTCCGCGTGGGTTGCTCAGCATGAAATATTTCTTCAAACCCGGAATCATGACCGCCAGCGGGGAGTCCATTTCCAATGAAAGCGTAAAGGCTGCCCTCGGCGAAATTGTCCGCGACGAAGATAAAAACAAGCCCTATTCCGATGCTAAGCTAGTTAAGATATTGGAAGAGCAGGGCATGAAGATCGCCCGCCGCACCGTTGCTAAATACCGCGACCAGCTCCGAATCCTGCCGTCGCACCTTAGGAAAGTGCATTAAGTGACGATGACGAGTGAGACGTGATTCTCCCTTGCTAGGATCTTGCGATGAAAAAACAATCAACGCTTCACGCCTAGGCCTTCTTTTTCTTTAAATTCCGCAGGCTGGTCTGCGCGATCATCAGCAGATTGCTGGTGGTCCAGTAGAGTACGAGACCCGACGGCATTTTATAGAAGAAGAAGAGCATCATGATTGGCATCATGAACATCATCATTTTCTGCTGCTGAATCTGCTCCGGTGTGGTGGCCGCTTGCGGGGTCAATTTTTGCTGCCAGATCATGGAGAGTGACATGAGCAACGGCAGAATATTAAGTGCTCCGACCAATGGGATGCTGCCAGCAAAGAGGTTTTCGGCGGTACTTAAGTCGGAGATCCAGAGGAAGCCAGCATAACGGAGTTCAATGGCATTGCGTAGTACGGTAAAGAGTGCAATGAAGACTGGGATCTGCACTAACATCGGCAGACAGCCACCCATCGGATTCACCTTCTTCTCCTTGTAAAGCTTCATGGTTTCTTGCTGGAGCTTCTGCGGGTTACTTTTCTTGTACTTTTCCTGAAGTGCTTTGACCTCGGGTTGGATCTCCTGCATGCGCTTCATACTTTCGGTGCTTTTGTGCGTCAGCGGCCAGAAGAGGATGCGAATGAGGAGGGTCAGCAGGATGATGGCGATGCCGTAGCCTCCGGGAATGACCTTGTCGAAGAAATTCATCGTGACCAGCAGGAATTTACGAGAGGGTTCCATGAGCCAGTTCATAAAAGAAAAGAATCCGGTGGTCTCGAATTCCATCACCTTTTCCATGGCGTAGCCGGAGTCCTTCAGGATGGAATATTTCTTGGGGCCGATGAAATAGTTGTAGTTGATTTCGTGGGCGGTACCTGCATCGACAACCTGAGGTTTAAAGGCCAGGGCTGCGGCCACTTCCTTGGGCACGACACTCTTACCTTCGGTTTCGCGCGAGGAAAGGATCGCCATCGTGGCAACGGGCTTTTCCGGGCGAAGGATCTGGATGAAGAACTTGTTTTTCGCCGAGACCCAATCGACTTCAATGCCGGTCATATCGAGCGGTACAACGTCGATGGACAGTGGTTTGGACTTTCCATAAAACTTGTGAAGTTTCTTGCCCCAGTAGTTTACTTCGCCAGCTGGTGTGTAGGAATCGACGCCGAGGATGCTGATGCCTTTTTGGGCAACCATGTCTTCCGGATTTTTCATGCGACCGGTCTGGATGCGGGTTTCAGGCAGATTCCAGGGGGTAGCTCCAGAATTGATAAAACGGTCGTTAACGGTCAGTAGATAGCCGTCGCCTAAAGTGATGGTACGCTGGAAGATGGTTCCGTTTCCCAAGACCTTGGAGAAAACAACGGATTGTCCATCGTCGGCGGTTTGGACAGCGAGTGCTTCATTTGCACTGATGCCCGGAATACCTTCATAGGCGAGGGCGGTGGATCCTGAAAAATCGAGCATAACCGGTTCTTCGCCGCCCTTTTTCTTGGGATAGTTCATTAGCGTGGCCGACTTGATGCCGCCGCCTAGTGAGGTCAGTTCCAGTTGGATTTTTTCATTTTCAAGTTTCGCCAAAACCTCTTCGGCCTTGGGTTGGGCTATAACGGGCGCAGCTTCCGTTGCCATTAGGGCGGGAATGCTTTCCGATAGGAAGGCTTCGCCCCCCGTGGCAGGAGCTTGATCGGCAGGCTGCTCAGTCGGTGCAGCTGTTTTGGACGGGAATCTCGGGGCAATGAATTTTTGGTCGATGACCATCCAAAGGGGGATAAGTAGGACGAGTAGAATGATCGGGATTAAATCTTTTTTATTCATCTATTTTCTCTTTTGCTAAATTTATTTTTTCCGGCTAGGAACGGGGTCGTACCCCCCCAGATGGAAGGGCTGACATTTGCAAATTCTTTTGAGTCCGAGCCAAAGACCGCGAACCATACCATGTTGTTGCAGGGCTTCAATGCAATAGTTCGAGCAGCTGGGGTGGAAGCGGCAGGACTGCCCCTGCCACGGGCTAATCGCCTTCTGGTACAACCGCACCAGCAGGATTGCTGCTTTTGCCGGAAGGGCTGTTTTAGCCCATTCCATGCTCTTCCTTTGCCTTTTTAAGGTTTTCATCGGAAACGAGATCGGCGCGCTGTGCCAGCTTTAACATTTCATGGAGGATGTCCTTCCAGTCGGCTCCAAGGAGATCCCGGCGGCCGATGAGCAGAACATCGAAATCGCCGGAAAGGTAGGGGCGGAGATTGCGGTAGGCCTCACGCAGGCGACGGCGTGCTCGGTTGCGCTGGTTGGCGCGTAGACTGATTTTCTTACTAGTGATCACCCCCAGTCGCAAAGCGGTGTCTTCCCCGCTTCTGCGCCAGAGAACCATATAACGACCGACCCAGCGCTGTTTTTGATCAAAGGTTTCGGCGAAGAGCAAGGATCTTTTCAGCCGCTGACTCGGTGATAAACGCCGATCAAGCCCGCTCTTTTGACGCGGGCTTGAGTCGATAGAACGATCCGACTCCCTGGATGGGGGCTTCGGCATATTTCGTACCTGAATTAAACAGCAGTAAGGTGCTTGCGGCCTTTTTGGCGGCGACGCTTCAGGATGGCCCGACCATCTGCGGTGGCCATGCGTTTGCGGAATCCGCACTTGCGAGCACGTTTCAGTTTGGATGGCTGGTATGTACGTTTCATTTCAAAATTTCCTATGTGTCCTAAAAAGCAGGCTAAACTACCAGCAAATTGCCCGATGTCAAATCCAATTAAACGTGAAAAGTGACGATTGAAACATGATCGGAAGGGATGTGAATTTGAGATGTGTTTCACACCTCGCTCCTCACGGCTCACACGCCATTTCCCGTTGCATTGCACCTTATTCTCCGCCACCATGCACCACTATGAAAAAAGAAATCAATTTAAGCGGTGGAATCGATCTCGATACAGTGGTCGATAATACGAATAAGCGGATCGATGGCCGAAAGGCCGATGACCTGCGAAAAGTTAAGTTTACTCCAAACTTCATTACCTCGGCCAAAGGCTCGGTGTTGATTGAAATGGGCAATACCCGTGTGATTTGTACCGCCAGCGTGGAGGAAAATATACCCGGTTGGATGCGTTATCAAAAGATACCTGGCGGATGGGTAACGGCGGAATATAGCATGCTACCCGGTGCCACGCAGGATCGTACCCAGCGCGAGGCCACCAAGGGAAAAATTGGTGGGCGAACTATGGAAATCCAGCGGCTGATCGGCCGTTCGCTACGCGCGGTGGTCGATCTAAAAAAATTGGGTCGCCGCCAAATCTATCTCGATTGCGATGTAATCCAGGCTGACGGTGGAACGCGCACGGCTTCCATCACCGGAGCCTATGTTGCACTCAAGCTGGCGGTGGCTCGCCTGATGAAGGAGGGGTTGCTGAAAGAGGATCCGATCATCGAGGGCCTCGCGGCGATCAGTGTCGGGATCCATAAGCAGGTGCCCATCCTCGACCTGTGCTATATCGAAGACTCCGCCGCCGAAGTGGACGCCAACTTTGTGATGACTGCCTCCGGCAAGATTATCGAAGTGCAGGGGACTGCCGAAGGCGCACCGTTCAGCAAAGATGAGTTGATGCAGATGATGACCCTCGCCGAAAAAGGCATCGGGGAACTCGTCGAAATGCAACAAAGCGTCCTTTCCTGATTTCGCCTGATCCAAAATATGGTTGACATTCTGATCAAATAATAGTTCGATATCGAATAGTTAATTAAAGTTCGTGCTATGGCTGGATATAAAGCGACAAAAGAAGAGCGGGAGGCCTTGGCTTTAATTACCAAATTACTGAGGGCTAGCAATGCGGTGAGCCAGTCGGCGACGGCCTTACTGGGTCGTGTGAATCTGACCGTGAGCCAGTTCGGCGTACTGGAGGCTTTGTATCATATTGGCCCCATGTGCCAGCGCGATATTGCGGATAAAACACTGAAAAGTACTGGGAATATGACGACCGTGATTGATAATTTAGGAAAACGTGGCTTGATTGAACGGCGGCGCAGTATAGAAGATCGTCGTTATATTATGGTGCATATTACGGAATCTGGGCGAAATTTGATCGACCAAATCTTTCCGGAGCATAATCAGCGTGTACTCAAGTGTTTTTCGGTGCTGGAGCCTGATGAAAGGGTTGAGTTTGGACGATTATGCAAAAAACTGGGAATGAGTCAGGAGTCCTGACTTTTTTGAATAAATAGTTCGATATCAAATAATAATAACTAAAAATAAATGAGTACAGAAATGAGAGCAAGAGAGGTTGCAGGAAAGTGGCTTGGGTCGAGCAATGATACTGGAGCAATGCTGGTGCGTATTACCTTGGGTTTGGTTATGTTTCCTCATGGCGCGCAAAAGCTGTTGGGCTGGTTTGGTGGCTATGGATTTACAGGAACCATGGGGTTCTTTACTGAGCAAATGGGTATTCCGTATGTGTTGGGATTGCTGGTGGTGATTGCCGAATTTTTTGGCGCATTGGCGTTGATGGCTGGAGTTGCGACGCGTTTGGCTGCCTTTGGGATTGGAACCACGATGGCAGTGGCGGCATTAATGACGACTTTGCCTAATGGATTTTTCATGAATTGGTATGGTATGCAAGAAGGTGAAGGATTTGAATATCATATTTTGGCGGTCGGTATGGCATTGGCCTTAATGGTGGTGCTGGGCGTTGGTCGGTTGATCGAGCGTTAGCAAATAAAATGAAAGGAGCGAGCAAATGAGTATGGAAACTCTACATAGAGACGATCTCCCGTTAGGTGGTTTTGCGGGGTTGACCGAGAAGCAACTGGTGGTAGATTCCCGTTTGTGGAGCAGTCCCGGTGCGTGGGATGGAATCGGAAACTTTGTCTATTTGGCTGATGCCAACTTCCAACCACATGGCCAAACGAACATGCATCCGCATAAGGAGATCGATGTTATTTCTGTCATGGTGGCTGGACGTATTTCACATGAGGGCTCGCTGGAGCATGGCAAGAACCTCAATGTAAATCAGGCGCAGGTACAGCGTGCCGGGGGAGAGGGTTTCTCCCATAACGAGGTCAATCCTAGCGACACCCAGAACCGTATGATTCAGCTATGGGTGCTTCCGGAGACTCCAGACGAGCGGGCGGGATATAAATCCTATGAATTGGCACGTGGAGCAATGACGCGGATCTATGGCGGCTCCGCAGGCCAAACCGAAACCTTCGCCAGCAAGACTCGGCTCGACGTTGGACGTTTGGAGAAAGGCCAAAGGATTAAGAGATCCGGAGTGTTTATTGCCTACGTCACACGCGGAAACGGAGTACTTAATGGGAATGATGTTTGCGATGGAGATCTTGTGAGAGGAGAAGCGTTAGAGTTCGAATCTACGGAGAATGACACTCAAATTATTATTGTGACGGTCGAATAAAACTCAATGGAGTAGAAAAATGAGCGATAAAAAACAGTACGAAACACTTACCGCCGACAATGCTGTATTTGCCTTTGTCGACCACCAGACCGGATTGCTGGTGAACTGTCGCGATCAGGAACCGATGGTGATGAAGAATAATATAATGGGGCTGTGCGAGTTGGCCAAAACTTGCTCGATTCCCTCCGTGGTGACGGCCTCTATGGCCACAGGTCCGAATGGGCCGGTTATGCCGGAAATCCGTGAGATTCTTCCTGATGCTCCATTGATCGACCGTGCAGGAGAAATTAATGCATGGCACTCCGATGAATTTCGGGCGGCCATTGAAAAGACTGGGCGCAAGAAATTGGTGATTAGCGGAATCGTGACTGATGTATGCGTCATGTTTCCCGCCCTGTCGGCCGTGGCGGAAGGGTATGATGTCTATGCCGTAGTCGATGCCTCCGGCACGTGGAATGAGCTAGTGCTGCAGGCTTCGATGCATCGGATGAGCCAAGCGGGGATTAAGGTTTCCACATGGGCTTCAATCTTAGCTGAGATCATGCAGGATTGGCGCAGTGAAAAAGGAATGGAGCTCGGTGGAATTCTTGCGAGCCACTTATCTTATGGCTGGGTATATTCTAGTTATATGGCCCAGCAAAAATAGCGTGATAAATGGAAAGAGGCCACCTTCGCTAGGTGGCCTTTCTCGTTCTCGGAAAAGTGGGAAGTTACATGTTGGCAACGACGGCATCGGCAAACTCGGAACAGGAGAGCCAAGTGGCATCTTTCATCATGTGCGCAAAGTCGGCGGTGACGGTTTTTTTCTTGATGGCCGTATCGACGGCATCAATGACCAGGTCGGCTGCTTCCGTCCAGGACAGATAGCGTAGCATCATTTCCCCAGAGAGCACCAGCGAGCAGGGGTTGACCTTATCTTCGCCGGCAATATCGGGCGCGGTTCCGTGGGTGGCTTCGAAGACGGCTTTTCCGTCGCGGTAGTTAATATTTGCGCCGGGAGCAATGCCAATCCCACCGACGCAGGCGGCGAGCGCGTCGGAGACATAGTCGCCGTTGAGGTTGAGCGTGGCGATCACATCGTAGTCTTGCGGTTTGAGCAGGATATTTTGGAGGAAGGCATCGCAGATGCAGTCCTTGAGGACGATCTCTTCGCCGGTATTCGGGTTCTTCAGTTTATAGACTTTTTCGGTGCCGTGGTAGACCGCGCCAAACTCCTCTTCGGCGAGGTCAAGGCCCCACTGGAGGAACGCACCCTCGGTAAACTTCATGATGTTGCCCTTGTGCACGATCGTTACCGATTTCCGATGGTTGTGGATGGCATATTCGATCGCTGCGCGGATTAATCGTTGGGAACCACTGCGCGAGACGGGTTTTATGCCGATCCCGGAATTTTCTGGGAAGCGGATGTTTTTCACCCCCATTTCATTTTGTAGGAAATCAATAATTTTAGAGGCTTCAGGTGATTCAGCGGCCCATTCGATACCGGCGTAGATATCTTCCGAATTTTCGCGGAACACGACCATATCGACACGATCGGGGTGGTGGACGGGGGAGGGAACGCCTTGGAACCATTTAACGGGACGCTGGCAGACATAGAGGTCGAGTTTTTGCCGCAGGGTCACGTTCAGGCTGCGTCGTCCGCCGCCGACCGGGGTGGTGAGCGGACCTTTGATGGCCACACGATATTCCTCGATCGCAGCCAGAGTCTCGTCCGGAAGCCAGGTATCTTCGCCGTAGACTGCATTAGCCTTTTCGCCGGCATAGATTTCCATCCATTGGATTTTCTTTTCGCCGGAGTAGGCCTTTTCGACCGCAGCATCGATAATTTTAACCATGGCGGCGGTGATTTCAGGCCCCACGCCGTCGCCCTCGATAAAGGGGATGGTGGGATGGTTCGGTACATTCAGCTGGCCATATTCCAGCATCGCGATTTTTCCGTCTTCGGTAGGGGGCTGAATCTTATCGTAACTCATCGTGTATTCCTCAAATTTGGGTGGAAAATAATGAAAATGAAATAAATATGATCAAGTTGTAAATGTAAAGGGATTTTAGGGTGGGCTTGGTTGAATGGCCTATGGCTCACCGTTGTTTTTATTTTTTGGGTTGCGGCGGGCATTTTTCTTGGGGGAATCACCCTTTGAATGAACCTTGCTGCGCTCGCTGGGGGCAAGCCTCCAGGTTTTTTCCTTGCCCTTGCTGCGTTTTATGGCAAGGCGTTCAGGCGAGTGCTTGGACTGCACGCGGCCCGAGTAGTTCATGGTTTGTTCGCTATGAAAGGGATGGTCGAACACGGTTTCAATCTCTTCTCCCAGATGGGTGAGGATGTCGCGCAGATAGGACTTTTCGGTGGGGTCGCAAAAACTCAGCGCGTGACCCGATGCCCCGGCACGGGCGGTACGGCCAATGCGGTGTACAAAAGTTTCGGCCTCGTTGGGTAGATCAAAGTTGATGATATGCGAAATATCTTCGATATCGATGCCACGCGCCGCGAGGTCGGTGGCAATCAATACGGGTATTTCGCCGGAACGGAAGTTTTCGAGAACTACTTGTCGGTGCGCCTGCGGCTTGTCGCCATGTAGCACAGCGACCGGAAGCTCTGCCTGCTGCATCCGCTCGGTCAGCAGGTCTGCCCCGCGACGGGTGCGGCAGAAGACTAGAACGCGCTCATAGTCGAGGTGCTTTAATACCCATTCGAGCAAGGCAAACTTGTCGTTCTTCTCCACATAGTAGAGCGATTTTGAAATATTTTCGGCGGCGGCCGAAATCGGATCGACTGAAAGGTGCAACGGCTTGCGCAGGAAACTTCCGGCCAATTTGAGGGCATCTTGCGGCATGGTGGCAGAAAAAAAGAGCGCTTGCCGGGATTGAGGCAGAAGTTTGGTCACCTTGCGGATATCGGGAGCGAAGCCCATGTCGAGCATGCGGTCGGCCTCGTCGACTACGAAGATCTCGAGCTGATCAAGTTTGAGCGCCTTGCGGTCGATCAGGTCGAGCATGCGGCCAGGGGTGGCGACGAGGATATCGATGCCGGCACGCAGGGTTTCGATCTGTTCGTCGAAGCCAACGCCACCGTGCACTAGTGCGGT
Organism: Kiritimatiellales bacterium; assembly: GCA_003230915.1. Taxonomy (GTDB): domain Bacteria; phylum Verrucomicrobiota; class Kiritimatiellia; order Kiritimatiellales; family Pontiellaceae; genus Pontiella. Next base: position 8,186 of record QIHI01000022.1, on the reverse strand, counting down.
GGCGAGTTCGGTATGCTGCGCGAATGCGGAAATATTTTCAAAAAGCTGAATGGCCAGTTCGCGAGTGGGGGAAAGGATCAGTGAGCGGACACGGATTTCGCGCGCGGCAATCCAGGAATCCTCCAGTTTCTGGATAAGTGGCAAGGCGAATGCGGCAGTTTTACCGGTTCCGGTGCGGGCGCAACCAAGGATATCGCGGCCGGATAGGATAGCGGGGATGGCCTCGGCCTGAATAGGCGTTGGTTTTGTGTAGCCTGCCTCCGTTATGGCTTGTTGGACCGGTTTGTTTAGGGCTAGATCGGAAAATTTCATAGGGCGCGAAACCTACTGTTTAGGCGGATTTTTGTCAAACTGAGGGCAAAAAGAAAACCCCGCTGGGTGGGCGGGGTCTCCTCGGAGTATTGAAGCGGCGACGGGTTGGGTTCACTTAGGATGTCGCCTATGCTTCGTTATAAGCTGTTGTTGGGTTCGCTATGTAATACGAGGGCTTTTCCGGGAGTGTTACTCTGAAACCGCACTTTTTTTAATTTTTTCTGAGAAAACCCTAAAATATCAGTAAAATTGGGGTTTCGATATGTGAAAAAAACCGAAAAAAAACCAGCGGCCGGAATATCCAAACCGCTGGAGACCCTTAAAATGGGCAATTGAACCTTAGAAACTCAGTGTACCGCGCAGCCAGAAGACGGTTTCGTCGGCGGTGAAGTTGTCGGGGTGATTATCCCCTTTTTTGTAGTAGGCCAACTTGGCGGTTACATCAAGGTTCGCGCAGACCGGATATTGAGCCAGCAGGTCGATTTCGTGACCGTAGTCTCCTTGGAATCCACCCGTTGCTCCTCCACCTGGGTTGGTTGCATCCGCAGTGTTGAAGTAGTGGAAAGCCCCCATGAGTTTGAGTTTTTCGCAAAACATTCCAGAAACTTGTCCATAGAAATCGATCAAGCCTCCATTCAGCCCCCCTCCGGTTCCGAGAAACTGGTCGGCCCAGCCGTTGAATTCATGGGCGGTTCCGTTGAGGGTTTGGAAGCGTTCGTTGAGGTCGTTTCCACCGGAGATAAATTCAATGCCGACTCCGACATCGACTCCGACATTAACTGCAGCAAACACGCTGCCGTAGTAGGCATCGTCCTGGAGCGCGACCATTGCGTCGTGGGAAATTTTCTCATTCTTGCCCCAGGCGCGCAGGCCATAGGTATCGAGTTTGTCGAGAGTTCCTGCGCCGTCGTTGCGCTGGAGGTAGGCATACGCTGATACCTGATTGCTTTCGTCGAGTTGATATTCGGCATTCAGCATGTGGTATTGGCGGTTATGATTAATCAGCCCGTTAATCCCATTGATGCTGTCTGCATAGGCATAATATAGTTTTAAGTTTTCGACTGATTCATTTTGAATCGATCCGGCGTTAAAGGACTGTGCGTTGAGACGCCATCCGATGTTGCCGATCAAGCGTTCGTTGTCGAGGATGATTTCCTGAGCGCCAACCCGGGCGTGAGAGTCGTAGCCGGTATAGGCCAGATAGGCCTGATGGAGCCGGAAGGCTTCGGGATCGGCTACTACATCGTAGTTCGGATTTCCAGGGCCATAATGATCGTTGATCGGCCCGACGTACTGCGCCTGAATACGCGCATCGAAACCTTCGTAGTTTGCGGTTTGGTAGTTAACGCGAGTTCGGGTTAGCAGGGCATGAGCTGCTCTGGTTCCATTGCCGCTTACATCTGAATATTCATAGCCCAGTAGAATCTCTGCGCTCAGGGTACCTTCCTTGAGTTTGTTGCTGTCCGCCCAATCGTTTAGCGGTAACCAGTTCTTGTGGACGCCATTGTCTTCGAGTTTTGCTTCAGGAGGTTCTTCAATTTTTGCGGCTTTTTCGGCCATCGCGCTCATGGATACCAGTAGTACTGTTGCAACTATACGTTTCATTTGATTCCTTATTGTATGGGTTGATTACTTAACACCGAATTGCGCTGCATATTCACTACCTCAAAGATGAAAATCAAGCCTTGTTGACGAGGTAATATGATGGGCGACTCTGGAACCTAGGCGTAGTTGGATTAATCCAATAACAAGACAGTTGACTTATAAAGAGGGTAGAGTAGTTTGCCTCCATATTTGATTCGCAACACCGAATCATACTGAGTCCTGTCAGGGTGGCCCTGAAGGTTGTTTATGTTGAGTTGTTTCAGCCCCGTGGGTTCTGCGAGTGAACCGGTTGCTGGTTTCGGAACTTGGAATAAACAGCCAATTCATTTTCATGCGCCACCCGCGAAAGAGTCCTTTTTCTGCGGCGAGTGTCCCTTGAATTTTGCTGATTTCCTTTTGCTCCGAAGCGTAAACAACGCACGTTAATTAAAGGAAAAAATGAAAAACAAAATAAGTCAGACAATACGTTGTATGGCCCTGGCGGGGTGTCTATCTGTCGGAATCGTCCGCGCGGAAGAGAACGACCGCCTTCAGACCCTCGAAAAGCAGATGGCGGCAGCGAATGCTGAAATTGCTGCATTGAAAGGTGAAAACCAAGACCTGTCGGGGTTTGAGGAAGCAAAAAGTAAATTCACCCTCGGTGGCTACGGAGAAATTCATGCTAAGTTCGAGGAGAATGGACCGAGTGAATTAGATGTTCACCGTTTGGTTCTGTATTTCGGGTATGAATTTTCCGATTGGATCAAGCTGAATACCGAGCTCGAAATTGAGCATGCCTTTGTGTCATCGGGCAATTCGGTGAGTAGTTATATTGCGCTTGAACAGATCTATGTCGATTTTCTGTTTAACGATTCCGTGAATGCACGGGTCGGGTTTGTGCTGGCTCCAGTCGGCATTATTAATGAAGATCACGAACCGACTCTTTTCTTGGGGGTTGAACGCCCCCAAGTGGATGTGAGGATTATTCCAACCACGTGGACGTTGGGCGGAGCGGGGATCTATGGTTCGCCCCTCTCATGGTTGAGCTATAAAGCGTACGTGGTGGGCGGTCTGGATGGATCTAATTTTACGGCTGAGAGTGGGCCGCGTGGTGGACGCATCCGAGAGCGGCCCGGCCTGAACGACCCCGCGATATCCGGTCGAATTGACCTCTTTCCTTTCGAGGAACAAGATATACGTTTTGGACTTTCCGGCTACTATGGCGGAACCGATAATTCCAATCAAGGCGGACGGAGCGGAGCGAAGAATAACTTCGGTCTGGGTTCGGCCGATTTTGAATATTATGGCTCTCGGGTGCGCGTGCGGGGCGTGATTGCTTACAGCAAAAACTCGAATCCCACCGCTTTAGGCGCACCCGGAGAGAATGTCGGGGCGGCGAGTTTGGGGTGGTATCTTGAAGGCGGTGTGAGCGTGATGCCTAAATCGTGGAAGAAGGGGCGCTTATCCAAATCTGACATCATTCCGTTTGTGCGCTATGAAGAGTATGACACACAATATAAAGTCGCCGCCGGAACTGTGAAAGATGAGGCGAACGACCGTACCGATATTACGTTGGGCGTCAACTTCCCACTTACCGAAGCGTTTGTATTAAAGGCCGACTATCAGCTTAAATATAACGAAGCGGCGTCCAATCCCAACAACGTGTTCAACCTAGGAATGGGCTGGATCTTTAATTAACACGGGGCGGGTGTCGCCCCGGCGGCGCTCGTGCTTAGTTCTCCGGCTGGCTCTCGAAATAGACCATTCCTTCGTTGTTGCAGATGGTGATGAGGTAGGGTGCCAGCAACTTGCGGCCAACCCGAGGCAAGGCGGCATGAACCGGTAGTATGAGTGTCGGGACATCCTGATGCGCCAGATGGCCTATATGGAGGCTGCGGGTAGTGGCCACCTTGATATCGCCGCGCGCAAGGCTGAAGTTACCGGCAAAATCGAGGAGAACCGGGGTCGAAGTTCCATCTAGTTTTCCCTCAATGGCCAAGCCATGGCCGGAGGAATTTACGATTTTGGCGACATCGAGCAAGCGGGCGTCGTTCGGTGAATACGGTGTGCTGGTTGAAAAGGTGATTTTTCTATTTTGTAGATCAAACTGGATATACTCGAAGCTGCGCAGGTTATCGTAGCCGAGGATGGCATCGACTTTCGGCTCGCGGATTCCGCGGGCCAGTGGGCCGAGCGATCCCTGAGACATGCGGATGTAGAACGGTACGCTTTCAATGAACAACTGGCCGATCCGGAGCTGGGTCACCACGGCGGCGAAGGCGTTCATACCGCCGGTGTTGTAGGTTCCTCGGTACGGTAGAACCATGTCGTTTATGCCCATGAAGATGGCATCGAAGTTCTGTGCGGTGGAAAACTCCATCCAGGAGACGGGGGAGCTGGTGTCCACCAGGGCCACCATGCTATTTCTTTTGGAACGGCCGCGTACCTTGATGACGGGGATGCTTCCTTTGAGCATGTCCGCAGAAGTAAAGTGATTGGGATGGAGGCGCCCCTGGCCGGAGAAGGCGATGCCGTCCCCCGCTTTGTAAATCTTGAATCCAAATTGCTGCGGCGGCCGAGCATGCGACAAGACCATGTCTTGCTGTGTCTGTGACAGGGGCTCGTCCTTCGGTTCCCCGGTGTTCGAAAGGCAGCCCGTCAATGCAAAGCTGGCGAGTGCAAAGAGGGTAGGATTTCTCAGTAGAGTCATGTTGATTTCCTTATTTCGTATCGTTGATCGAGGGCATTCGCTTGTCGTAAGTATCCAGCAACAGCAAAATATCCGAAGGGTTTTCCGAAAGGCAGACGATCAATAGGTTGTCAGTCAGGGCAATCGTTAGGCGGGTACCGTGTGCGATGCCCGGTGTTTTATATTCCCAAACTGGCCAGACGGCGTGTTTTCCCAGAAAAGAAAATCCCTCCGCCCGGGTATGCTCCAGCCGCCAGCGTAGCCACGGGCTACGCCATCCGACCCAGCTCACCACCGCCCAGGTCTTTGCCTGTCCGGCAAAACGGAGCGGAAGATCCGCGATCACAATTTCGGAGGGGGCTGCCCGCCGAATCCAATCGGTTGATTCCATCAGCGTCGCCACTGAATTTCCTGCCCCTAATGCTTGGTCGAGTTGGGCGCATACGGGGTTGGCTAAGAGTTGATCCAGACCCAGAGCCTTATACGTAAAAGTGGCTTGAGTGGGAACCGCATCGTAGATGGCTCCGGGAATGAATGGCTGGAAAAAAGCATAACCGATGGATACGGCCAGCAGGATAATCCCAAGGCTAATCTTTCCGCTACACCGCAGTGTCATTATGTCTTCACCGTTCCGACGATATCGAACGCTGAACGGTGCTCCTTTTCAACGAGATAATGTTCAATGCCGGCGATCACGCGATCCACCGTCGAGGGATCCGTGAAGTTGGCTGTTCCCACCGCGACTGATGTTGCCCCCGCAATCATAAATTCGATCGCGTCCTCCGGCTCATAAATACCGCCCATTCCAATGATCGGCAGCGTTGTTGCTTTAAAGGCATCCCAGACCAACTTGATCGCAATCGGCTTGATGGGCGGCCCGCTGAGTCCGCCCGTGCGGTTGGCCAGCTCCGGTTTTAACGTTTCAATATTAATCGCCATCGCCGGATAGGAATTCATGATCGAAATTGCATCCGCACCAGCTTCTTCTGCTGCTTTGGCAAACGCCCCGATATCGGAAACATTCGGCGCCAGCTTCGGAATAATCGGTTTCTTCGTTTTCCCACGCACCAGTTCGATCACGCGTGAAAAGGAATCGGTGTCTGTCCCGAAGGCCGAGCCGGCCTCCTTCACATTCGGGCACGATAGGTTAATTTCGTAGGCCGAAACCGTATCTTCGGCATCGAGCATTTCAACCACGGTGCCATAATCCTCCATCGACTTCCCCCAGATGTTCACGATCACTGGAACATCATATTGCGACAGGAAAGGTATATATTTATCAATAAATCCCTGCGCGCCTGGCCCCGGAAGGCCAATGGCGTTGAGCATGCCGCCGCGCGTCTCGAACGTACGCGGGGTGGGGTTGCCAATCGTTTCATCCGGGCAAATACCCTTCACGGTAATCGCACCCAAGCGGTTCAAATCGACCAGGTCGGCATATTCCGGTCCATACCCAAACGTCCCCGACGCCACCGTCACCGGATTCTTCATGACCATCGAACCGATTTTAACTTCTAAATTTGGCTTACTCATTCCACAAAATCTCCCTAGATTCAAAAACAGGACCGTCTGTGCAGCACCGCGCCCATTCCCAGCCATCGGTGATTTTTCGTTTGATGACGCAGGTCAAACAAGCGCCGACGCCGCAAGCCATGTTTTCATCCATCGAAAGCCACGCCGTGAAATCGTGTTCGATTGCGCGCTCGCCCATCGCCTTCAACATCGGGCCGGGGCCGCAGACAAACAGTTCCAGCGATTGGATATCTTGTTCCGCCATCCATGGGTCAAAATCAGTCGTCACTAATCCTTTTATACCAAGCGATCCATCGTTGGTGGTGGGGCGGACTTCCCATCCAAGTTCTTTGAATTCGTCGACACATAGAATATCTTCCGCCGTACGGCCACCAAAAAAGGCGACGCCCTTTGCGGGAAGCTCCTTCGCCTTGAGATAGAGAGCCGCGTTGCCATAGCCTCCGGCAACGAGGACGGGAAACTTGCCTTCCGTCAATTCAGGATATCCATTGCCCAGCGGCCCGATGATGTCAACCGTATCGCCGACGTGTAGCGGGCGCATCGAGTCCGTCCCGCGGCCGACCGGTTTATAGAGAATAGACACGCCTTCGGTGTCGGCTTTATAGATCGAAAACGGGCGGCGCAACACCCGGTCGCCCAGTTGAGGAATCAGTAGGTGCAGGAACTGCCCCGGTTTTACCACCGGGCCGATTTCTGGCGCGGCGAGGCGTAGAATGCGATATTCGCCCTGAAAATTATGGTGCTCAACAACCGTTGCGATTTCTTGTTTCATAATGGCGCGGGATTCTGCGGATTGGGTTGATTTAGGTCAAACGCATTCACGCCCATTGTTAGGTATTCAATTGGCTCATATGGATATGCGTGAGAATAATCGGAACCAACAGAGGGCTATCGGGTTCATCGGCAGGAGCGGTTCTTAGAACCGTTTTCAGTGAGAAGTCGCTGACCTTGTTCACTGTTTGGTCGTCGGCTTAAAAAACGGGCTGGCGAGTAGGGCGGTGCCGAAAGCGATGAAGAACGAAAAGGGGAAGTAGTAGACCCAGTGCGCTTCGATGCCCTTTTGGAGCCAGAGCGTGGCGGGAACGGAGATGGCGAGGCCAACGATCCATCCCTGGAAGTTCCCTTTTTTTGTGAGAATTCCGAGCAGGAACAGCGCAAGTACCGGCGCGCTGAACAGGCTCATGAACGAGGCAAATGCCTTGATGATTCCACCGATTGTTGAAATATAGAAGGCTAACGCCGTCGCTAAAATCCCCAGAATGAGTGTAATCATTCGGGCTAGAGCAACATCGGAAAACTGAAACTTGAAACCTGAAGATTGAAACAGCGGTTGTTTAAAATCATGGATTAAAACCGTCGCTATCGAATTGATGCCGGAGTCCATGCTGGACATGGCTGCGGCGAAGACGGCAGTGATGAGTAGGCCGGAAATACCCGCGGGTAGATAGTGGATAATGTAGTAGGGCATCACTTGGTCGCCCGCGATGGTGTCGGGAAGATCAGCGCCCTGAAAAAAGGCAAACAGCCCGAGGCCGATGAAGAGCAGCAGAGCGATGATGAAGAAATCGGTGCAGGCATTGAAGGAAACAGCTTTGATGGTTTTACGCAATGAGCCGGTGGCCATGAGGCGTTGAACGGTGACTTGGTCGGTGCCGTAGTCTTGCATCAGTTGGAAGAAGAAGGAGACCGCAACGATGGGGCCGGACATCGCAAAAAGATTAAGCTTCCAGTCGGCAATGTGTAGCCGTCCGGTTTCTTTAGCGAGTGTCATGATGGCCTCTGTTCCACCGTCGACTCCATGAACCAAGCTGACCGCAATCCAAACCGCACCCCCGATGAGAATGACGAATTGGATGACATCGGTCCAAACCACAGCAGCGAGGCCGCCTAGCGCGGTATAGGCCGTGGCGAGCAGACCCATCATACAGATGCAATTCCACAACGGAATGCCAGTGACGATGCTCATGGCCATCGATGGGGCATAGATCACGGTGCCAAGCCAGCCGAGGCGTGCAAACACAAAGAGTCCGGCGACGCCGTAGCGTGCAGTTGGGCCGAACCGTTTTTC
>QIHI01000089.1 GCA_003230915.1 Kiritimatiellales bacterium | reverse complement strand
ATCGGGAAGATGCACCCCCCAGATATGAATAATCTCCTCGTTCAGCTGAGGCAAAGCCTGAATATTTTCGATGGTTTCCATAAGGCCGTCAATACTATCCACCCCGGCCTTCCACGCAACATTTTACTGCGGAATTGCCATTCCATGGTTTCTCCGTTGCCCTTCGATAAAGTTTTATTTACTCTGTGTTTATGCATTTTAGTTTATTCCAGTCTATGGACGCCTGTTTCCCCCGTTCCGCGCGTTACCGGAATGGAGGCTCCCAAAATTTAATCTGCGAGGCCAGTGTACCGTTTCGGCACTTTCCCTATCGCGAACGCCATATTCAATGCCTGTGGGCCAACCCGCGCCTGCGGCCAACCGGACTGAAGACCACGGAGGGAGAATCTGTATTCATTGAACATCCGGGCGATTGGAACCTCGAGGCTGGCCCCGACTTTCTCAACGCCGTCTTACTCTTCGGGAAGGAACAACGGCGTATTTCTGGCGACCTCGAAATCCATATCCACCCCGCCGGATGGAAGCAGCATGGCCACGCTGGCGACCCGCGCTATTCCAACGTTCGCTTTCATATCGTCTATTTCGAAGGCATGGAAATCCCCGGCTTAATCCAAATTCCATTGCAGGAAACGCTGGCTACCGATCCGCGCTTTTCGTTCGAAAACATCGACCTTACCGCTTATCCCTACTCCATCCCGGCCGGAAACTTCCCTCTGCTCGGCATGCACCCCGACCAAAAGATCGAATGGCTGGAAAGCGCAGGCGAAGAACGGTTGCGGCTCAAAACCGAACGCTTCGCCTTCGCGATGCAAGGCAAGGAACCGGATCAGCTGCTATGGGAAGAACTCATGGCTGCACTCGGCTACAAAAACAACAAAGGAACCTTTCGACAACTCGCCACTCGGCTTCCGCTCGCACGATTGCAGTCGCTCGCAAAAACACCCAACGAAGCCTACGCCTTGCTGCTCGGCCTCTCCGGCCTGCTCCCTGCCAACCCCAACTCCTCTTGGGATGCTGGAACCCGAAAATTCATCCGCTCCATCTGGGACTTTTGGTGGAAACAAAGCGCCGAGTTCAAAGAACAAGCACTGGGGAAACCCGACTGGGTGCTCACCGGCATCCGCCCCACCAACCACCCCATCCGCCGCCTCATGGCCGCCGCCCACTATGCCTTTCAAATTCCCGAGCTCGTCAACCACCCAAAACGACTCACCGAATTCAACCCGAATTATTGGACCACGCACATCAATTGGAAAATGAAATGCGAACCCACTGCACTCGTCGGCGCCTCACGCGCCAATACCATGGTCACCAATATCCTCGTACCGTGGCGGGCAGCCACGGGGAGCACTGAACTAAATCTAGATCAACTTCCCGTCGAACCGACCAACAGCATCATCCGCCAAACAGCCCATACGCTCTTTGGCCCCGACCATACCCCAAAAATCTACCGTTCCGCCCTCGCCCGCCAAGGCCTCATTCAAATCTTCCACGACTACGTAATCACGCATCGGCTCGATGAATTGAGGGAGAAATAAAGCGGAGGTTCTTAGAAGCGCCCAAGGATGTAGCAGCGGCTCTTAGAGCCGCTGATCGGTGGAGGGATTTAGCGGGCAGGAACGCTTCTAAGAAGCGCCGCTACATACTCAAAGATAGACTCTGCCGACAGGGGTGCGTACTCGGAGATGAGTCCTGCAGCAAAGGCGGTACGGCCAATGATCTCTTCGACGGAGATGCCGGTTTCTCGCAACTGAGCAATGCTTTCAGAGTGCTGGCGCTTGCTGAGCTTTTCGCCGGAGCCGTCGGAGAGGAGCGGATGGTGGAAATAGATCGGAGGCTCTTGCCCCAAAGCATGAAAGAGCTGGATTTGGCGACCGGTGCTAGGAAGAATATCCTCGCCGCGCACAACAAGGTTAATGCCGTGGCGGATATCGTCGCACACGCAACAGAATTGGTAGGTCCACTGACCGTTTCGATCACGAAGCGAAAAGTCGCCGCACTGGGTCGCCGGTGCCTGATGGTAATCACCTAGTGCCAAATCGTGGAAGGCGATTTTTCCGGGTGAAACGCGGAAACGCACGGTGTTCCCTTCGAGTGGAAGGTTCTTTTTCGCGCAGGTTCCTGAATAGCAGAGTTCGTCCTGTCCTTCCTGTTGCTGGTTGAGAATCTCCTTACGACTACATTCACAGCCATAGATCCATCCCTTCTCTGCGAGCAAGTGCAGTGCTTCCTCATAGTGGTGGAGGCAGTCACTTTGGCGGTAGGGCGAAGGTCTCGGTGCATCCGCCGTCAAAATTCCACGATCCGGCACAAAGCCGAGCCACTGCATGTCGGCGAGGATGGCCGGTTCATATTCTGGGCGATTGCGCGAGAGGTCGTGGTCTTCGATACGTGAAATTACCTGCCCTCCCCGAGCGTGGGCGATGCCCCAAACATAGATCATGTGTAGCACATGACCTAGATGCAGATAACCCGTCAGACTGGGCGCAAAGCGCGTGGTAATCATGTTGTTCGGCAGGCTTTGATGAAGGCTTCGACCTTTGCAATGTCCTTTGCACCAGGTTCAATTTCGACCCCAGAACTGACATCGATGCCCCAAGGTCGAACATGTTCGATGGCTTCGGCAACGTTGCCCAGCGTGAGGCCGCCAGCCAACAGGACCGATGTTTTCAGCGATTGGATCAACATCTTCGCTTTTTCCCAGTCGCAGACCTGCCCTGTTCCTCCAATCGTGCCTGGATCATAGGAATCGAGCAGGTAGCGGTCATATTCAAAATGGGATTCATCGAAATAGAGTTCAGTGGGGTTAAGCGCGCGCCAGACTTCCAAGCCTTTGAATAAATCCCGATCTAACGTCCACCCGCTTGAAACGCGATGCACTTGCAAGACATCAAACCGCCCATGTTGCGCGGCATGTGCAAGGTCGGCCTCGGTGGGGTCAACGAATACACCGACGCGTTGAATGCCTTCAGGCGTTGCCCATTGGCCGACCCTTTTCGGATCCACATGACGTTTTGATTTCGGCCATTGGATAAAACCAACCGCGTCGGGCTGAAAAGCAGAAATCTGCTCAAGGTCAGACCTGGAGCAGATTCCGCAGATTTTAACAAATACCGCCATGGGTCTTATTCGGTAGCTGCAGTGAGTTCAAGCTCGGCAATATCTTCGGCGGTTTCGGCGGCGGCTTCGAGTGCCATTTCCTTACGCGCATCGCAGTCCATATTAAAGAACGAGTCCTGGCCATCGGCCCAGACGATTTCGATATTATCGATGCCAATGAAGCCGAAGGCGTGGCGAACTTGGCGGGTTAGTGCATCGCGGTCATCGTCCTCTTTATAGACCCCGCCGGAAGCGACGAGCAGCACGATACTTTTTACCTTATGCAGCGCCTTAGCACCCTCTTCGGGACTGATGGTGAAGGTTAGATTGGGGCAAAGGATTTGATCCATCCACGCTTTCATGATCGCGGGAACGGAAAAGTTCCACATCGGCATCGTAAGCACCACCACGTCGGCGGCGTTAAAAGCTTCAGCCTGTTTGGCGGCATAGTTCTGCGCCATTTCCTCGGCCTTAGACGGTTCGTAGGATTCGTCGAAAATGGGATACCAGGCGCGCTTGTAGAGTTCGTAGGAGTAGAACGGTGGTTTTTCGTCGTAGAGATCGGTATTCACGAGTTCAACATCCGGCCGAAGCTCGATCAACTTGCCAAAAAAGGCGGCGGCGAGTTGCTTGGAAACGGACTCCTCGGTCGGCTTCGGATTGGCGCATATGTGCAAAACATTCATTTTAAAAACTCCTTATTCATTGATGCCCGAGCGGGGTTTCTTCAAATCAAAGGACGGGTTATATCCTAAAAGATTCCGCCGGTACAACCAATAACCCGCAAAAGAACCTCCCGGATTGAGGAGGAAATCGCGTTCGAGATTTTGTAAAAAAACTGAAACAAGCCTTGCTTGGCTGGGGCAGTTTGTTTAAAAACCACGCTCCCAATTGAACACGAGGATTTTAGCCATGAGAACTGATATTCATCCAAACTATGAAGAAGCCACGATTCGTTGTGCCTGTGGAAACGAGATCAAAACCAACTCAACCGTAAAAGAGATGCACGTGAACACCTGTTCGAGCTGCCATCCGTTCTTTACGGGCAGTGCTAAGCTGATCGATACGGAAGGCCGCGTGGATCGCTTCAACAAGCGCTTCGCCGAAGGTACTTACTAGCGACCGCACCCGAAAGGCCGAACCTGCGAACGCATGTTCGGCCTTTTTGTGTCTACACCTCATCCCCATCTAAACGGCGGTATCCATGATTAACCACAGCTACCTCGAACAGCTCAAGATTCAGCTTAGCGACCTTGAAACTCGTATGTCGCAGCCAGAGGTTTCCGCCGATCCGAGAAAGATGAAAGAGTGCATGCAGGAATACTCGCATAAAAAGAAGCTCGCCGAGTGTGCAACTCGCTATCTGAATTTGCTGGATACCAAAACCGAAAGTGAAGCTATTTTGGCCGACGGCGGCTCCGATGAGGAGCTGCGCGAGATCGCCGAAATGGAGATTACTGAAGTGGAAGAGAAGCTACCGCCTGCCGAACGTGAAATGATGGTTTCGCTTATTCCGCCCGACCCCACCGACAGCCGCAACGTGATCATGGAAATCCGGGCGGGTACCGGCGGCGACGAGGCGGGCATTTTCTGCGGCGACCTCTACCGCATGTATACCCGTTACTTCGATGTTAAAGGCTGGAAACATCGCGTTATGGATGTCAGCCCCTCCGAATCTGGCGGTTATAAAGAAATTTCCTTCTCTGTCGAAGGCGAAGATGTATACAAAGCTCTTAAGCACGAAGGTGGAACCCACCGTGTGCAACGCGTACCCCAGACCGAAACGCAAGGCCGCGTACACACCTCCGCCGCCACCGTTGCCGTTCTGGCCGAAGTCGAGGAAGTCGATATTGAAATTCGGAACGAAGATCTGCGGATCGACACCTACCGCGCGCAGGGTGCGGGCGGTCAGCACGTTAATACCACCGACTCCGCCATCCGCATCACTCACATCCCTACCGGTACGGTGGTGCAGTGCCAGGACGAACGCTCACAACACAAGAACAAGGCGGCCGCCCTGAAAGTCCTGCGTGCTAGAATCTATGACAACCAACAACGCGAAAACGAAGAAGCACAGGCCTCTGAACGTAAATCGATGGTCGGTTCCGGCGACCGCTCCGAAAAGATCCGCACCTACAACTTCCCGCAAAATCGCCTCACCGACCATCGTATCGGCCTAACGATCTACAAGCTCGACCGCGTCATGGAAGGCGATCTCGAGGAGACGCTCACCGCACTTTACGAGCATGATGTCGAAATACGCATTAAAGCGCAGATGGCTGACTAGCCGCCCACATGGTATCTCCAAAATAGTTCCCTTAGATCGATGGCGGGAATCTCCTGTTTTAGGAATTTTGGGGAATCTTTTTCTTATTCCACGATCAGTAGCTTCTCGTATAACGCTCGGCGGTCTGGATGTTTTGCCCACTCCTCAATTTTAGCAATGTCACCGACCTGATCCTTTGAACGCAGGGTTTCATAGGTATTGAGCATCGCCTCAAAAGCTTCAAAATCGCCCCCTTCATCCCGCTTTTGTGGCACGACGACCTGCAACATGCCCGCAAAGTAAGCCGCAACGAGTAGGTCGGCATTTTCTGGCTTATCCCAATACTCCATTGGCCAGACAAACAGATGCGTGTAGACACCGAGATTATCCATTTCCTTTGCTTTATCCATGAGGTATTTCGCTGACGAGAGTCCTCCATAGCTGTAGGGATCGTTCAGAAATGTGGAACAGGAAGCCATGAGGAGTTCCTCCTCCTTGGGCTGGGCTGTAGTCGTCTTTGTCAGCTGAGCCATCATCTGGTTCGCCATCTCCAACGCCGACCCTCTTTTCCTCCAATCAAAGGTAAAGCGGAGTCGGACGAACTGATTTTGAATGCCCGTTACATAAATGGCCTGAACCTTTTTTGTATTCGGAGGGGCGGTTTCTGTGTAGGTGGATTTCGCCGTCGCAAACCGGAGTATCTTCTCTTTTGATACGATACGGGTCTTTAGTTTCTTGAGAGCATCGAGTTCTCTGTATTTCAGGCGCAACTGCAAATCGTCTTCTACACTTTGCAGGACACGGTCGATGCCCTCCCCTTTACCTCCGTTGGGGATCGCCTCCCGCCCGAGATCATAGATAGCGACTTCAGCCTCGAAAGACTCGCCCTTGCGGTAGAGGATTCGGTAGCCCAAATCAGCCGTCTCATATTTTTCTGAGACCTCGTACTTCAACCCGCCCAGCTCCTGCGGGAAAATCCAGTTCCGTTCAAAGTCCACCAAGGCGGGATCGGCTCCCGTTGAAAAAGCTAGACCCCAAGCCAGTCCTAAAAATCCCATCCGTTTCATACGCACCTCTTGTTATTTCGGAACAGCATACAAATGGGGTTCGCCAAAGTACACCGGAACAGCACCATAAATTAAATCGCGCCACTGAATGGATCTGATAGATTTTCCGGCATGAAAAAATTTGATGTAATCGTGGTGGGTTCCGGTCCCGCAGGCATGATGGCGGCTGGGCGAGCGGCGGCATGCGGGCGGCGCGTGTTGGTGGTGGAAAAAAACCGCCAACCCGGCGAAAAACTCAACTTAACCGGCGGCGGGCGCTGCAACATTACCAACGCCGAATTCGACACCCGCGCCTTCCTCTCCTTCTTCGGCGAGTCCGGTAAATTTCTCTTCTCCCCCTTCTCGCGCTTCGCGGTGCAGGAGACCTTCGATTTCTTCGAGGAACGCGGTCTTCCGCTCATTGTCGAAGAGCGTAAACGCGCCTTTCCACACACATATCAAGCCACCGATGTCACCCGCGTATTAACTGAATACATGCATGAAAATAAGGTGGAGATCCGCTTTGGAATCGAGGTCAAACACCTGCGGGTCGAAAATGGTTTGGTAACCGGGATCGAAACCAACCGAGGTTCATTCATGGCTGAAAGCCTCGTTCTTGCCACTGGAGGAGCCTCTTACAAAGCCACCGGGTCGACCGGTGATGGAATGGGCTGGCTACGCGAAATGGGTCATACCGTCTGCGAAGCTACCCCCGATATTGTCCCCTTGCGCGTGAAAGAGCAATGGGTGAAGGATCTATCCGGCACCGCGCTCGATCCCATGCGAATCACCTTCACCGCCACCACAGGAGAATCCCTTTCCAAACAGGGTAAAATCTTATTTACCCACTTCGGCCTGTCGGGACCGCTGATCCTCAACAGTGCCAATGCCGTGAAAAAACTACTCCAAAACGGGTCGGTAGCGGCCACTATCGATCTATTGCCCGGAACCGAAATCCACCTAGTTGATCGTCGCGTGATCGAGACCTTCAATGAAAATAAGAACAAGATGGTTCGGAACGTGATCAAACCACTCGCTCCCATGGGAATGGCTCGCGCTTTGGCGATCAATCTTCCGGAAAAGTTGCTGGAAAAGAAGGTAAATAGTGTGACACAAGAGGAGCGAAAACTTCTGGCCAAACGGCTCAAAGACCTACCCCTAACCATCACCGGAACGATGGGCTACGATTGGGCCGTTATCAGCGACGGCGGAGTTGATCTGGCCGAGATCGACACACGCACCATGCAATCGCGACTGCATTCGAACCTATATATTGTCGGCGACCTGCTCCACATCAGCCGACCCTCCGGCGGCTATTCGCTCCAGCTCTGCTGGACTACCGGTTGGATCGCCGGAGAGAGTGCCTAAAAATCTGGGTTAACGTTACGTTAGCTCTGGAGCCGGAGTAATGAGATTGGAAGCATCGTCTACGCGAGTGCTGAAGGCTGGGAGGGCCATGGCAATGTCGGCGGCCTCGAACGCATCGAGAATTTGGCGATTCACGCGGTCGGCGTGTTCGGTATATTTCCAGTAGTCCGGCGGGTGGTACCAGTAAATCATCTTGAGTTCGAGATGGTCGCGCTCGAAATCGTTGAGCCAGACGCGCGGTGGAAATTCGGGGTTGAACCCTTCATGATCTTTTAATAGATCCTGCACAATCTCAACCGCCTTTTTCGCTTTAGCAGATCCAATATCGATCGGGAGTGGAATTTCGACGACACGACGAATGAAGGGGCGGCGGCCAATATTTTCGATATCGCTCTTGGCCATGTCTTCGTTGGGAATGATGGCTTGGTGGCCGTTAAGCAGGCGAATCTTGGTGGAGCGCAGGCCGATCTCTTCGACGACACCGTCGTAGTGTTTGACCTTGATACGTTCGCCAAGCCTGAACGGCTTGTCCATCACCAACATGATGCTACCGAACACATTCTTAAGCACATCTTGCGCGGAGAGTGCCAGTGCCATGCCGGCCACGCCCGCTCCTGCGAGGAGCGAGGAGAGCGGAATGCCCAAGTGCTGTCCGCCCTGCAACAGCAATGCCATCGCAAAGGTGAACCCCAGTAAGCGGCTGATGATCCGGATGAGCTGGGCGTCGACACTTTGTGCTTTAATATTCGGTGAAGAAACGATCACTTCGCCTACGCGACGGCCAATGCCCAGCACCACCACCATGCTGCAAAAGAGAACCAGCAACCCGAGGTTGAATTTCGCGATGTAAAGGGTCGCCCCGGAGATCACCAGATCGTTTTCAATAATACGAATGGCCGTAAGAGGAATAAAAACGGCCACGATCGGGAAGGCCAGACCCAGCACGTATTTAACCAGTCCAGCCGCAGCTCCTCCGCGCGAAACCCGGCGACCGAGCGTATAGATAATCGCCATGAGAAACATCATTCCAAATAGTACGGCCCCAATACCCACCCATTGCCAGACCGCCTGACCATTTTTACGCTCCCGCATCGAGGCGGGTAGTCGTTTAATCAATTCGGCCAACCCTTTGTTTCCGGGCGAAGTTAGATAGGAGGTCGCGAACCCTTCGGTCGCTCCTTTTTTATAGGGCAAGTGATCCACGCGTTGGAGAAATTCTCCCGCACGATCCACGGTGGAGGAACTGAACTGATAGGAGCCCGAGTACGGTCCCTCTTGGATCAACTGGAACGTAAGTTCGGTGTTAGGGATCGTCCAATTTTCTATGAGCGATCCATCCTCGTTGGTCATCATTTTGCGGTCAGGAATATTCTTTTGCTTCGGAAGCTTAATGCGGTCGAGCACTTCCTTGAGCGCAACGGCTGCTTCCTTCGTGGAATTATCGCGGCGAAACTCAGCCACCGCGCGCATATCCATGCATTGTTTGAGGTTTCGAATAGCCTCGTTAACCTCCAACCGTGCTTGAACATCAGTCTGGTCTCTTCCTTTTTCCTTGAGCAACAGATAGGCCGTCTCACAGTTTTCCATAAAACTATTCAGCGTGGCTCGCGGGCTCGACGTGTCGGCGGGTAGCAACGGGTGTTCCGACTCGGCTCCAAAGACGGGAACAGCAATGAGTAGAAGCAGGGTAAAATACAAACGACGCATATTTATTCTCCAAGATTAAAGAGATAATAGCCAATCCTCCCAAGGATTGGAATGGGGAATTCAGCGTGCTTTCGGAGCTATAAATGTCACATGCGATGCTTGCAGCATCGCATGTGAATTATACGAGCGCGTTCGCGCAGCGCCCTACTTTGCATCTTTCACTTCAAGAATGACCTTATGGATCTTTCCGGTGAAGCGGGTTTCGGCGCGCCCGATTCCGATGCCTTCGGCAACGGGGGTCTGATTGTCGAGGCCCACATCCGCCGTTTCATCCGCAGAGAAGATCAGCGGCTGCGTTTTTTCGATCCGGCCTTCGGCCACTTTTTTCCCATTAATGGAGATCGTCGCTATGCCACCTTTGCCCAACCCCCCGCCATCATAGACGAAATCAAGCACGACCGTCGCATTCCCTGCAGGCACTTCGTCCGACGAGGCAACCGTGTAGCGCTCAAGACCAAGGAAGTTGTAGGTATAGATCGGTTTTCCGTCCTTCATATAGAGACACCAGCCGCCGAAGCGACCGCCTTGAGCCAAGATTACGCCATTCGCGCCGACCTTGGGAATCACCAGCTCGGCGGTGATGGTTTTCGAGCGGTTCTTCACATTCATGAAGGTGTTTTCCAGCATGCCGTCCATACCATCATAAAGTGTGATCAATGTGCGGTCGCCCAACAGATCCGGACGCCCTGCGAGAGCGGGATTCATGCGCTCAATAACCCGGTCATCGATGGGCAACACATGATACTTCTCGGCCTCTTTCATAAACAAGGCCTGCATCTTTTCCAGCCTTTGCGGGTATTCCGCCGCGAGGTTATTCACGAGGCTGAAGTCTTCCTTGACGTTGTACAAATCCCACACGTCCGTCTCTAACGGCGGCATATCGACGGTCTGCCACGGTGCGCGATGGAGGGTGCGGGCGAGCCAGCCTTCGTGATAGATCGCGCGGTTACCAAACATTTCGAAATACTGCGTGGTGTGCCTTTCCTTGGCCTCCGCATCGTCAAAGGTATAGAGCAGGCTCGTTCCCTCGATGGGAGTCTGCACCGTACCATTCACACTCGTGGGTTCCGGAAGCATCGCCGCTTCCAAAATAGAGGGAGCAATATCAATGCAATGCGTGAACTGCGTGCGTAGCCCGCCTTTACTGTCAATTCCGTTTGGCCAGCGGATGACCATGCCGTTGCGAGTTCCGCCGAAGTCGGAAGCCACTTGCTTGGTCCATGAGAACGGAGCATCGAAAGCGACGGCCCAGCCCGCCGCCATATGCGGGAAGGTGTAGGGGCCTCCCCACTCATCGATTAACGGAATTAAATCCTCCACCTTCTCGGTAACGCCGTTGAAGTAGGTCATTTCGTTATACATGCCCACGAATCCACCCTCGGCGCTCGTGCCGTTGTCGCCGGCAATATAGATAAAGAGCGTGTTGTCCATTTCACCGATTTCTTCCAGCGCCTCAATAAAGCGTCCCACCTCGTGGTCGGTTTGTTCCATGAATCCGGCAAAGACTTCCGCTTGACGGGCAAAAAGCCGACGGCTCGGATCGGGAAGTGTATCCCAGTCCACGATTTCCTCGGGCTTCGGGGCCAATTGAGTGCCGGCGGGGATGACCCCCATCTCTAGCTGACGGGCGATGGTTTCTTTCCGAACCTGATCCCATCCCTTATCAAACTGACCCTTGTATTTATCGGCCCAAACCTTCGGCACATGGTGCGGTGCGTGGACGGCTCCAGTGGCGTAGTAGACGAAGAACGGTTTATCCGGTGTCATGGATTGCTGCGCCTTCACCCAGCCGATGGCTTGATCGGTCATATCAACCGTAAAGTGGTAGCCCTCTGTATGCGGTGGAGTGACGCGCGTGGTTCCGTCATAAATCAGCGGATACCACTGATCGGTCTCGCCGCCGATAAAGCCATAGAACTTATCGAAACCCTGATGGGTTGGCCAACGGTCGAAGGGCCCGGAAACACTGGTTTCCCACGCGGCGGTTTCATGCCACTTGCCGAAGGCTCCGGTGCTGTAGCCGTTAAGCCGGAGCATTTCGGCCAATGGGGCAACGCTGTTCGGAACCTGTCCGGTATTTCCGGGAAATCCCGTTGAGGATTCCATAATGGACCCGGTGTTGGTGGTGTGGTGATTCCGTCCCGTTTTGAGCGCGTTACGGGTCGGAGAACAAAGTGCCGTGGTATGGAAATTATTAAAGCGCAAGCCTTCAGCGGCAAGCGCGTCAAGCGTGGGAGTCTGGATCGGCCCGCCGAACGTGCTGGTGACACCAAAACCAACATCGTCGATCAGTACGATCACCACATTGGGGGCTTTTGCAGGTGCCTTGACCTCGAAGAAAGAAGGTGTTGTTTTTACATTGCGGACATCGAGTTCACTATAGGTCGGCCGCTTCGGTTGTTTGATCGGCAAAGAGGTGCGATCCATCTTATATTCCGCCGAGGCGCTATGGGTTAATCCAAAGATTAATCCGGTTATAGAAACTAACCTTACATACTTAACTAATGCAGCCTTTCTCATCGTACCCCTCCTTTATTCCAACCTTAGTTGGAATGGTTATTTCAACACCTTAGAATTCAACCGATGCCGTGGTATCCTACTGCAAAAATTTGCGAATTATCTAAATTTTAGACGTACATTTCAAGTTTATTTCTGTCGACTAAAATCAGGGAAAAGGACACCCCTGCTAAGTAGGAAGTCCTCCCCATGCCCGAAGGATTTTCCCGGTAAAATCGCCTTCGATGGCCTGGACGTAAAATTCTGCCGTTTCGGCAGCCGTAACCACTCCGGTTGTTTTTTGGTCGGGCTCAACAATCGGTGCGGGACTCACCATATTGAGGCGGATTCCCTTGGGCAGTAGCGGAGCCGTATTCATTACAAAGGTGTCAATGGCAGCATTCAATGGTCCTGTTGCGATACTGAAAGCGTTGGGATAATGGCTCAGAAAACCGCTAGTGAAGGTGAACGACGCGCCGGAGTTGGCATAGGGAGTTCCTAGCTCCAATAACCGAACTTGACTCAGGAATTTACGTTCAAACCCATAGCGGTAATCCTCATCGGTCAGCTCGGTGAACGATTTGAACGTGCTGTCGCCGCCCGCGGCACAAATCAACGCATCAAAATGCTCTACCGAACTAAATAGGTGTTTAACCGAATCCGGATTGGTATAGTCGCAGACCACATCTCCATTTCGCGATCCGACTCGAATAATCTCGTGCTGCGCAGAAAGAGCCTGTAGCACCGCCGTTCCAATTTTTCCAGAGGCTCCGATCAAAATTATTTTCATAGTGTACTCCTTTGTTGAAACTTCACGACACAACCGAGTAACCTGCTTTTGTAGAAGCGTGGTTACCCAACAACGGTTGACATCACACGTTTTTCTGTAATTCTTACAGATTTTCACATCTGCAAGGTCACTGGGGCGACCTTATCCAGCCTGCTCTAGCAAAGCCGATCAGGCTCCACATGGAAGGGTTGCCAATCGGCGATGATTAGCAGCGATGTGCACGGCTATTTTTTCCGGCACACCATCTTCGTTGGCCAAGGTTGGCCACATATCCAACGCACGGTCGACCTCTTCAATCATCTCTTCCACAACCGCCGCGGTGGCGATATCAAAACGCCGGGCGACGGCGTGGAAATCCTCTCGCACAAACTCATCGCGCTTGCCGTTGATGCGCATTTGGTGCTGGTGCGTCCATGCGCCGGCGGGGTTGTGGCTATAGGTCATGTCATAGGCTGGGGCGAGAGACCACTGCCCGCGTTTATTCATGAGGAAGGAAATATTCTTGGTATGGTCGTCCTGATTGCGCGCCATCACATTGAAAATCATACGCCGGAAAAGCTGTTCGAGCGCATCCTTGCCCAGCCCAATTTTCAGGGCAACGTCCATCGCCTGTTCGTAGCTGTAGGCTCCAGCTTGATTAAAATCCATGTGAGCAATACCGCAGAGGGTCTGCATGAAAATCTTCCGGCCTTCGGCTGTACGATCAAAGCGGCGCGTCATGAAATGGCTACGGCCGCCCTCTTCGTAAAGACGGCACTCACTCATCTCAATCCCCGCCGCCAGCGCCATCCGGTAGTAGGCGTACTCGACCCGGCCAAATCCCTGCGGATCGTTGAGTTCTTTATCGCGGTTGCCGGAAACCCCATCGAATTTCATGAGCCAATAGCCAAAACCTGCCGGAGCCTTCACTTGCCCTGACCGGACTTCTCCGCTTGCCTCGTTCCAAGCAATGATCGCCTTGGCGCGCGCGCCGCCCGCCGAGGTACCCACACGCAGGATATCGCGCATCGCTTCGGTACTCTCCTCGGAATGGCTTCTGAAGGTGGTGTCGAGCATCTTCTTTTCTGCTAACGCCCTATTGGCGAGGCTCACCAGCTCCGCGATATCGACCGGAATTGATCCACCTTGCCGGGTACGAACAGAAGGGCGGAACTCCAGCGCTCCCATCCCGCGCGACCCAATGTAGCAAAGCCGCTCAATAGGAGAAAAATCCGAGGCACTCCGACCGGTACGCATCAGCCACTCATCAATCAACAGGTTGCCAAATTTGTCCGGTAGCGAATCAGCCAGCATACCGGGCAATCCGTGGAACGCCTCTTTTCCAAGCTCTGGAAATGAATAAACTCGATCCGCAAGCGGCATGGTCAGCGGGGCAAGTTCAATTCCGCTTTCAAGAAAGTCCGAGGCATATTCAAACCCCGTAGCATTCTTGTCCACATCCCAGGCGGCAGCACCAACCGTGTTCCCCCAAAGCAAAATTTCTGCGGCGATGGCGGGCATACTAATCCTCCTTCCATTTCCACGCTGTATGGTGTTCGATTGGATACTGGAGTTTACCGGAGGCTTTCTGGCGCACCTTGCCTTTAAGCTTGGCAAGCTGGATAGGGCTGATCAGCGGTTCTGGCAGGAATTGATCGAGCTGATTAATCTTTCCTAGACTACGCAGGATCCGAATCAAGGTTTCGAGCGTGGTGCCTTCGCCTTTTTCCGCCGCCACGAGAGTACGGCGGGAAATCCCCGCCTGCTTCGCCAGCACAGCCTGAGTGATGTTCTGATTCAGCCGTTCGCGTTTCAGTCGCATTCCCAGTTCGGCCTGAACAGCCTCGTTTCCCATATTTTCTATCTTCATCATGCTGTGAATATAGCTCATATCCTGATGATGTCAAGTAAATAGAGCAATATATAGCGCGGTAAATATAATATATACTGTTCTTATATTTGCTCAATACTAAATTAAAATGGATATATGAGCAATATTACTATCATTATAGTTTATTATGCTCGAAAAATATATTCAGGCTATCCGCGCCCCCATTACCATTCCAACAATGAGGATCGGGCGTTTTACCGGAACCGGAAGACCCATTTTGGCGAAAGCCTAAAAGAAACGAAGGAACGGGTCATACCGCAAACGAAACGGAAAGCATAGACCCCGGGATCAATCGGCTCCTACGTCCGAGTCCGTGCCCTTGAAAGCCATCGGTATCAGTATAGAAGGTCATTGCACCGACCAACGCAAAAATCACTGATTGAGAGTTTTGGAGAGACCCAACTCCGGCTTCATCGTCCAACGGCGTTCACCGTCACGACCTCCAGCAGGCCGTGCATAATGAACAGACTCATCGCCGACTGCGCTATACCCGTTTTCTCGGAAACCTCATCCTGCAAAATCCCCATTCGGCACCGTTCCATCTTCAGCAACGGCCTTATTTTTATCGTCCATAACCCCTTCATCTTTATAGCATTAATGCTATTAATTAATACATATAATGCCTCACTAGTGTCCCAGTATTAGTCGAACAACTGCAACTGGTTGCAGAAGTCGCTTCCATTGATCCTGCATTCTCCGTCCTGAAACGCCTGTA
>QIHI01000007.1 GCA_003230915.1 Kiritimatiellales bacterium | reverse complement strand
CTACCCGCTCATCGTCAACCAAGTCGAAATTAACATCCACAACATCGATGCCTATACCGACGGAACATTGGATCAATGCCTCGAACAGGGGATCATCCCGCAAGCCTGGTGCCCGGTCGGAGGCGGGGCCTACCCCGCGTGGAACAACACCTTTTCCCCCGAAGACGAACAACGGGTCGACGCGGAAATTAAGAGGCAGGCCGAAAAATATGAAACCGAAGATTGGATCCTTATCCTCGCATGGATTTTAAAGCACCCTGCTAAAATTCAACCTCTGATCGGATCGACGCATCCACAACGAATTCAGGCGGCCCCAACAGCACTCGACATTGAGTACAGCCGAGAGGATTGGTATAGTCTATGGGCACGAGTGGGCCATCCCGTGGCTTAGATTTTAGAGGTCCAGGAAGTTCTGCAGGAGCTTCTTGCCTTCCAGCGTCAGGATGGATTCCGGATGAAATTGGACTCCATGCACCGGATACTCCTTGTGCTGAACGCCCATGATTTCGCCCTCTGCCGTCCATGCGGTAATTTCCAGGCAATCCGGCAAGGTTTCGCGTTCGACGATTAGGGAATGGTAGCGGGTCGCATCAAACGGGCTCGGCAACCCTTTGAATAGGCTTTCGCCTTCATGAATCATCGGAGACGTTTTCCCATGCATCAGACGGTCAGCGCGAATAACCTTTCCACCATAGACATCGCCGATGGATTGGTGGCCAAGGCAGACACCAAATAGCGGCAGGCGCGATCCAAACTCGCGAACGATATCGCACGAAATACCGGCTTCCTTCGGTGTGCATGGCCCCGGACTAACGAGCACCTTTTCGGGGCTGAGCGCGACGGCCTGTTCTACGGTGATTTCATCATTTCGGAATACACGCATCTCCGCACCCAGTTCGCCTAGATACTGCACGAGGTTGTAGGTAAAAGAGTCGTAGTTATCTATCACTAAAATCATTTTTAAAATCCTTTTCTCGCAAAGCCGCAAAGCCGCAAAGACCGCAAAGCTATAGGCCGTTAGCCACTCTACTTATCCCGTCTTTAATTAGATTCTCTCCAAAGTTAATCAATAAACCCAGCTTTAGATTCGTTAAGCGAAGATAGGTCAATACTTGTTTTTTATGAACAGGCTTAACACTTTCCACCGACTTTAGTTCAACAATCACCTTCTCATTGACGATCAAATCGGCGCGGAAGGCCCCTAAAAACTTTCGTTATTATATTCAATATCTATGGACACTTGTTGTCTTACTGCAAATCCTCTGCGAGTCAATTCATCGGCCAAGATGGTCTCATACACACTTTCCAGTAAACCCGGACCCAACTTTGAATGAATTGCAAAAGAAGCATCAACTATTCCTTTGGCTATTTCATTTTCATTCATTTTTTTGCGGCTTTGCGTGCTATTTCTCTGCAGTACGGGCGGCGTGGTAGTGCTTGGCAAGGGAGAGTGCTTTCATCATTCCGCGCGCCTTGTTGCGCGTTTCCTCGTATTCATTGATCGGCACGGAGTCGGCGACGATCCCAGCTCCAGCCTGAACATAGGCCTTATTCTTGTCGAGGATGACTGTACGGATGGTAATCGCCGAATCAAAGTTTCCGTTATAGTTGAAGTAGCCCACCGCCCCGGCGTAGGGGCCGCGCTTGCTCTTTTCGAGCTCGGCAATGATTTCCATCGCGCGGATCTTCGGCGCGCCGCTGACGGTGCCCGCTGGGAAACTGGCACGCATCACGTCGTATTCATCGTGCTCATCGGACAGCGTTCCGGTTACGTCGGAGACAATGTGCATCACGTGGCTGTAGCGTTCAATCACCATCAGGTCGGAAACCTCGACCGAGTTAAACTCACAGACACGGCCAATATCGTTACGACCGAGATCAACGAGCATAATGTGCTCGGCGCGCTCCTTGGGGTCGGTCAACAAATCTTTTTCAAAGGCCAGATCCTCTTCCACCGTCCTACCGCGCGGGCGGGTGCCGGCAATGGGCCGCACTTCAACAAGCTTGTCCTCGCAGCGAACATGGATTTCCGGCGAAGTGCCAATGATGGCGCTTTCGCCCATATCGAGGCAAAACATGTAGGGTGACGGGTTGATGGTGCGCAACGCACGATAGACATCCAGCGAATCAGCCTCGTTCTCCACTTCGAAGCGCTGCGAAATTACGGTCTGGATCACATCTCCGGCATGAATATATTCCTGCACCCGATCGACCATCTCCAGATATTCTTCCTTCGTGGTGTTCGACTTTGGCTCTAACGGCTCGATCTCGTCGTGCGTATCGATCAGCACCCGCTTGATCGGAGTCTGCAGCGCCTCGCACAACTCACCGATCTGTGCCAGCGCCTTGTCGTAGGCCATATTCGGATCGCCTTCGATATGGGCGTTAGCCAAAACCTTCAACCGGTGCTTCACCCGATCAAAGATAATCAACCCATCCGTCACCATAAAAACCATATCAGGGTTACCAATGTCATCGTTCCCAATCACCGGAATACGCGGCTCGAACTGTGAAATCATATCGTAGCCAAGAAATCCCACCGCTCCGCCAACAAAGCGCGGAAGCGACGGATCATCCACCACGGGAGAAAACTGTGCCATGTGGTTTTTCAGCGCGTCAAGCGGGTCGATATCCTCGATCACCTGCGGCGCGTCCCCATTGGTAGCGACTTCCACCCGGCGGCCATAGGCGCGAATAATGGTACGCGGCGTTCCGCCGATGAAGGAATAGCGCCCAATCTTTTCGCCCCCCTCGACACTTTCGAGCAGGTACGTATGCGAGGCATGCTCGCGCTGCCGCAAGTAGGTGCGGACTCGTTCGTAGGCTGAAACAGGAGTCTCTTGATCGGCTAGAAGTTCCTTCCAAACCGGCACCAAATTCCCCCGCTTCGCCTGCTCTAAAAATGTTTTCCTGTCGGGTACTATGGCCATGGATTTTCTCGTTTTATGTAAGATCGAATGGTAGCTTTTACGCCTCGGTGTGCAATCAAAAATATGACGAGTGAAACGTGGCGCGTGAAAAGAAAATACGGCTCACGCATCACTTTTCATGCGTAGCAGGATCTCCATACTGATGCGCTGCATCTTCTGAACGCGTGCTTCACTCCCCGCTTCGTTATAACAGCGAAACTCAGGCGCATTGCCGGAGGGACGCATATGCAGGACTTCCTGCGACTCGAAGGTCACGCGCAGGCCGTCAGTGCGGTCGATGGATTCAACCTTTCCAAAAGCATTGCCAAAGGCCTCCTCAATGGCCGATCGGTCTTCGAAACGTTTGAGGATCTTTACGCTCTCTTCGGTCGGGAAATCCTGAATGCGGTCACTAGCGGTAAAACGCTGCGGCAGGTCGGCCAGCAAGGCCGAGATCGGCTTGCACTGTTGGATGGAGAGTAGGATAATGGCGAGTGTCGGAAGGACGGCATCGCGCGTCGGCAGGGCGCGCAGTGTTTCCCCTGCGATGGGGAAATCGCTATTCGTCAGGAATCCCCCATTGGCTTCGTAGCCGATCACGCCTTTGCAGCCCGCAAAGGAAGCCTCGATCATCGACGCTACCACAAAGGGCGATCCAATTTTGGTGCGGCGGATATCAGGGAACCATCCGGTTTTTTCCAATGCAGTATTGCAACTGACCGGCGTACTGGCTGAGTCGGCACCGAGATATTTAGCCGCTAGAATACACGCCACATCGCCGCGTAGCCATTCACCGTTTTCATCGCTGATGAGCGGACGGTCGCTGTCGCCATCGGTTGAAAGGATTGTATCGAACCCATTTTCTTCCGACCATTCGCGCGCCAGTTTCACATCTTCGGGACGGATGGCTTCGGTATCAACGGGGATGAAAGTGTTGGAGAAGCCGAGTGGTGTGACAGCGGCGCCAAGGCCAGAAAAGATTTCGATGAGCATATCACGCCCAACGGCCGAGTGCTGGTAGATGCCGATTTTCTTCCCTTGCAGGCAATCCGAAGGGAAGGTTTTGAGGAAACGATTCACATAGTTGATCCGGGCATCGATGTTTTCTTCCGGCAATTCGAACGCATCTCCGCCAAAAATGGAATCATCCACCTCAACGACCTGTTCGCGGATCTGCTCCTCGTCATATTTAAGGATTTCACCGGAACACTTGTTGAATTTGATCCCATTGCGGTCGGAGGGAATATGGCTTCCCGTCACCATGATGGCTGGGCAGGAGTGATCCTGCCCGTAGAGTGCCACCGCCGGAGAAGGAATATACCCGCAGTTGATCGGGGTATATCCCATATCGAAAGCGGCCTTCGCCACCGCCGCCATAATCCGTTCGGTGCTGGGTCGCAGGTCGCCGGCAATCGCCACGGATTCGCCATTTTTCTTCAATTCGCCCGATTCTTCCAAATATTGGAGAAAGCCCTTGGTGTAGATGTGGCAGACCTTATCGGTCATTTCCGTGGCAAGCCCGCGTGCGCCGCTCGTGCCGAACTTCACACCACTCTCCTGCATCAAATCGTTGATTTTAATTTTCATAATTCTCTCTTCGTAGACGAAGCATCCCGCTCCGTCTATGATCTACTCGTTGATGGTTTCAAGTGCCGATGTTTCGAGGTTAATCTGACGATAGTAGCAGTTGCGCGGCTCGCCCTTGTTATTTTTGGTATGGCAGATGCCACCGCGGTTCGGACGCACGACAAACAGCAACGAATTTTGTTCGCAGTTGACATAGGCTTCGAGCAGTTCGAAGGTTTCGCCGGAAGTCAGCCCCTTCACCCATAGCTCCTGCCGCGACGAGCTCCACAGCACCAGCATCTTGCGCTTGAGCGATTCCTCAAAAGCGAGTTGGTTGATGTAAGCCACCAGGATGACTTCTTTGGTGTCGGCGTGCTGCACGGCCACAGGAATGATCCCCTTTGTACCCTCCACCGCCTTTTCCAGTTTCTTCCAATCCAATGCCAGTTCCAACCCTTCTTCAAGTTCCTGGCTCATAGCCTTACCTCGATGTTCTTGGTTTTTAGATATTCCTTCACTTCGCGGATCGTAAATTCACCAAAGTGGAAAATGGAAGCCGCCAACACAGCATCGGCCTGGCCTTCGGTAACTGCTTCGGCAAGGTGCTCAAGCGTTCCCGCACCGCCAGAGGCAATGACCGGAACACCAACGGCTTCGGAAACCGCGCGCGTTAGCTCCAAGTCGTAGCCATCCTTCGTACCATCGGCATCCATGCTTGTGAGTAGAATTTCCCCCGCCCCGCGCTGAGCCCCCTCGATGACCCATTCGATCGCGTCGAGCTCCGTCGGATTGCGCCCGCCGTGTGTAAATACGCCCCATGTGCCGTCGCCATTGCGCCGCGCGTCAATCGCCAATACCGTACACTGCGAACCGAACGAATCGGAGCATTCGTTCAGAATGTCTGGATTAATGATCGCCGCCGTATTAAATGAAATTTTGTCCGCACCTGCCTTGAGCATATTACGTACATCGGCCAGCGTACGGATACCGCCACCGACGGTGAGCGGCATGAATACCTGTTCGGCACAATGGCGGACAATATCCACCATCGTTTCGCGACCGTCGCTCGAAGCGGTAATATCGAGAAAGGTCAGTTCGTCCGCGCCCTGCGCCTCGTAGGCCTTGGCGCATTCCACCGGATCGCCCGCATCGCGCAGATCCACAAAATTAACGCCCTTCACAACGCGCCCGCCCGTTACATCCAGACAGGGTATGATTCGTTTCGCCAGCATTTTGTATTATTCCTTACTAAAAATTGACAAGGCGGCATCATACACCTTCTTCACTGGCACACTACTTTCCACGGCGCATTTTCGGCAATCCTCGATTTCGGGCGAGGCGGTGATGATTTCGCCATTGCGGCGGCCGATTTTGATGCGGACTTCGCCGTGCGGGGTTTCTACATTTTGGAAGCTACGTTCCAAAATCGTGCGTTTTTCCAAACGCTCGCGAATGCCGAAGGTCGTAGATTCACAGAAAATTAAATCGAGCATCATTACCCGGTCGGCAGGAATGCACAGCACCGTCAAAAGAATACCCTGCCGTTGCTTTTTCATAAGAACTGACGTGGTGAACACATCCAACGCGCCGGCATCGAGCAGCTGCTCGAAAAGACATCCCACCAGTTCCGGCGTGGTATCGTCGAGATTACATTCCAGGACGAGGCATTCGTCGACCGTTTGGTCTTCGGCTTCCTCATAAAGGGTGGCGCGCAGTAAGTTGGGTCTGCCCTTGAGTTTACGATGGCCAAAGCTATAGACGGTTTTGACCGCCCGACTTCCAGAGGTAGGAATCTCCGCCGTCCGCCACGTGGAGAGAAGCGCGGCGCCGGTCGGCGTCACCAGTTCGAACGGTTCATCGACTTCTTCAACCGGGAAGCCTTCGAGCAAACGGAGCGTGGCCGGTGCAGGATTCGGGTAGGTTCCGTGAGCGCATTCGATCGTGCCATGCCCCTGTGGCAGGCTACGGATAGAAACAGCATCCACGCTCAGTTTATACAGGGCGAGGCAGCAACCTACCATATCGACGATCGAATCCATCGCCCCGACCTCGTGGAAATGGATCTTTTCGATATCCACCCCATGGATCGCCGCCTCGGCCTCGCCAATGCGCTGGAATACCAACGCCGCAGATTCCTTTACCAAAGCGGGAAGTTCACTGTCGTCAATCAGCTTGAGGATCGTACTCAAATGGCGGCCGTGGTGATGTCCATGGTCGTGATGATCGTGCTCGTGTAGCACCACCTTTGCACGCACCCCGCTCATGCCTTGCTCCACCACCTCGTCGACAACAATTTCGAACGGATCGATCTTGAGCGACTTGAGTTCTTCGTTCAACTCATCGACCGATACGCCCAAACCCACAAGCGCGCCCAAAATCATATCCCCGCTTGCCCCGCCAATGCTTTCAAAATGTAGTGTTTGTTTTTTCATCATCACTTCCCGGCAATCCCGAATTTTTCCACCAAGGTGCTATACTCGCTTCGACGGATCGGGAGCATGCACCCATGCCGAACCGCTGGCGGCAGACTATATTTGTCCCAATCGGCAAAATGGGTATTGCCGGAGGGTTGGAACCATGGCCCTTTCAAATCGGCCGCAACCGACAATCCATACGATACACCGGGGTACTGCTCGTAGTAAAGATACCACACCTTACCGTCGGGCGATGGGATCAATGTTGCAGCCTCTCGAAAATTCGGACTAATCGGCACAGACAATTTCGACCAAGGGCCGAGCGGGCTGTCCGAATGGCAAAGACGAATCGTTTTTCCGGTCGGGCAGTCGAGGGATGGATAGCGCTCATCCTTGAGGATTGCAAAATAGGCATTGCCCTGCCAGCAGATGAACGCGTCGGTGGTTGCCATATCCCACAGAAACAGACGCTGTGGAAACTTGTCGAATTTTTTGAGTTCCTTGGAGGTAAGATACAGCGTGCGCTGGCTCGCCCAATACGACTCGTCTGCCTCAGGAACCCCATGCTGGTGCGGTGTATGCCAGGTCAGGACATAGCGAAAAGAAACGTCGTCAAAAAATAACTTTGGTGCACCGATCGCGTTGCGCGCATGCTCGTATCCCGCTGTTTTTTGCAACTCCGGCGTAACGCTACTGTAGAGTTCCCATTCAATCAAATCGTCTGACACCCAGAACTTAATATTCAGATCCTGATCGTTATCGTTGCCCACTAAATAATAGCGACCGTCATGTCCCCTGCAAATATTTGGATGCCCCTTATACTCATCCGAAATGCGCTTCCCGCCATTGAGTTCCCGCCAGTGCAGCCCATCAAGGCTGACCGAATAATAGAGCCGCCCATAGTCATTGTGCTTCATGTGGGCAAAAACATAGGCCTCATGAACGGGATTCCCATCCAACGCCTGTCCTGGGATTTTCGGGGCATTCTGCTCGGCGGAAGTCAGCGACACACAAAGCGCGGCCATCCATATTTTGGAACTTCGGATATTCATGGAATTTCCCTTCATTAGTATCTAGCGGATTGAGCTGAATTGAACCAGTCCCGCCTCCCGTAGACTTAGGAAGTCGCTGGAATGTTGATATTTCCGGTGGCCAATAACGATGTGGTCGAGTACCCGGATGCCCATCACTTTGCCCGCGCTAACGAGCTGCTTCGTGATTTTGATATCCTCCGCTGACGGCGTCGGGTCGCCAGATGGATGATTGTGAGCCAGAATGATGGCGGCACAGCGAAACTCGACTGCCTTGGCAAATAGCTCGCGTGGATGGACAAGACTGCTATTGAGCGTCCCTTGGCTGATTTTCTGCGGCTCTCCAATCAGGCGGTTCTTGGTATCCAACATCAGAGCCCAGAATACTTCCGTCTTCAAGGTGCGCGCCCGTTCACGCAGGACGGCAGCGGCCTGTTCCGGCGTGATAACGAGCGGACTTTCGCCGACACTTTCGCGCGTCAGTCGTTGCGCCAATTCCATCGCCGCCTTGATCATCTGTGCTTTCACCGGGCCGATACTATCGATGGACTGAAGATCATTAATCGAAGCCTTAGCCAAAGCGGTGAGCGACCCAAAAGCCGAAAGCAATCGGTGGGATACCTCCACGACATTCGTGCCCTTGGTTCCCGTACGAAGAATCAGCGCCAGTAACACCGCATCCGACACATTCTCCGATCCTACCCGCTCAAACTCCTCGCGTGGCCGTAGCTGCGCAGGCATGTCGCGTACACGGAAAGAATCCGATTTTATCGAATATTCAAGCTGTTTGGATTTTTCCGGCATTGGATCCTTTCGCGATGCGTGACGACGAAGACGTGATGAGTTTGATCGCAACCCACGTTTCATCCGTTATTTTCCAGTTGAACCAAAACCGCCCGATCCTCTTGCCGTCTCCGACAGTTCTTCAACCATCTCATAGTAGATCGGGGTGCAGTCGCAGGCAACAACCTGAAAGAGACGTTGGCCTTTTTCGGCAGTGTAGGCGAATTCTTTGATATTATCACACATGGCCATGAGCTCGCCGCGGTAGCCCCCGTCGATCAGGCCGATGGAATTGGCGAGACGCAGAGGCGTTTTAGAAATGCTCGAACGCGGCATAAGATAGTAGGCGCGACCATCCTCCGGCTCGCAGGCGATGCCGAGCTTGATCGGCTTGGTTTCGCCGGGTTCGATGGTGATGTCTTCGAGTACATAGAGATCGAGTCCGGCATCGCCCTCGTGAAAGTGGCCATGGTCGGAGTAGATCTCACGGGCGGTTTCATTGAGTGGCTTGATTTTAAGGTGCATGTATATTCCCTGTCTTTAGTTGTTAAAAAACCAAGGGCAGAGTACCTTCAAAAACTTCAAGCGACAAGGAGTAGGTACATGTTGAAGTGGGCCATTTTCGGATCGGGATCGGGTACGAACTGCCAAGCCATCATTGATGCCATCGAAGCGGGAACGCTGGATGCGGAGATCAAGTGCATCCTGTCGGACGTGGCAGATGCCGCTATTTTGGAGCGTGCGCGGAAGCATAATATTCCGGCGATCCACTTTGACTGCGCCCCGTTCAAAACCAAACTCGACGGCGAGGCCGAGCAAAAGGTGCTCCAAACATTGGAAGAGCACGACGTGGACTTTATTGCACTGGCGGGCTTCATGCGGATGGTGAAGGACGGCCTGCTCAACGCATACCAAGGGCGCATCATCAACATCCATCCCTCCCTGCTGCCCAGCTTCCCGGGACTCGATGGTGGAAAGCAAGCCTTCGATTATGGCGTAAAAATTACCGGATGCACCGTCCACTTTGTCGATGCGGGCGTCGATACCGGTGCGATCATCAACCAGAAAATCATTTCGATCGAAAACGACGATACGCTCGAAACCATGATGAAAAAACTCCACGCCCAAGAACACATTGCCTATCCCGAAGCCCTGCAATGGATCGCTGAAGGCCGGATCCATTCCGACGGGCGGCGGTAGAGCAGGCGTTCTACACGATAAGGTGATCTTCTTCTGGCTCATGCTCGTGGGTGAGCCTTTTACTATCCCACGGATAGCGCATGAGAATCACGGAAAGGACAAGGGCGGCAACCAGCCAACCTACGCCGAAAATGAGCAAGGCTTTGGTGGAGTAGCCTCCATAGTTCCCGCTGAATTCACTATAGAGCGCAAAGCCGACCACAATGATAAGAATGGCCGGTGTGACAAAGCGAACCAGCACATCCCAAATCCGGAAAAGCTTCAATCCCCCTGCCTGATCAACATGGCGACGGGCCACGGCGGCTTTGAGTACCCAGCCCACCAGCAGGCATTCGACGATACCTCCGGTAACGAGGCCAAAGTTATTTACAAAGTGATCGACGATATCGAGAATCCAAAGTCCGGCGCGGGTAGTAAAAATCACGCTTCCGAAAAAACCAAGCAGACAGACAGCGGTTACGGTCTTTTTGCGGCTAAAGCTAAACTTATCGATCAGCGAACAGCAAAAGGCCTCGACCAGGGAAATGGCCGAGGAAAGACCGGCCATGATGAGTACAAGAAAGAACAACAAACCAAATAGTGTTTGCCCGGCAGGAAGTTGGTTGATCGCCTCAGGATAGACGACGAAGGCCAACCCCGGCCCGCTGATGATGGCCTCGTCGAACGGCACGCCTTTGGAAGCCGCCATGAAGCCGATCGTGCCAAAAACGGCGAAGCCGGTGATGAAGGAGTAAAGGCAGTTGAGCACGGATGTGATGAGTGCATTGCCGACGATATCGGTTTTTTTAGGGAGATAGCTAGCGTAGGTAATCATGATGCCGAAGCCGAGCGAGAGCGTGAAGAAAATCTGCCCGAATGCGGCAACCCACACCTTACTTCCATCTGCCGTGAACGGGTTTATCTTCTCCCACCGCGCAGTGAGGTAGTGTTCTTTAACCGCTGCCCATGCCCCTTCGAGTTGCAGCGACCAACCCACTAGCACCAGCGTGAGGACGACCAGTAGTGGCATGAAAACCATGCTGGCCTTTTCAATACCATGGTTGATCTCGCGGTAACAGATAGCCCAGCTAATCAGCCAGGTCAGAGCCGTTCCCGCGAGGATTGGCCAGCGAATTCCGCCAAGATTGAATGGCGAGTCCGATACCTGCAAGAAGGTGTCCATGAAGAACGTGCTGGTGTCCGCCCCCCACGCTTGAGTGAAGGAAAAGACGAAATAGTTCATGCACCAGCCAATGACAGCGGCATAGAAAAGGGTGATACCGAAGAAGGCGACGACCGGCATCCACCAGCCAATAGTTTCCCATTTGCGGGAGACTCGAGCGAAGGCCAATGGCGGGGAGGCTTTTTCGCGATGCCCGAGGGCATACTCGAGAATCATTAACGGAATACCGGCGAGGAGTAGCGCCACGGCATAGGGAATTAAAAAAGCGCCGCCGCCGTTTTCGTAGGCCATATAGCCGAAGCGCCAGATATTACCGAGTCCGACCGCCGACCCAATGGCCGCCAGCAAGAACCCAGTCTTGCTTCCCCAGACGCTCCGTTTCGCCATAATTCAGTTCTGTTAGTTGCGATGGCGGAAGGTGATGCGCCCCTTTTCCAAGTCGTAGGGAGAGATCGAAACGGTGACCTTGTCGCCCACGGCAATACGGATGAAGTGCTTACGCATCTTTCCGGAAATGTGCGCCAGAATTTCGTGCCCGTTCTCCAACTCGACCCTATACATGGTTGCCGGAAGAACTTTTTTCACTACGCCTTCCGCCTCGATTGATTCTTCTTTCGCCATTGCATGCTCCCTCTAGAATTACGAAGGGAGCATGCTACACGGAAAAAATGCCTTTGCAACCGTTAACCGAGGGCGGAAATCAATGGATGGCCTGTATTCGCTTGCGTTCCGGTGACCTAAACCCGTATCTTGCCCGATCCTATCAATTACGGAGTTTAACGATGATATTTAAGGGGTTGAGAATAGGTCTGTTCTTGATGTTTGCCTGCATCGTCCAAGCGGATGAAGTACAATCCATTATCGACCGAGCCATGGCTGGCTTGACGATTAAGGTTTCCGACGATCCCTACTCCCGTACCATCGAAAAGATGCTCATTGGCTATGATGACCAAGGACAACCCAAGATCGGGATCGCCTACCGCGCGATTAAATCATTTAAACCCATCACAGGGATCGTGATTGTCGAAAAATCCGCCACTGGTTTTGTGCTGAAGGAAGCTCTTTTCCCTGACCTTGGAAAAATAAAAAACGCGAAGGATCGTAAACAGGTACTCTCCATTCTTAAGCAATTCAAAAACATCGTATTCGACCCGCATGCCGAAAAATCGGCGGTCGATGGACTGACCGGTGCCACCCGCTACGGCATTAAAGCCTCCGGCTATCTCAACCACATGGCTCGCCGCATTGCCATTGAAATGGAAGCGCCACCCAACTGGCCGGAATAGCCATGTTACGCCGTATTAAAATCGACTGGGCCACGCTACCGAATTTCCAACCACTGGAAACGCCCTTCCCCGCACCGGAACGCATCTATCCGGGGTTGGAGGAAATCGAGCCGGAAAGTTTCCCAGACTTCCTCGACGAAATTGGGCTTGTCGGCATGGGCGGTAGCGGCTTCCCCGCCTCAGAAAAACTACGCGCCAGCATCGGGGCGCACACCCTCGTCATCAACGGCGTC
Organism: Kiritimatiellales bacterium; assembly: GCA_003230915.1. Lineage (GTDB taxonomy): Bacteria > Verrucomicrobiota > Kiritimatiellia > Kiritimatiellales > Pontiellaceae > Pontiella. Next base: position 3,416 of record QIHI01000007.1, on the reverse strand, counting down.
GAATGCGAACCCGGCATCACCATCGACCAAACCGTGCTATTGCACCATTCGCTATGGGTGCAGGCCGGCGCCAACGCCACTGCTAAGGCCATTGGAGCCAAACGGGTGGCACTCGCCGTGAAAGATCACCCCGATCAAGTCGCCAAACTGCGAAAACTCTATCCTGAATACGATATTATCCCCTTCTCCGACCGCTATCCCGTCGGAGCAGAAAAACTCATCCTCAAAAAGCTAACTGGGAAAATTCCACCACCCGGAACGCGCCCCTACCAACTCGGCTATCTCGTGCAAAACGTCGTATCGTTGCGCGCCACCGGCCGTGCCATTATCGACGGCTTCCCCGTCGTCGAACGACCACTCACACTCACCGCGCCCGCAGCCAGATTTTACAAAAACACCATCGTCCCCGTCGGACTTCCGGTTCGCGAAGTACTCACCGCCTTTGCCCTGCCCTACGATCCAGTCCGGCATCTCATCGTGGGCGGTGGACTTATGATGGGTCGTGAAATGGCTCCCGATGACGGGGTTGAAAAAACGACCACCTCGCTAATCCTTCTAGAACGCGCCGCGCTGGAGGAAAAGGAGCACGGCTGCATCCGTTGCGGCGCATGCAATACCGCGTGTCCGCTCAGCCTACATCCATACTCCTTGGTCGAGCGGATTCAAAAAGGAAAAACCGATTCAGCTGCATTTCAGGCACAAATGACCGAATGCTTTTTATGCGGCGTCTGTTCAGCGGTCTGCCCGTCACATATTCCACTCGTGCAAACCTTGGCGGAAGGGAAACAATGCCTGCCGTAAACTCTCCCTTCCTACGCAGCGGAATCCGTACCTCTGGCATGGCCGTCTGGGCGCTCGCCGCACTGATGGTTCCGGCGACCATCTACAGCATCCTCTACTCCTCGCCGTTCATCTTCCGATTGATTGGCTACGCTCTGCTCGGCATGCTGGCCGAGGCCATCTATGTGTTGCTCGTCCGCCGGAAACTAAAGTTCAATCACGCCGGCTCCGCCCTGACCGCCACGATCATCGCCGCCAGCATTCCGTCCTCCATGCCCTTCCTGCCCATGCTATACGCCATTCTGCTGTCCATCTGGATCGTAAAACTTCCCATGGTTGGACTCCCACTACGCTTCAATGCTGCGATGGCCGGACGGCTTTTCCTGATGCTCGTCTACCCCAACCAGACCGTCAACTGGGGTACGCCGACCGCTGATGTCATCTCTACCGCCACGCCACAGGAACTCTACCATCTCGAAGGCTTTGCCCTCGCACTGCCGCAACTGCTCTTTGGCCGCATCGAGGGGATTTGGGAAGAGTTGTTTCTGCTCGTACCCGGAAGCCCCGGCGAAACCTTCCCGATTCTGCTCCTTTTGCTCGGCGCGTTGCTCTGCTTCAAGGGGATCATCGCTTGGCGTGCACCCGTCGCTTTCCTAGTGTCGTTCGCCGTTGCCAGCGCGGCATTTGGCGATTCGGTGGTCTTCAATCTCTTTTCGAGTGCGACGATCTTCAGCGCGGTATTCATCGTTTCCGATCCCGTATCGACCCCGATGAGTAAAGGTGGAAAAGTCGCCGTTGGCATTCTTATTGGGGTAAGTAGTACGGTGATTCGCCACACGACCTATTACACCGAGGCCATCGTCTATGCCATCCTTCTCGGCAACCTCTTCGCCCCCCTGTTCGACCGCCTTGCCTTCTCCCTGCAAGGCCGAAAGCTAATGAGGCGGTAAAGTTCGCTTTGCTGTGCTAATCGGAAAGTGATGGATCTTTAGGCTCTTTTTTCTCGTCGGAGTCGGGTTCCGTTACCTGCTCGCGAACTCCGGTTTTGACGTCGCAGATCTCCTTTTCGAGATCTTCCTTGCCCTTCTTGAATTCGCCGAGGCTCTTGCCGAGCGAGCGCGATAACTCTGGAAGCTTCTTCGCACCAAACAGCACCAGTACGATGACTAGAATCAGTAGCACTTCCGAGCCGCTCGGCAGACCAGAGACAAAAGCGATGAGGTTCATGGTTGCGCCTTCTCTTCAACCGGTGTTGGGCGATACAGAATAAATACCTGCGTTGGCCCAGTGCCCTGCACCCCCCGAACTTCCAGCGTGTCCTCCTTGAGAGCCGCCCGTAGACGAAAGGCGTGTTTCGAGGATTCAAGCACCGTGGTTTTCCAGCCCTTGAAGGCCAGCACATCGTTGAACCGCTGAAAGACAACCTGCAGGCCCAGCTTCGTTTTAAGACCGGCCCCCACCCACGAGGACTTCGGGACTCGTCCATGTTGGTCGAGCTCGAAATCCGTCATGAACAGATACTCTGGAAAGAGCAGGTTTTCAGGCCGCAGGTTCGCTCCCAAGTGGATCATCGACTCTTCCTCTACCACAGCAGGTGGCGTATTCGTTGCACAACCGTACAACCACACCAGCATCACCCCGCCCCATAAATTGATCCACTTCATAGGTTATCTAGTTAATCATAACTCCAGTTCCCGGTCGAGTGCCTGATCTTGAATTGTAATCGAAATATGGTGGAATAGATCGCCAGCCAAACCACAGATCAAATTTCCTCCGCCCACTCTGGAGCCGTACCGGCCTGATCCCTTGAAGTAAGAGAAGGTAAATTAACCGTAACCCGAGTGTCCGTCAAATTAGGGTTACTTCACCTCAACTCTTTTTTGATACAAAGAGCGGTAGCGAAAGCTGCCAGCGAATCGCCGCCAAACGAATGGAAAGTGTCACAAGAATCGATAGGATAATGCTCAGAATTCCGGGCAGAGCAAGACGGTGCATCACAACAAATACCAAAGCCCCACATAGTGAAGCGGTTGCATACACCTCTTTGCAAAGAACCAGCGGAACCTTAGCGGACAAAACGTCTCTTATCACGCCCCCTGCCACTCCGGTTATAATCCCCATGACAACCGAAAGACTTCCCGACCCAGTCGCATCCAGTGTCTTTGCGGCTCCAAGTAGAGTGAAAACAGCCAGACCAAATGCATCTGAAAGAAGGAGTCCCTTTCTGGACAGCGTCAGACGTCGTACAATTAAAAACGTTAGTATCGATGCAACGACTGCAACCTGAAGATAATGCAGATCGGCAACCCAGAAAACCGGCCCACAGTCCAATAGTATATCCCGAAAACTCCCTCCACCGAGAGCCGTTACAAAGCCAAGAACAATGGCTCCGAAAATATCCATTTTCTTCCCATCAGCGGCCAGAGAACCGCTGACAGCGAATACTGCAATCCCAAAAAGATCCAAAGCATATAGAACCTGGTCTTGCATTACGTACCCTTATTACTACAGATAATTACTGAATTTTTGGGCAACAAGGCTACCAGCTCTTCCCGCTTGGCATCAACGATGCCACTTCCGAGAAGGCTCTATACCCTCATCATGCTATTTTTTTGCCGATGTTTAGGGTTATTCCC
>QIHI01000141.1 GCA_003230915.1 Kiritimatiellales bacterium | reverse complement strand
CTCAACAAGCTGCCGTTTAGGGAGAATGCGGCATTCCAATTCCACCCTGCCGGTGCCGCAAAATAAGAGACTGCGCGAAACTGCAGAACCGCAACTTTTCCCGGTTGGGCAGGCATCGGCGGAAACGGAATATCCAGCTGCCCCAGGGGGGATACGGTAAAGTTACCCAGCGAAACGGCATTTTCCAAGGATAGAAAATCAGGCAATACCTGCAGACTCCCCGTAATATACAACACGGTATAGCCGGTCAGGGCACCGGTGGTATGGTGGGTCAGGGTATACTCCACGCCTGGCACTCCATAGATAATGTGCGCGAAGGCAAAGCCACTCCAATAGCGGATATCATCGGTACCGCCAACCAGGGCAAGAAAGGCTTCAATGTCTGACGAACCAGCGTTGCCGATGTCAAGAAGCGCCAGTGAGGTTTCGGCTCCCATGTTTATGTAGCCGCCCGCGCCGCTGGAATCAATAACCAATGAATCAGCCACCACACTGCCGCCATCGTCGATGGTCAGCGCACCTGAACCGTCCCAGCCGACACGGAGGGCTCCAGCATTGTGCCAAGCTGAACCAACCCCCGAGACCGTGACCGATCCAGAAGAGCCAGTGTGGCGACCCACATAGCCAATCGTATTGGAAAACGATCCGCCGTTGGTGATCGTCAGCGAACCCGAACCCGAATTGCCTACGAAAAGAATACTGGAGCTACTCCAGTTTGCGCCGGAACCATCCACTGTGACCGTGCCGACGCCCGTCGGCCCCGCGCCAATGGCAACGCTGGACGAAGAGTTGATGGAGCCGCCCGTAATATTGACCGTACCGACTCCGTTCAAGCCGACATTGGCGAGACCATGCGTCAGGCTTCCACCGCTCATATTCAACGTGCCGGTATTGGCGGCGCTGTTTCCAAGCCTAAGCTCGTTAGCGACTTCCGCATTGCCCGCAGTAATCTCCACGATCCCGGCATGGATATTGGCAATGTCCCCGGCAACAGGTTCCCCAGTATCCCACCCTGCTACTGCATCATCCGTCCAGTTCCCTAATACAAGACCCCAGTTGGCTGCCTGAATCGAAACGGCCGAGCATAGAACGGCCACTGTAATTATTCTCTTCATCTCTATCTTCATCCTAATCGTCCTTGTGTTTTGGTCGGCTTCCTCCGCCAGACGTTCACCCTTTCGAATATCTTATTCTCCGCGATACGCTCATATTTGATACTCACAAAAATATGGGGCATCTCTTTTAGCAGCCTTGTGCATTCCAATTCTGTCGTTTTTGTAGCCCATTTAAATCCTCCGGCATCGGAACCAAAAATCGATTCTAGATTTTCAGGCGAGGAGGGGGGATATACTCGTTTCTATTTCTCCTCCGATTCAAGATAACTTAAGGATATCAATGTAGCCATTAACATGTTGCCTTACAATGAATAATAAATACATATTTCGTTCTAAAATTTCAGAGGATATTACTCCGGTGGATCATTATTGTGATAGGCGGCATAGCTGACATGGGGGAGCTCCAAAGTAGCTAGCCACTCGATCAAGGGATGATTTGATCCGCTTCATGTGGCTTGTTGTTTTACCAGCGTTCCGAAATAATTTGGGATCTTGCTCTCGAAGATCATCTTTTCTTTCGAGAAAGGGTGGACGAGGGAGAGCGAGGCAGAGTGTAGGCAGAGCCGTTTAATGCCCTTTTCTCTCGCTCCATATTTTTTATCGCCGACGACGGAACACCCTTTATCCGCAAGGTGAACCCGGATCTGGTTTTTTCGACCGGTCAGAAGATCGATTTCCAGCAGGCTGTAGTTTGACGATTCCTTCAGTACGCAGTATTTGGTCTTAGCCAGCTTTCCTTTTCGCGGATCCACCACGGAATACATTTTATGCGCACTATTTTCGGCTAGATAGGACGTAATCAACCCGTCCTTCTCTGGTAAGGAACCGTGTACAACCGCATAGTATTTCTTTTGAAACCCCTGCCACTCCTCCTGAAGAAAGTGCTTGGCCTCCTCGCTCTTGGCAAAGACGAGGAGGCCGGATGTATCTCGATCTAAACGATGCACGATGAAGATCCGGTTTCGCGATTTTGAGTTCCCTTTGCGCACATAGTCGTTCAAGAGATAATACGCGGTCTGCTCCCTCACCCAGTCGTTGCTCACCGTCAAAAGGCCGCTCGCTTTATCCACCACCAGGATATCCCAATCCTCATAGAGGATCGAAAGCCCCTTGGGCTGGAATTTTTTAGGCGGTTGCTTAAACGGTTTCCTCTTTTGCATAGTCTCGATCCGTACTGCAGGCGGCTCACCTGCTCCCGCCCGAACAGGTTCTCTTCCGGGGTCTAGCTCTCTCCAAGTTTTTTCAGCTCAAGAGGGATAGGAGCAATGACTTCGCCCTCTTTCGGTTTTTTGGTTCGGGTCCCCCGTTTGGCGAGGATTTCGATGTAGAATGAAAGTAGCTCCCTCGTTTCTATATCGGTAATGCACACGTCGATTTCCGCAAGGTGGATGACTTTTGCCTCAGCCTCAGTATCGCCAAATTTACAGTCAAAATCCCAGAAATCAACGCCCTCCGGAAGTTCCTTGCGGCGCTCCCGCTTAATGTATTTCCGAACCTCGTTCTTTACGCCATCGACGAGGCGGGGATATGTAATTTTCGAATGGATCAATTGGAATGTCTTTTTCATCGGATTTTTCTCGGTTTATAAGCTGAATAAATCGCCCTCAGGAATGATGGGAGTTTCAAAGCCAAGGTCGGCGGGTAGCTCCTTGCCGTTCGATGCTGCGACGGCAAGCTCGTCGCAGCGTTCGTTTTGTGGGTGTTCACTATGCCCCTTCACCCATTTAAAGCTGACGCGATGTGTTGTACTTAGGCCAAGAAGATCGCTCCAAAGGTCGTGGTTTTTCGCGGGTTTGGACGGAGACAGTTTCCATCCATTAGAACGCCACCGTTTGGCCCATCCCTTAACCATAGCATTCACCACATATTTCGAGTCGCTCGTCAGCACCACAGAACACGGGTGTTTAAGCGAACGAAGACCTTTGATGCAAGCCAGCAGCTCCATGCGGTTGTTCGTGGTTTTTCGGAAGCCGCCGGAGAGTTCCCACGTGCGAACACCGGAAATAAGTACCACCCCATAGCCACCCGGTCCAGGGTTTCCTTTACAGGCGCCGTCCGTAAATATCTGAATATTATCCGGCATCGATTTAACCTACATCGCGGAAGTTGATTCCCAACTGTTTTTCGAGTCGGACAAGTTGCTTTTCTTCGTGGCGGGTGATGAGCGCAAGAGAGACACCGGTCTTCCCTGCACGGGCCGTGCGCCCGCTACGATGCGTGTAGTATTCGTTTTTCTCGGGCAGTTGATGATGGATCACGAAGGAGAGCCCTTCCACATCGATACCGCGCGCGGCGATATCGGTGGTCACCAGAATGCGCGCCCGCTCCTTCTTGAACATCCGCATGATTTTATCTCGCTCAGTCTGCATTAGGTCGCCATGTAGCACGACACAGGAAATATCGAGTACTTCCAGCTCCTTGCCGAAGGCGATGGTATCCGCGCGCGTCCGGCAGAAAATTAAACCGCGTTGCTCACCGCAGTCTTCGAGGAACTTCACAATATGATCCCGTTTCTCGCCGTCCTTGCAGAGGATGTATTGGTGCCGAATGTTGGGATTGACGATATGCTTTTTATCGATCTTCAAAAACGGAGCATCGGCCGAAAGATGTTTGCCGATCATTTTTTTGATGCCTCCCGGCATCGTAGCCGAGAAAAGCCAGATGTTACGACCGCCCTTGGTCATCTTCATGACAGATTCAATATCGTCCCGAAAGCCGAGCTTTAGCATTTCATCGGCTTCATCGAGCACGAGAATTTTGACCTGTGAAAGATCGACCGCCTTACGACGAAGTAAATCCATCAATCGACCGGGTGTGGCCACGAGTACCTGCGTGGGCCGTTTGAGGGCTTCGATCTGCCGATCAATCTTATCGCCGCCACAGACCACTTCCGAAAAGATTTTATCGGCATATTTGGTAAAGCGGAAAAGCTGTTTTTGAACCTGCTTTGCCAGCTCGCGGGTCGGAGCCAAGACCACGGCTTGAATGTGCGACTGTTTTGCATCCACAGTAGCCAACAGTGGTAAACCAAAGGCGGCGGTCTTGCCGGTTCCAGTCTGGGCTTGTCCGATGAAGTCGGTCGTCTTTCCAAGCAGCTTCGGAATAGTTTGGACTTGGACGTCGGTCGGGATCTGGATGCCCAGCTCCGCCAGCCCTTTGAGATAACCCTCTGCAATGCCTAGATCTTTAAATGTGTTCACGTTGATCCTCACGGTTATTGGGGAAAAGCGAGAACCTGAACCGAAGAACTGCCCGATTCCAGCCAATACTGGAAAAAAGGGGGAGGGCCTCTGGAGGGTCGCGAGCCTTTACCTCCCCCTGTCCATGACCTAACTTTCCATTTGCATAAAGGCGCGGACGAGACGGAGTTCGGCGTAGGTGACCGTATCGCCGGAGGCTTCGATAATCAATTTCATCGATTTTCCGCCATGCTGATTGAATAATTCCTCAACCCGAAGTCGTTTTTCCGTCTCCAATAGTTGATCCACATCGAGGTTATTTCCCAACCCTTCTTCCAACAGTTTTTCGATATGCTGGCTGATGGTTCCTTCCGATAAGCCACGCTTCCCGGAAATGGCTTCGAGCGAAAGACCCTGCATGGCAAACGCCAGTGTATCCCTGACCGTCTTCCCATTTTTTTTCTTGCGACTTTTCTTTATTTTCACGGGGACTTGTAGAATGGCTCGCTCTTCCGCTTCTTCGGGATGCATGTGTTTGTACATCTCGATAATAGTCATGAACGTGTCTCCATATTTTTCGAGCTTGGCCTCACCGATCCCCGAAATTCCCGACATCTGCTCCGGCGTATCGGGAAAATAGAGTGCCATTTCCCGAAGCGTTCGATCCGAGAAAATCACAAACGGCGGAACCTCTTCACCCTGCGCTAACCGCTGGCGCTCGGAACGCAGCTGCGTGAAGAGCTTTTGGGAATAGTCGCCGGTCAGACCCGCAAAAGAGGCTTTTTGGACGGCCTTCTGGCGGATCACCTCGAACCGTTTCTTACCGAGTAATATCTGCTGCCCCTTAGGTGTGAGTTCTAACGCAGAATAGTGATCCTGATTTTGGAGGAGGCAGTCCTGCGCCAGCAAATCGTCGATCACCCGCCGCCAATATTTTTTATCCTGATCCTTGCCCACGCCATAGGTCTTGAGTTGGTCGTGCTCCATTTGCCGGATTTTCTGAGTCTTGGCCCCCACAACGATATCAGCAATGTGTACCGCGCCGAACTTTTGCCCAGAACGATGGATGGCCGACATGATTTTCTGCGCCGAGACGGTTTTGTCGACCCGCTCCACGTCGCCCATGCAGACATCGCAGGTTTTGCAGTTATCCTTTTCATAGGTTTCGCCGAAATAACCCAGAAGGTTTTTCCGACGGCACGCATTGGCCTCAGCAAATCGGACGATTTGAAACAGTTGCTCTTCGGCCACCTTTTTTTCGGCCGGGCTCTCCGTCTGTTCAATAAAGTAACGAATGCGGACAATGTCGCTGCGGTTAAAGAAAAGTCGACAGTGTGCCGGCTCGCCATCCCGACCCGCACGGCCGGTTTCCTGATAGTAGCCCTCCATGTTTTTCGGAAGATCGCCGTGCAGCACGAACCGAACGTTGGACTTGTCGATTCCCATGCCGAAGGCAATCGTTGCAACGACCACGTTGGCCTCGTCGCGGTTGAAACTATCCTGATTTTCCTTGCGCTGATTCGGGGTCAGCCCAGCGTGGTAGGCTAAAGCCTTCACACCCTGTTCCTGCAAAAACTCCGCCGTAGATTCGACACTCTTTCGTGTGGTACGATAGATAATGCCCGACTCGCCTTGGTGTTCGCGCAGAAACTGCAACAGTTGCAGATCGAGATTATCTTTGGGAACCACCTGATAAAATAAGTTTGGCCGATCGAACGAAGCACGCGTCAGGTGTGGGTTGCGCAATCCAAGCTTGCTGACGATATCCGCCGAGACCTTATGGGTGGCCGTGGCCGTGAATGCCGCGACTGCCGATTTGGGGAAATATTTTACGATATTGGAGAGCGATAAATAGTCGGGGCGAAAATCGTGCCCCCACTCCGAAATACAGTGTGCTTCGTCAATCGCAAAAAAGGAGACTCTTGCCTGCTTGAGCGTAGTCATAAATTCCGGCATGGCAAAGCGTTCGGGCGAAACATAGAGCAGATCGAGCTGGTGATTTTCCAAGGCCTGAAAAACGCGGAAGCGCTCCTTGCCAGAGAGCGAACTATTCAGGAATTCCGCATCCAGCCCGTTGGCTTTGGCGGCGTCAACCTGATCCTTCATCAGCGAAATCAGCGGACTAACCACCACGCACAGTCCTTCGAGCATGTGTGCCGGAAGCTGGTAGCAAAGCGATTTTCCGCCGCCTGTCGGCATCACCGCGAACACATCGCGCCTTTCGAGCAACGCGGAAACGATCTCCTCCTGATTCGGCCGAAAGTTTTGAAACCCGAATATTCGCCGAAGCTCGACGTGCATATCTACCCTGGATGAATATTTATTTTCCATTCTTCAAACCTGCAATGCGCTGCATGATGAGCGCGGCGTGAGCATCGTAGGCCTTGCGCCCGGATCCCAGTGCCTGGAAGTCCTCTTGCGTGATCGGCTTGCCGTAGGTGATCGTCACCTTACAAGGCTTGATTCCCTTCGATCCTTTCGGGTGCGCCTTGTAGGTTCCGTCGATATAGGCGGGAATAACCACGCATCCTGACTTTTCGATGATGAAGCCAATGCCGCCCTTAGCGGTCTGCAACTCACCATCTTCCGTGCGCGTTCCTTCTGGAAACATCGATACTGCCTTACCCTCCTTCAGCATCTTGATCGTGATCTTCAAGGCTTTGAGATCGCCTGTGCCGCGTGAAACCGGAATGCATCCCACTCGGGTCATCCACCACGTGCCAAACATGGAATTCCACAACGTATCGCGCGCCATAAAATGAATGGGGCGACCCCGGTATCCAACGCCCACCACCGGCGGGTCGAGAAAGCTGGCGTGGTTCGAAGCAAATAATACGCCGCCTTTGTCCGGAATATGCTCCGCCTCACAAATACGCAGTCGGTTCCAGATCAACAGGAACAACTTAAATAATCGGGTTGAAAACTGATATCCTCGAAGATCGGCCATCGTTTCGTATTTAACTAAATCGCTCATACATTTCCCCTCACTTTTCCCACCACCAAGTCGATTACCTCTTCCAGCGTCATCGAAGTGCTGTCAATCTTTTGCGCACCCGGAGCCACCGTCAGAGGATCGGCCTTGCGGGTCGTATCGATCTGGTCGCGCTTTTTGAGGCTATCCATCACCTCGTGCGCCTTCTCATCCTCGCCCGCAGCAACCAGCTCGCGGTAGCGGCGCATTGCCCGCTCTTCTGGGTCGGCATCCAAATAAAACTTATAGGGTGAATCAGGAAACACCACCGTTCCAATATCGCGCCCCTCCATCACCAGCGAACCAAAGTTTGCCAGCGACTGGAGGCTATCGACCACAAACTTCCGAACTTCGGGAACCGAAGCCACATTGGCGACCGCTTCGCGCACATTCTTTTCGCGAAGTTCCTGCACCGGCACATCGCCGTCGATCGAAAAGACCGCCGCACCATCCTGTACAAAAAAATCCCAGTCTGCACTGTGCATTGTTTCCAGTACCGCCTTGGCATCCTTCGTGTCGACACCTTTGCGGATTGCCTGCCACGTTACCCCGCGATACAGCGCACCCGAATCCACATAGATGAACCCCAACACCGCCGCCACACCTTTCGACACCGTTGATTTCCCCGAAGCTGACGGCCCGTCAATTGCAATTGCCTTTCCCATATTCTCTCCAAACTAAAAAATTTATCCCTCGCTCACCAGTTCGCTTAAGGCACAGCTCCTTCAAATAAAAGCTCACAGAAAAGGTAGCATCCACACGCGCAAGGGCAAGCTCTTGAACTGGAACGAGCGCATTTTGATCCATTTACATACGGAAAGCACAAGAGGGATTAGAACTCGTTTTCGTATTCTCGACTCCATGGTCTTGGCGTTCTACGCCCACTGGGCAGGAACGCATACCAAATCACAGAAGGAAATCGAATCTGGGTGTTGCCGCGCTATTCATCCAACCGAACTTCCACATAATAGAAATTTTGCAGGCTGGTTCGGTCGACGGTGTCGGTGTAGCTGTTTACCGAGAAGGGAAGATCCCCAGAAATATCGGAGAATGGCGGGAAGAGCAGTCCAGAACTCCATCCTATGTTGTAGATGCGTCCTTCCACAGGATTCCACGTGATGATAAACGGCGAACTTCCCGCTGGCGGGGCCACGAAACTCGTGATTTCGAATACCGAATTGGGGTCGGTCGGATCGTAGCCCGAAATATATTCCGTCAGGTTATCCGCTCCGTCGCCGTCGTCGTCCGCCGAGGCGAGGGCATTGGTTGGCCCTCCGAAATACTGAGTTTCCCACGAGTTGGGTATTCCATCGCCATCTGAATCACTTCCAGCACCGGAAATCAAAAGTGAATACCATTGAGAGCCTCCCGATAATGCTCCATCAAAATCAACCGTAATCGTATACAATCCCGCACTAGGCGTTGCGATATAGACCTGTTCCATATTATCGATGTCATTTATTCCGGTCGCCGTGGCATTATTCGAGGGGTTGTTGTAGTCGAGCTTGTATGGCCAAAAGGTTCCTCCCGAACCAACCACTTTTAGGTTGAGGTCGTTGATCAAACGAGACGTTCGACTATCGTCTGCCGAGGTCGCAGCGCCCGGAGGATCAGTCCAGCAGAGCGTTACACGTACTGGATCATTTCCATCACTGAAGAAGGTATAGGTGTCGCTTTGCTGCGATGTAGTTACCGTGGCTTCCGTCAGCCGGATCGGGTTGGCGAAAGAATCCTGAAGTAGCTCCGCCGCCGCCAGCGTATTCATCAGCCCCCAGCCGTTTACATAATCAGGCCCCGGACGCCCTAAATCATCCGCCGTGTGAATGATCAATCCCTTAAGCGTGCTCGCCCGCATTGCCCCACCGGAGAATAGTTCTTTGTAGTATTCCACCAAGAGCGCCGCCGATCCGCATGCGTTGGGCGAGGACATACTAGTTCCTGAGGCAAAGAAATAGTCGGAATTATTATCATTATCGCAGGAATACAGCCCAACCCCATTAGCAACAATGTCCGGTTTGATGCGGCCATCATCCGCAGGACCCCAGCTACTGAAAGAAGATATTGCGGCATTAGCTAAAGAACGAGATGATCCCGAAACGGCATCATGAACTGCCCCAACGGTCATAACATTCTTTGCGATGGCATAGTAGGATATCGTGTCGTACCCGTTCTTGTAATCACCATCAGCTGGATGGGTTGCATTACCAGGGCCATCAGTACGATCATTCCCCGCAGACACAAATGGAAGATAATAAGGGCTGTTGTTCACAATCTCATCCACTAAGCGGGTACGGATCATGTACTGCCCAAACTCTTCGTACCCCTCAAAGCTCCCCTCTTCCCAACCCACAGCGATTCCATATGAATGGTTTGAAAGGTAGAGCTTATCGGGCTGCCCGGAAGCCGTTGCGGCAGCCATATTCATTTCTGTGAGATCATTATCCCACATATATGAATCTATGATGACCGAGGGAGCCATGCCCCGGGCGTTCGCTTGGACTCCAGAGGCACCAATGATTCCTCCTACGTGAGTGGAATGGGAACGAGAAGTTAAGGTCCCATCTTTAACGATCACACGACTTCCAAATTCCTGATGCGTGGTTAACACCGATCCCGAATCCCAAACCCCAACCTTAATCGCCGCTCCATTGAGGTTGTACGGACTTGTGTTTCGGATTTGATCGGCGGCGGTGGAGATCGCCGCGTTTATATTCAATGTTTTGTAATAAAGCGGTTTCCCATTGTGAATGGCCATGAGCTCTTTTACTCGAAACCCATTGTCCACCCGCATGGGCAACCCACATGCCTTTGCCCATGCTTCAGAATTTCGTTTATCTTCAGACGCACGTTTAGCGAGCCTTTCAGCAAAAGCCGCCCGTTCAGCAACGGTTTTAGGATGCTGAGCCACAACGGAGAGGGAACTCAATAGAACAATAAGATACGCTCTGAACAGACCTTTATTCATGATTACAAGAAACGTATTTTATCGAGGTCAAATTAACCAGAATATTTACCTATAGATTTCTATCCTTCGCGCAGGGAGGCACCGAGCTGTTTACAGAGGAAGTCGCTCAGCTTCTGGTGGGTCTTGTTGACCTTCTTATCGGTCAAGGTCTGCGTGGTAGAGCGGTAGACGAAGGTGTAGGCCAGACTCTTCCGACCCTTCTCAATCCCCTTGCCTTGGTAGACATCGAATAGGCCGAAGCACTCCAAATTCTTGGGGTTGGCCTTTTCGATCAACTGAATGACTTCCTCATGTTTCACCGATTCATTCAGCACCAGCGCGATATCGCGGCTCATCGACGGGAACTGCGCAAGGTCTTTTACCCTGGAAATCGCAAAAACGTTTTTCAGCAAGGCATCGAGCTTCAGTTCGGCGGCGGCAATGGGTCCTGTCAATCGCCATTCATTGCGGGCAGTTTTATTCACCAACCCCATGCAACCGATGGTTTCGCCATCCACTAAAACAGATAACGCCTTTCCCGCTTCGAAATCCGGGCGATCATTGGCCTCAAACGAAACGGAGTCGATGTTTTGTGTGGTGAGCAGTTGCTCAACCAGTCCCTTCAGCCAGACAAAGATTTCCTCGTCGGGAACCGGAGCTCGCTTTTCGAGTTTCGAGCGCCCGACCGGTCCCATCATGCCGAGCGAAACCATCTCGGTCTGCACGGGTGTACCATCAACACGATTGAAAACACGACCGAGTTCATAAAAGCAGGCTTCGTTGATCTGGCGGGAATGGTTGCGACCCAGACTTTCGACCAACTGCGGGATCAGCGAGATACGCATGACCGACTGATCCACACTAATCGGATGAGGCAGTTCTTCACGGCCTTCCCGATCCTCTTTGTTAAAGAGGTCGAGTAGCAGATGGTTCACCAGCGTGTAGTTCATGATTTCGCTGACCCCTAATCCCTGCAAGTGGTTCCGAAGATTGGAAATGGAACGCTCACGAGAATCGTCGGCATCGGGAATGACTTTTGCCAACGGGGTTTTGGCCGGAATATTATCCACACCGTGGATCCGGGCAATCTCCTCGACCAAGTCCACCTCGCGTTCCAGATCGAGCCGGAACGACGGAGCCACCGCCACTGCGGTTTCGCCGGTATCCTCTTCAATTCCGATCTCCAGTGCCTGGAAAATCTGTTTCATTCGTTCGATGGAAATTTCCGTACCAATCATCAACACAATGTGCTTCCACGAAAATGGAATTCTGACCAGCGGCTTCGCCTGCGAATAAGTATCGACCACGCCCTTACATAACTTCGCTCCAGCAAACTCGCACATCAACGCAGCGGCACGGCGACTGGCCCACTCAACGGAGTCAGTGTTAATGCCACGTTGGAAGCGATACGAAGAGTCAGTCGACAGCCCCAATTGTTTGGCCGTGTGGCGGATGGATGCCGTCTTAAATGCGGCGGCTTCGAGCATGATGGTCGTGGTGTCCGCCTTAATTTCACTATTCGAACCGCCCATCACGCCCGCAATGGCCGAGGCCTTTTCAGCGTCGGCGATCACCAGCATTTCATCGGTCAGCTCGCGCTCCACACCGTCGAGTGTGTGCATCTTTTCGCCGGGGTTAGCCGTGCGGACCCTAATCTGACCGCTCGCCACGAGGGCGTGGTCGAACGCGTGTAGCGGGTGTCCGGTTTCGAGCATCACATAGTTGGTGATGTCCACCACATTGCTGATCGGGCGAATCCCCGCCGCTTCGAGGCGCTGCTGCATCCACTTCGGCGACGGGCCGATTTTTGCATCTTTCAGTACACGCGCCGTGTAGCGCGGGCACGTTGAAGCATCTTCGACGATCACAGAAATTTCGGCGCTCACATCGTCGTCGATTTCAGAAATCTCAAAGGCAGGAAGTTTTAGTTCGGAGCCATAGAGCACCGCCATTTCGCGGGCAACACCGATCATCGAAAGACAGTCCGGACGGTTCGGGGTAATTTCAAGTTCAATAACAGTTTCCGGCGCGCCCCAAACATCTACAAACGGAGTTCCGGGTTTCAGGCCAGCGTCGAGAACCAATAAACCGGAGTGATCCTCCCCGAGTTCGAGCTCATCTTTGGCGCAGAGCATACCCATCGAAACTTCACCGCGGATCTTCGCCTTTTTTAGGGTAAAGCCGCCGGGCAACGTGGTGCCGACCGGAGCGAAGGGGTACTTGCCGCCGACCTCGACGTTCGGCGCACCGCAGACCACGCGTATGGCCTCTTCCGCACCGTATTCAACCGTGCACATGCGCAGCTTGTCGGCTCCGGGATGCGGCTCGATATTAGTGATCTCCCCGACTACAACGCCGGGGAAATCGGAGCCGATCATTTCAATCGCTTCCACTTCCAAACCGGCAAACGTCAACTTATCCGACAAGCCTTTGATGGTGTCCTCGAAATCAACATATTCCTTCAGCCAACTGACGGATACTTTCATAAACTAGCTCCAATGCGAAAAAATAAGCGTTCTGTATACCGCTTACGCTAAATCGGCTCAAGCGCATAGATTGAACGTTTCCAACCGAGTCCCGTCGAACCTTTCATCCAATCAAGAGGACTCCTGCATGAAAATCATCCTATGTCTTTCCCTATTCTTTGCCGTAATGCATGTCCCCGCCGAAAAGATGACCTTTACCAGCGGATCCTCACAGACCGACCTGATTGAACTCTTTACCTCAGAGGGATGCAGTAGCTGTCCACCTGCCGAGCGACGTATGAACGAGCTCGCGACTGACAAAGGACTTTGGATCGATTTTGTGCCGGTGGCCTTCCATGTTGACTATTGGAACTACCTCGGTTGGAACGACCGCTTCTCCGACTCCGCCTTTACCGCTCGCCAGCGGAGCTATTCGGCGGAATGGAAGTCCAGCAGAATATTTACCCCCTGCTTTGTAGTGAACGGACGGGTGAATGCAAATATCACCAAACACAACGGCTCCGGCAGACCCGGACCACTGAAAGTAGTTCTGAACCAAAGGGAGGCCTTGGTAACTTTCACACCTTCCCATCCGCCCCATCATAAACTAACGGCATGGATTGCTCCGCTGAGCGGTTTGGAATCCAATGCCGTCTCTTCCGGTGAAAATCGAGGGCGAAAACTTGAGCATAATTTTGTGGCACTCGGACTTCACTCTCAAAAGATGATTTCGAGCAACGGAATTTATTCCACCACCCTGCCCTTCCAAAAGAATACCCAAGCCAAGGCTGTCGCCGTATGGATTACAGAAGGTCACTCCCTAAAACCCGTGCAAGCTACCGGCGGCTGGTTGGAATAAAAAAAGCCAGTCTGCCTCATCTATTTTTCGAAAAAAATCTTATTTGTGATATGGATATCACCTTTAACGATTCTTCTGACCATATGGCTCCCGAGATCATGATCACTCACAGAACCACAGTACCCATCCACAGCAAGACAGGTTCCCTTTCCGTTGAGCAGTCAGAGGTGGACTGGAGAATCTGTACCATCGGTTAAGTTAGGTTTTGTCGGATAACTCCTTAAATGAGAAGGAGAGGAGTTATGAAAAATCAGCGAAGAAAACATACGGCGGAGTTTAAGGCGCGCATCGCGCTGGAGGCGATCCGAGGCATCGATACCCTTAACGAGATTGCCGCGAAGTACGAGGTGCATCCTGTACAGGTGGGCAACTGGAAAAAGGAGCTTCTTGATCGAGTTCCTGAACTTTTCGAGCGCAAGAATGCGTCGAAGAACAAGGATGAAGAACTCGAACGCGCTCAGCTGGAGCAAAAGGTTGGCCAGTTGTCTATGGAGGTGGACTGGCTCGAAAAAAAGTGCGTACAGCTGGGAATTCCCGGCAGAGGGCGCAACTCGTGAGCAAGGCACTAAAAATAAGCGTACGGCGACAATGTGAGTTGCTTGGTATCACCCGAACCCTGATCTACTCGTTGCCGAAGGGCGAAGGAGAGGCTAATTTGCACCTCATGAGAGAACTCGATGAGTTGCATCTCGAAGATGCTGCAGCGGGGTCGCGGCGAATGCGGTCGTACCTGCGGCGCAGGGGTTGGCCAAAAATAAGCCGAGGCCGAGTCAAACGGTTGATGAGCCTGATGGGCGTCGAGGCGGTTTATCCGCGCAAACGCACGACCATCCCGGGCGGTCCCGCTGGGATTTATCCGTATAAGTTGAACGGGCTCAATATTAACCGCCCGAACCAAGTCTGGTGTGCCGACATCACCTACATTCCGATGGCCAAGGGCTTCATGTATCTGTTTGCCATCATGGACTGGCACTCCCGAAAGATTTTGGCCTGGGAGCTTTCGAATACGCTGGATACAGGCTTCTGCCTACGCACGTTGAATCGAGCCGTGGAAACGACAGGAACCGTGCCCGAGATCTTCAATACCGATCAAGGATGCCAGTTCACGTCCGACGAATGGATCGGAAGGCTCAAGGAACTTAAGATGACCATCAGCATGGATGGCAAACGACGATGGATCGATAATGTCATGATCGAACGCTTTTGGCGCAGCATTAAGTATGAGGATATCTATCTCAAGAGCTATGAAAACGGATGGGAGCTTGAGCGAGGAATCCAAGCGTATATGATGCGCTATAACTTCGAGCGACCCCATCAGGCGTTAAAAGAAGCAACGCCGAGTGAAATATACGAAGGAACCGCCAAGTGGGCGGCGTGATTTTTTCCTCCCTCCAGAGGAGGGAGGAAAGCAAAGAAACCGGAGTCTATGCGGCATAACTTAAACGGACGGTCGACTGGTTTAGAAACCGGGGCCACTTCTCAGTTCAGATCATCTTTCGTTTTTTTCATTTAAAATAAATGATAAATACGACTTCGACTCAGCAAATAAAAATCCTGTCGACAAGGCAATAAACACTCCTGCGGAACAAACATGCAATTTTAATTCACTCGGCATTATTTCTACAAGAATCCCTAGTAGCAGAGGAAATAACAGAAGAAATCCCAATGTAATATTTCTAAAACTCCTCACTTTTAATTCAAAAAATAAAAGCATCTCATTGCTTAATTCCTTAATTATTTTTTTTGGAAAAAGAAAATGAAAGCATCCTGATATTGAGAATAAGTATATTACGCTAAATAGAGCAACTTGCCGCAAAACATCCATTTTATTGCTCTCCATCTTCGCTGATGGATCCACTTATGATACTAATCCCTGAATCCACCAAAAAACCGCCGGTAGCAACAAATACTACCCCACCAGCAATTCCTGCTGGATTCCCAGTAACCAGTAATACTGCTCCTCCCTTAATCAAATCCCCGCCTATTCCAACAGCTTGTGAACCTGCCGCCACACCAGCCCATCCAGATCCCTTTACTGATTCTTTCAAAGCGTTCTGAAAATCACGATATTGTTCCCAGTAATCTTTTGCTTTATCCCACCAACTCTTTTCTCCTTCTTCCGAACAAAGTCCCATTGGATCGATGAAGTTGACCGGGTTGTTGGCGAAAGCTACGTAGAGGTTCAGGCCACCTGCGATTCCTTTTGGATCCTTGGAGAGCCAGCGACCCGTTTCGGGGTCGTACCAGCGGGCGCGGAAGTAGGTTAGGCCGGTGGCCCAGTCGATCTCGCGGCCTTGGAACGTATAGCGGTTGCCGAAGGCGGAGGCGGTTAGTTCCATGCCGGTGGCATCGAAGACTTGGGTGTTGCCGTAGGCGTCGTATTCGTAG
>QIHI01000017.1 GCA_003230915.1 Kiritimatiellales bacterium | reverse complement strand
GACGGTTTGTCGAACTGCTGAACGTCACGTTCGTGGGAGCCAGCCATTCGAGAATCTGGAAACGGGAGGCTGCATTGGTTGGATCCGTGTCCGCAATCCACTCTTCATAGTTTGTGAAGATGTCCGAATCCAAATGGCCATCCCGTTCCATCGATATGGGTCCGCTACCATACTGCGTTTCCCATCGGTCTGGTAGGCCGTCCATATCCGTGTCGTAGTCGACGATCACGGACATGATCCATGCAATATAGTCATGGATCATGGCGGCATAGTTTCCGATGAAAGGGGAGCTGGCGTTAAAGCGGTACAAATTGATCCCCGTCAGCTTCCACTCCCCATCATCATCAATAAAATAGGAGCCGCCGGAATCACCAATATTTCCCCCAGCCTCGTGCGACGTATCGCTTAGATCAAAATCGACACGGAAGCATCTCGTCGAAAAAGATGCGGACTCATCACTTATATTGATCGTAGTCTCGCCTACTCCCCGATTGGTTCCCCAGCGCTTTGTTCCCTGACTTCCTGATTGGGTGAAATTAGCTGCCGTCACACTTCCCGAAAACCCAAATCCGGCCATGACTAACGGGTCGTAGACTCGCTGGGGACCGTTTTGACCATTGTGTATTTCGCCTTCGTGCAGGAGATAGTAGCCAGGGAAAGGTCTGTCATAACGGACGAGCGCCAAGTCGGCGGTAGGATGAAAAACGATCTCTTGCTGCGTATAGGTTTCGCCATTAACAACTAAACTACCCGTTCCTGGATCATTACCCACATGGGCGGCGGTTAGGATCCAGTAGTGATCCACTGCTACCGAGGAAGCGGTTTTGTAATTATAGATATAATTCCAATCCAGACTGTAGTTTTGGTTCGTGGGATTTTGGGCGCTGACGGTATTATCTGCGGTTGCGATGGCCCACGCATCAACGTACGCTCCAAGCAACATCCCATAGAGTATAAAATATAAAAGAGGTTTACGCATTCATCGGCTCCAGTCTATCTCAAGACGTATTCGTTCACACGTTGACCATGTTTTGAAGGAAAGATTCAAAGAAAATAGTAACTACTACGATAAGGCTCATTTGGGCATGGGATCGATGAGGGTGTCGAAGTAGGCATCGAGCCGTTGGGCGCCATTGGGTCGGATGATATTTTCAAGCGTTCTGAAGGAACGGATGCGTGCTTCGGCTAGTGAGACGTGGCCTTCGCGACCCTTCTCGTTGACGGAGATAAGAACGGTTCCATCGGATCCCCTAATTTGCAGGGCGAGGCTGTAGCGGACAAAAACGAGACCTGCGGTACGCTGCCCCGTATCGTCGACGGAGATACTGCCGACGATCTTCAGCACATCGGGAGTGCCAATCACGAAACCATAGCGGGTGATCAACTCTTCGAGTACGGAGGTCATTCGGCGGGCATCGTCGCCTTCTACCTTGATGTCGACGCGAATTTCTCTGGCGGTCTCAGCCAGGGTCTTCTGGATTTTTATCTCGCTATAGCTAGGTGTGGAGTCGGGGACGGAAGGGGGGTGGATGATCTTGAGTTGCTGGAGTAGGTATTTCGCTTCGGTGGCATGACGGACAGCGGCGCGTAGCGTGGCGTATTTTTTAAGCAGGTCCTCGGTCTGTTCGGACTGGGCGAGCAGGAAGTTGACGAGGGTGGTTTGCCCGTTGATTTTATCACGGTAGATGGCGGCGGTTTTCCGGCGCTCAAGATAGGCTACGGCGTGGACGCGCCCTTTATCATCCTGCCAAGCCTCGGCGTGTTGGATATTATAGAGTGTCTGGGAGGAGAGGATGTTGATGTCGGCGGTGAAGTCGGTGGTGCGCTCGAAGGAGTGATCGGTTTCGCGGGACTGATCCAGAATCCGCTCGTCAGATTCAATGTGTGCTTCAAAAATTCGGGCGAGGTTGGCAGCGGCTGAATTTTCAGCGGCACGGCGGGTATCGCCTTCGCCGACGGCCACGAGATATTGATTCTCGGGATAGGCCGATTTTGGATTCGCCACCCAGTCAGGGCTTCCGCTGCCCATCAGGCTTTTACAACCGACCAAGTTGAGTAATAGAATGGAAAAAATGATTTGATAGCAGAATGCGGTTTTCATTTGTAGTTCCTAATTTAGGTAGGAGGATTCAATCACATTGAGGCGGTTGGCTTTAATATCAACGCCGACCCGTTCATCGATGTGGAGCAGTTGTCCGCGGCTACCGTAGTATTTAATACGGAGGTCGTAGATGCCTTCATCGAGATGAATTTCGCGGATAGCGGCCTCCGCTGGAAAAAACCGTGATACACGCAGGTCGGCATTTTCGGTGGAATCGACCAACAGGTCGGCGGCGAGGCGGGTGAAGAAGGATATGCCTCCATCCATATTCTTGGTCATATCCTGTTTGGCTTTTTCGGCAGCTAGGCCCTTGATAACGGCTCGGGTAACGGTTTTGAGGAAGATCAGTGGTTTTTGAATACTAAATGTTTCAACGGCGACATTTTCAAGGCTTTCGATCCGCTGAAGAGGTTCGGAGACTTGCCCAACAACTTCGACTTCGATGCTGGCGACCTTGGACGGGTACGGTTCCATATAAGGAAGTTGGATTTTAAAGTGATAGCCCTCATTAATCCCGTACCACGGAATGATGCTGAGGTTGGAGAGATTTTTCCGACCGAGATAATTTTCGGATGAACCGGCGAGTATGATGACGTTTTCTTCGGTATGGATGTGGAAGGTACGGGCTTTTTTGTCGGGGGCAAGACCGGTGAAGGCGATGATATTGAGCCGTGCTTTGGACGGGCTTATGCGTTTGGTGGAACGGGAGAGGTCGGGGCGGGGAAAGGTGTAGATATCCGGCTGGAGCTTCCAGCCCCGATCAATCTTTTCGATGTCGATTCGCACATCATCCCATTTATAATCGGCGCGGTAGAGCATCATGCTTAGATAGCGCCCCAGCGCAGACTCCTGGAAATAACTCTTGCCCGGCACAAAGGTTTCGTGAGCCTCTTCGGCTTGGTTCATCTTCTGAGCCATTTTATTGTATTTACTTGCAAGTTGCACCAGCTTGTTGTTGATGCGGCGAACTTCCACAAAAGCCTCATCGTTGCGGCCAAGCGCAAGGTAGTTGAGTGCCTTGAAGGCGTTGAGGTAGATGTCCTCGTAGTCCTCACCGGCATACGCGAGTACGTTGTCGTTCATGATCATCGACGAGGCGGAGCGAGTGACGCTTTTGGTAAAATTATCCTCGATGCCGCGCTCGGCCTTTTCGAGCATCGCATTGCTTATCTCATAGTCGCCATTCCAGTGGTGGAGCATACCGATATCGAGATAATAGACGACTCGATCCTTGTGGGTATAAGCGATCTGCTTAGCGGACTCGATCTTGAAGATGGCTGCTGGGTAGTCCGCTCGTGCCAGGATTTTATCCATGCCGACATACTGCGATTTTTCCGTCCGGAAACTCGCACAGCCCGTCAAGAACAACAGGGCTGCAAGGGGGAGGATTGAGAATGGGTTACGCATGACTCGAGGATCTCGGAATGCGGTGTCCCGAAATCTGTTGAACACTACCATTTTCGACTCGATTTCTTGATGTACTTCTTGATTTTCTTACTGCCAATCCAGACTTTTTCATTAGATTCGAGGTGGATCATTTCTAGGTCGACTTGATAGAATATGACCTGTTCTTTGCCTTCTTGGTCGACGACGGTTTTAATGCTGCCCTGCAGCATATAGTCGGCTCCCGTTTCGGCGGCGAGGCGTTTCTGGGTTTCCTCGCGCGACCAAGTTTGTTGTTCCTTGCGCTCTTGCCGCAGTTCGCCGCGTTCGACGGAGTTGGCAACGAATTTTACGCGGCCGCTGTTGATTAGCTCGCGTTCAAGATCTTTGGTGAAGGTCTCGGTTTCGATGTGTTCGGAACTTTTATTGCGGACGGTACCCACGATTAGGACAGGTTTTTCCCCGTTTGTAGCAGTGTATTGCTCGATCCACGGGCGGCTCGCGAGGTCGCGGACCATTTCGGCAGAGACAAGCTGGGAGTCGGTGTCGTTCCAGCGTCCGGAAAGATCGATGGTTTCGTCAATGCCAACGCGTTTGACTTTGGTTTTACATCCTGTAAGGGCGATGATGCTCACGAGGGCGAGGGTGATCAATAACTGGCTTTTTTTCATGACAATCTCCTTGATTCCTTAGGCTGAAAACTAAGAAGGAGATTAGCGAGTATGAAGAGGGAGGTCAATCGTTCCGGCTATCCTTCAAGTTGGTCTTCCGTCTCGGTGACTCGGAGGATTTCATCGATGGTGGTGACCCCCTCGAGGACTTTATCCCAACCGTCCTCACGCAGGTTTTTCATGCCGTGCGCAGCGGCAGCCCGTTGCTTGATCTCGCTGGCCGAGGCGTGGGCGATAATCAGCGGTCGGATTTCGTCGGTAACAGGAAGGAGTTCAAAGATTCCAGTTCGGCCTTTATAGCCGTTGCCGCGGCATTCGTCACAACCGACGGCTTTGTAGATCGGGCCCTCGTTTTCAAGCCGTTCGACCGGGAAGTTGTGTTCGCGTAAAAAGGCTTCATCGATTTCAACCGGCTTACGGCAGGCTACGCACAGTCCGCGTACGAGACGTTGTGCCACGATGCCTTCGACCGAGGAGGCCACCAGGAAAGGCTCAATACCCATATCGAGTAGGCGGGTAATCGTGCTGGCGGAATCGTTGGTGTGGATGGTGCTGAAGACCAAGTGGCCGGTGAGTGCGGCGCGGATTGAGATTTCGGCGGTCTCTTTATCGCGGATCTCTCCAACCATGATCACGTCAGGATCTTGACGGAGGAAGGTGCGCAGCGTATTGGCGAACGTCAGCCCGATTTCTGGGCGCATCTGCACTTGATTCACGCCCGGCATTTCGTATTCAATCGGATCTTCGGCGGACATGATGCGCTTGTCTTCTGAGTTGATTGTGTGGAGCCATGCATAGAGCGAGGTCGATTTTCCCGAACCTGTCGGTCCCGTCACCAAAAGAATGCCGTGAGGGCGGGTAATCATTTTTTCGAGCATGTCGCTATCGTGTTGATCCAGACCTAGATCCTTCATCGTGATCAGTCCACCGCCGCGCATAAGCAGGCGTAGACTGACGCTTTCGCCATAGACGGTGGGCATGGTGGATACGCGCACGTCGATCTCCTCGCCGCGAATGCGCAGACTGATACGACCATCCTGCGGGAGGCGTTTTTCAGCAATATCCATGTTGGCCATGACTTTGATGCGAGAAATGATAGACGATTGAAAACGCTTGAGTTGCGGTGGCATCGGGGTTTCGTGCAAGACCCCGTCCACACGGTACCGAATGCGCAGGTTCATTTCCATGGGTTCAATGTGGATGTCCGTCGCGCGATCCTTGAACGCTTCCCAGATGATCTGGTTTACAAACTTCACCACCGAGGCTTCCTGGTCGAGTTCACTCAGATCTTGTTTCAGCAGGCTCTCTTCGTCTTCTAGATCGATGCGGTCGTCTTGCATCATGCGATCGAGGGTTTCCGCGCCGACGCCATAGAACTTTTTTGCGGTGGAGGAAATATCTTCGTCCAGACTGAGTACCAAACGGATGCGGCACTCCGCCGCTAAGCGCAACGCGTCAACGAGGCCAGGTACGAAGGGGTTGCTGGTGGCCACGAGCAAATAACCCTCTTCTTCGGCGAGCGGCACTACATTATATTGGAAGATCGCCTTGGTAGGCAATTTTTCGAGGATCTCCTCTTGTATTTCGATCTCCTTCAGCCGCTGGAAGGAAAGTCCCAACGCCTCCGCCAGCTTTTCGAGAAACGCCTCCTCCTTCACGGTGCTTTCGGCTAGCACGGCCTCGCGGATCGGTAAACCATTTGTGCGCGCGTTTGAGAGGATGGCGGCCAGCTGGCTAGCTTCAAAGAGGCCGGTGGACTCGAGCAGATCATAGATTTTTGTATTCGTCGTCAGCATTGAGAGGGAGTTTGCCATTCAAGCCTTGGGAATTGCAACCGCTTAATTGGTTTCCAAGCGCATGGCTATTCAACGGATCGCGTTCCTTTTTTATTGTGTTTGCATCACGAGCTTGCTTATTTATGCGACTTCCATTCATTGAAGACTGCCCGGGTGGTGAAATTGGTAGACACAAGGGACTTAAAATCCCTCGACTTCGGTCATGCGGGTTCAAGTCCCGCCCTGGGCACCACCCTTTTAAATCGGACTCTCTCCCAAAGACGGGAGCAAGGGCGGTTTTTAATTAGAGGATGACTAGATAAGGGAGTGATTTCTGAACTCCCTGAGCAATGCCAAGTACATATCCTTGCTTCTGTGGTTGAATCCAAACTCACATTCCTTGAGATGAAATCGAAAGCCTTTTTGCGCCAGCCATCGCTTTGAATGACCGGCTCCAATTTATCTTTCCCACGAATCACCTTATTGTAGAGCGGATTTTGAGCAATTGGGTACGATCTGAGTGGCGGTCAAATCCAAATAAAATAGTTTTAAAAACTCCCGAAATTTCCGGGCGGAAATCCTGCTGCGCTTTACATAGATGTTACTCGTTGAGCTAACCTGCTTTATAGCACGCTGAAGAGGTCTTATCTAGCCAAGCTCCTTAGGTATTACTAACGAAAAATGGTGTTTTGGTGGGATTTATACGAATAAGCAGGTAGCTCAGAAATAGCCGCTTATGGAAATGAGTTCTGCTTGATTGTTCATCCGGTGCTCCTCAAAATGCGCGGCTATCTTGAAATGATGAATGAACCGAATCAATTCTTAAGTGTGGATGCGGGCGGCCAGCGGCTGGATGTTTTTCTGGCGGGGGCGGTGCCAGAGGTATCGCGCTCGCACTGGAAGGGGCTGATTCAGGGAGGCTCGGTGCAAGTGAATGGAGCGACCTACAAGCCGAACCATAAGCTACGGGCGGGCGATGAGGTTTACTGGACAATCCCGGAGGGCGTTCCGGCGAAGCCGCAGCCGGAGGATATCCCGCTGGATATCCTGTTCAAGGACGATGCGGTGTTGGTGCTGAATAAGCCGCCGGGGCTGGTGGTTCATCCGGCGGCGGGGAACGAGTCGGGTACGCTGGTGAACGCACTGTTGTTTCACGATCCGGTTTTCCAATCTGTGGAACGGGCGGGCATTGTGCACCGGCTCGACAAGGATACGAGCGGGGTGATGGTGGTGGCGAAGTCGGGAGCGTCGATGGCCGAGTTGCAACGCCAGTTCAAGGCGCGCGAAACGGAGAAGGAGTACCTTGCGCTGGTATGGGGGCATCCGCCACCGAACGGGCGGATCGAGGCGCTGATTGGGCGGCACCCGAAACATCGGCAGAAGATGGCGGTGCAGGAAGAGAGCGGTCGTGAGGCAGTCTCGAACTTCCAAATCGTGGAAAATTTTGATGAAACCTCGCTGATGCAGGTGGGGATTGAGACGGGGCGGACGCATCAGATCCGGGTGCATATGGCTCACCTAGGGCATCCGGTGGTGGGTGATTCGGTGTATGGCCGGGCGCGGAAGTACCGACTGCCGGTGGCCGCAGAGCGGCAGATGTTGCACGCGTTGAAGCTGGGATTTACCCACCCGGATACGGGGAAAAGGCTTTCTTTCGAGGCTCCGTTGTTTGATGATATGCGCCGTCTTTTGGAACTTTTACGGAACGGCTAATATGAGAACCGCGAAAGAGATGTCTCGCAGGGACGAGGAGGGCACAGAGCAAAGTTTAGTATAAGAAAGACTCTGTGACCTTTGAGCCTTTGTGAGGATAAATAGATGTAGGAAAAGAGATGGCTGAGACCACATTTTATAACCTGATCGAGAATCTGGAGAACTATCTGGAATACCAGCGCGACGAGGGCGTCCAGCGGGTGGAAGTTGATCGAGCCGTGCTGGCGGAGCTGGCTAGGATACCGGAAGCCGAGCCGTCGGTCGAGGCGGCGGAAGAACTCGTGGCTACGGCAGTTCCTATCCCCGAAAAATTCCAGTCGCTGGAAGAGATCGCAATGCATGTATCAACCTGCCGCAACTGCCTGCTCTGCGCGGCCCGCATGAACACGGTGCCGGGCGAGGGGAATGCGGATTCTCCTGATATCCTGTTTATCGGCGAGGGGCCGGGCGCGGACGAAGATGCGCAGGGCCGCCCGTTTGTCGGCAAGGCAGGGCAGCTGTTGACGAGGATGATTGAGGCGATGGGTTATCGGCGGGAGCAGGTGTTCATTGCTAACCTCGTGAAGTGCCGTCCGCCAAATAACCGTGCGCCGCTACCGGAGGAGATGGAGGCGTGCCTGCCGTACCTGCGCCAGCAGATCGGACTGATCAAGCCCAAAACCATTGTTGGGCTGGGGGCGACCGCGATTAAGGGGTTGCTCGGAAAGACCACCGGAATCACCCGGTTACGCGGCACGTGGCAGGAGTATGAAGGTATCAAGCTGATGCCAACCTTCCATCCGTCCTACCTGCTCCGCGATCCGTCGAAGAAGAAGGATGTCTGGCAAGATTTGCAGTTGGTGCTCAAGGAGCTGGGCAAGGAGCCGCCTGCGAGAAAATAGGTTCGGAATTGAACGGGCTCAGTAAAGTTTCGGTCTTTAATCTTTTTGTAGTGAATTTCAGGGGGTGCTGGGCTAGGGTTCCGCGCGATCATGGTAAGCAACTTAAATCCTAAAGAGGAAGCCTCCGACGAGGAAGGCGGGCCGCCCGATGACGAGTTGGTACTCAAGTCACAACAAGGCGACGTACGTGCATTCGACGAATTGGTCGAGCGGTATCACGGCAGAATCTATGGATTAACCTATAACATGACAAGCAATCGTGAGGATGCCGAAGATCTTACACAAGAGGTTTTTGTGAAGGCCTTTGAAGCTTTGCCTCGATTTAAAGGCAAATCATCATTCTACACGTGGCTCTATCGCATCGCTGTCAACAAGACCATCAACTACCGTAAAAAGCGAAATCGAAAACGTGCCTTAAGCCTTGATCAATTTGATCAGGACATCAAGACGGACGACGTTTATCACGCCCTCACGGCCAAGGGGTCACCTCTACGAAGCATCAGCCTGTCGGAACTTCAGGAAAAATTGAACGAAGCCCTGCAACACCTGTCAGAAAAACACAGAACCGTTGTGGTAATGCATGATATGCAAGGAATTCCACACGATGAGATTGCAAAAGTGGTGGGGGCGTCGGTCGGTACGGTTCGTTCAAGGCTCTTCTATGCAAGAAGACAAATGCAGACTGAACTAACGGAGTTCATGAAATGATGGACAAGAATGACAATTTAGAAGCGGGGGTCGAAGATCCGGCGGATGTACTTATACGGCAACTGTTACATCTAAAAGGCTACGAAGTTCCCGATGCCTCCCGAATGACTAAGCACAAGCAAAATATCATGCGACAGGTACGCGAGGTGAACGGTCGGCCGCGCTGGAGTTTGGGTAATTTACTGGAAATGAACATCCCCTGGTTTTTTGCGGAGCCACGCTATGGCATCGCCGCGTTGTTTATCATTTTTGCCGGCTTGCAGTTCTGGGGAGCCAGTTCCCAGAGGCAGGCGCACAATGAAACCGGCATCTATACCTCGGAGGGCAATCTTGCCGTGCTCGATCAAAGTATCCCCGTTGCTACTAATTCCATTTTCTACCCCAAGCTTCCCGATAATTTGGAGCTATTTCCCGACCAGCAAGGTGGCAGCGCGGTAAAGTTCGTTGGCCGCATCGAGCCGAGAAAGTAGATTTCTCCGCCCCGAAATAAGAAAGGCACTCCGCAAGGCAGAGGCTTTTTGCTTTCGTAGGATGCAGATTGCAGCGACGGTTTTCAGAATCGTTTTCGGTAGGCGGACGCGCTACGCTCGGGGACTGCTTCTAAGAAGCACCACTACACCGCAGAGTGCCCCTACGGAATCGGGAATTTCGCAGTGAGGGTCAGGACTTCCTTGCGAATCTGGGCAATAATCTTTTCGTTATTGGCATTGCGCAGGACGCGTTTAATGAAGCCAGCGATTTTTTCCATCTCCGGCTCCTTCATGCCGCGCGTGGTAACGGCGGGGGAGCCGATCCGGATGCCGGAGGTGACGAATGGGCTCTTCTTGTCGAAGGGGATGCCATTCTTGTTGACGGTGATTGCCGCCTTATCCAATGCGATAGCCGCATCCTTTCCAGTGACGCCGGTCTTCGAGAGATCGACAAGCATCAGGTGGTTATCGGTTCCACCGGAGACCAAGCGGATATCGCCGTCTTCAAGTGTCTGGGCAAGCATTTGGGCATTCTTTACGACCTGCTGCTGGTAGGTTTTGAAGGCGGGTTGCAGTGCTTCGTGGAAGCAGACGGCCTTGGCGGCAATCGTGTGCATCAGCGGGCCGCCTTGGATGCCGGGGAAGATCTGCTTATCGATATCGGCGGCAAACTTTTCCTTACAGAGGATCATGCCACCGCGCGGGCCGCGCAGGGTCTTGTGGGTGGTGGTGGTGGCAAAGTCGGCGTGCGGAATCGGGCTTGGGTGGCAACCAGCGGCTACGAGACCGGCAATGTGCGCCATATCGACGAGTAGGTAGGCACCGACGCTGTCGGCGATCTTGCGCAGTTTCTTAAAGTCGATGATGCGTGAGTAAGCGCTGGCTCCGGCCACGATCATTTTCGGTTTGTGTTCGGTAGCTAGCTTCTGGAGTTGGCCATAGTCGATCTGCTCGTCTTCTGGATCGACGCCGTAGGGGACGATGTTGAAGAAGCGGCCGGAAAAGTTCATCGGGTGGCCGTGAGTCAGATGGCCCCCTTCGGCGAGGCTCATGGCGAGGATGGTGTCGCCAGGATTGAGCACGGCATAGTACACGCCCATGTTGGCGGCACTGCCACAGTGCGGTTGTACATTGGCATGCTCGGCGCCGAAGATTTCCTTAGCGCGGTCGATGGCGAGACGTTCAGCCTCGTCGACCCATTCGCAGCCGTTATACCAGCGCTTGGCGGGGTAGCCTTCGGCATATTTGTTGGTCATGCGCGATCCCTGCACTTCGCGGACGGCCTTGCTGACAATATTCTCGGAGGCGATCAGTTCGAGGTTCTCCTTCTGCCGTTGGTCTTCCTTTTTGAGTAGGGCATAGATTTCCGGATCGGTATCGTAGACGGCGATGGTGCCGGCGGATTCGCAGGCGTAGTCCTTGATTTTTCCAACGCGGCGTTCGTGCCGCCCGCCTTCAAATTCTGCGGCCAGCCAAGCGTCGAGAATGGCGGTGGCCTCTTTGGGAGTGGTAAACCGTTCGCTAAAGCATAGAACATTGGCATTGTTGTGCTGGCGGGTTAGTGAGGCCGCTTCGGGGTTCGAGCAGAGTGCGGCGCGTACGCGCGGAAACTTGTTGGCGGTGATGCTTACGCCGAGGCCGGTGGTGCAGACCACGATGCCTTGATCGACCGTTCCATTGGACACTTCGCCGGCCACAGCGGCGGAATAGTCGGGATAATCGACCGCGTCCGTGCTGTCGGTTCCTAGATCTTTTACGGTAATTCTTCTTTCCTTAAGAGCTTCGACGAGGTGGCTTTTCAGGGCGTATCCTCCGTGATCAGATCCAATTGCAATTTTCATGAAAGTGTCCTTTTTTATGAGTTTCTCGTGCGAATATAAAGAACCAGGTCTGTAAGGGCTCGCCCAATCTCATCTCGCGTTTTTCTATAAATATCGAT
Source organism: Kiritimatiellales bacterium (assembly GCA_003230915.1). Classification (GTDB taxonomy): domain Bacteria; phylum Verrucomicrobiota; class Kiritimatiellia; order Kiritimatiellales; family Pontiellaceae; genus Pontiella. Next base: position 14,035 of record QIHI01000017.1, on the reverse strand, counting down.
CGATTCGCCATAGGGGTCGGAAAGATCGGCGGGAACCCTTGAGGTTCCGAACGATTTAATCAAGCAAACTTTTTTTCCAACATCAGGGAAGAAATCGAGGATGTATTGGCGGTGCTGTTCGGTCATCGTCACGATCAAATCAACCCCTTCAACCAACTCGGCGGTAAGCGGTTGGCTTTGGTGGAGCCGGAGGTCGATATTGAGTTCACGTAGGGCTGAAATGGCATTCGTGCTCGCCGGAGAACCTACCCCCGCAAAGGTTCCTGCCGAGACAACTTCCCAGTCGGTATCTTTGCCGATCCGGTGGCGGAAGAGCGCCTCGGCCATCGGGCTTCGGCAGATATTTCCGGTGCAGACGAAAAGAATATTTTTCATGGTTGAGACCCTTTTCTAAATACCTGCTCCACTTCTGCAAAGGGCAGGCAACCCTCGCGCAGGCACTCGATGTGGTTGATAGTCACTTTTACGACGGTGCTAGGAATGGCTTTCTCCGACGAGGGGCCACTATCGAGTACGAGGCTGGCTTCAACAGCTTCCGCTGCTTGCTGTGCAGTTTTGGTGTTGGGTTCGCTACTGGAGTTGGCACTGGTAAGAGCCAGTGTCCGTCCGCAGAGTGCGGCCAGCGCGAGCGGAACAGCGTGGTCGGGTACGCGGTAACCCGTCCAGCCTTCGGCGGTTTCAAGTACGAGGGTGAGAGGCCCGGGCCAGTAGCGAGTGGCGAGGCTTTGCAAGCGGGGAGTCCAGTTCTTTGCGGCTGCTTTAACCTGCTCGGTGTTGGCGGCGAGACGGGCGATGGGTTTGTCGCCGTCGCGCCTTTTGGCGGCGGCCAGCCTTTTCAGCGCGCCTGGTACGGCGGGATCGCATGCAATGCCGTAGACGGTTTCGGTTGGAATGATAACCAACCCGCCGCCGCTCAAAATTTTCCGCGCCCGTTCTAATCGCTCGGGCTGCGGGTGCGTAATGTCGATGGAGAGGATTTCGGCCATTCGGAAGGATTAGTCCTTGAGTTTAATTTCGAATTCTTCGAGGCGGCGACCCTGGAGGGGATTGGGGGCACCAGTGAGCATGGTTTTGATGGCTGCGAGCTCATCGCCGGAGAAGTGCGCGCCATTGACCATGTGGCGCTCGAAAGAGTCGTAGGCCAGTGGGCAAACAGACTTGACGATTTTGGCCATGGCGCGGCCATATTCCTGGATCTCCCATTGGGCGTGGCTGTCCATGCGTAGGCGGAGGAAGTGGAACATGTTTTTGAGATCCATCTGCCAGTACCATTCGGTATAGGTAGAGAGAGGAAGGTTGATACGGGCGAGCTCGCGGGCGATGTTGTCGTCGATCATTTCCTCGTAGTTTCCGTAGACGGCCTCCTGATCTTTCTTGAGCAGTTCGACTACTTTATCCTGAAGTTCGGGCGGCACGTCTTCGGGGTTGCGGCCTTGCTTGTTGTCGGTGCTTTGGAAGCTGATTTTGTCGCGGGGGGGGACGTAGAATTCGTCTTTCATGACGGAGTAGCGACCGGAAATTTCGTTGAGGCGTGCGGTACGATGGCGGATCCATTGGCGGGCAACGAAGATGGGCATTTTGCAGTGGAATTCGAAGACGACGTGCTCGAAGGGGGAGGTATGTTCGTGGCGTAGGAGATAGTCGATGAGGCCGGCGTCTTCGCGGAGGGTTTTGGTGCCAGCTCCGTAGGAGACTCGAGCCGTCTGCACGATGCGGGCGTCGCTACCCATGTAGTCGATGAGGCGGACGAAGCCGTGGTCGAGTACGTTGATTTGTTGATCGAGAATTTTTTCTGCTTCGGGGACGGTGATGTGAGCCATAAGGAAACTCCTGTTAATTTCCGGTTCTGATCCTAAATTTCTGATTGAGTTGGGTTTGCGACACTTTTGACTTCTTTGAAGGCTAACGCCGTGTGAGTTCCACAACATCGCTAATCAGCAATCAAAATTCAAAAACCAAAAGGTATTCCTTTGCTGCGGGGGTTGCAAATAAATGGTTAAATTATTCGGTAGGCTAAGTTGTTCAAAAATTAAATGGTGCCGCGGTTCAGGTGGGAGAGGGAAGATCCTTGCGGGAATAGCCGACCTCGGCAAGTACCTTGTCGGTAGTTTGGAAGTGACATTTGGCGGTATCGAGTAGGATTCCAGGATCGTTGTAGGCGACCAGCTTTTCGGCCTCGCGCCGCACTTTCTCCGAGGCTCCCTTCGGTACCTCAAAGCCATGTTCCTTTCCCATGGTTTTCAGGGCGTAGAGGAAGCCAGCACGGGCGAGAATGGATGCGGCGGCGACTGCAGGGTCGGATTCGGCCTTGGTGCGCTGATCGAGTTTTATTTTTTTACCCTTATCCATCAGTGCACGCTCGATTTGGTGCGTAGGGCCGAATTTGTCGGATAGCGCGCGGGGGCAGTCGGGTACTTTTTCGAGCAGATTTTCGATGGCACGGGCGTGACCCCATGCCAACATTTTATTGACGTTACGGATTTTGGCGTACATCCGGTTATAGGAGCGCGGCCCGATGGTAACCATGGCACAGCGGTCGCCGAGGATCTTGCGGATGTCGCACGCCATATTTAGTGCGACGTTGTCGGATGAGATTTTTTTGCTATCACGCACTCCGAGTTCACGTAGCTTTTCAACCAGTTTTTCGTCCACATAGGCGGAGGCAATCACGAGCGGGCCGAAAAAGTCGCCCTTTCCACTTTCATCGATACCCATGTGGGGTTGGCATGCTTCGGGGTCGAGAAGCTCTTCGGAGCCGAGTGTAACTTCCTTCAGGATTTCCGTTTCCAGCGTGAAAGTGATCCATTCTTTGGCCGCTTTCCCTTGCACAAGCAACTTGCCCGAATTATAGAGGTGGATGCGACAGTCTGGGACGGATGCCGCAATCTGGGTGTGCGGAACGGTGGCTGGTAGGTACTTTGACCCTTTGAGAATTTGGAGCAGTTCCTGCTGCTGTTCTGTATTAAGTTTGAAGGTAAAAGAGTTGGTATTCATTTTAAAATCCGTGTTTAAGTTAAGGGGAGTGAGTTCATAGCAGAAGTAATGGGTTCGGAAAAGCGACTTCTTCAGTGCCCCAATCAAAGTAGGTAAGCAGCCATGATTAATTTAATAAAACCTATCGCCCGCCCGGTCTTTGCCTGCCTTTTTATTGTTGGATTTTCTTGGGGGGTTGGCGACGCCCAGAAATCTACTCTAACACATGCGGATGCGGCGGTAATCCTTGCAAAATACTCAGGGTTTTTTGATCGGTATGTGGAGGCAGATGCTGATTTAAATGAATGTGTGGCATTTTTAAATAAAATCGGTGTTTATTTTGGATTAATGGAGGTTGTTAACCAGTCGGAATTTACCATGAGTAATAGTGCCCGCTCCATGGGGCAGATTGAGCTGGTTTTAAGCGGAGAAGCTGAGTTTTCCGTCGGAAAAGTAAAGTTACCAAAAGATATTGATTCGTGGGAGAGTTTTTGTATTATGAACGCGATTAAGTACACTGAAGGGCATAAGGCGATGTTGGTTTTGCTAGATTCGGCTTATGAACGTAAAAGGTAGTTTTTCTTGTATTGTAAAATTTATATTGGTATTTAGTTACGTCTTAACTTGAGGAACGAAGTATGAATAAAAGCAGTTATGTTGCGTTGATGGTGGTTGCTGGACTGGGTTTTGGCGGCACCTTGTGTTCTTCCTATGGAGTTGAGGGTTCTGATCAACTGATTGTTGAAGCTAATAAATCGATTTCGACTGCGGAAGCTTCCATCGGCGAGGCTCGCTCGGCCATCGAAAATGCTAAGCAACTTCTTGCGACCATTCCCTCCGATTCAGAGATGATGGGTGAAGTTACAGAGATGCTTGCTGATGTTAAGGATAACTGGTCGCTGGCTCTAGAGGCTCTGAATGGTGCGAAAGAAAGTGCCTCCAAGATCCCTACAGCGTCAAGTTCGGAGATTGCTGGGGACTATAAACTTCTAGCAACCGTAAACGCTGGGGTTGCACTGTCTGGGGCGGAAGTGGTGAAAACGGGAATTTCATTTATCGAAGCGGTGGCTGGTAACAAGGTTGAGGCACTCGATATCATCCGATCAGCCATGCAGGATTCCTTGGCTGCATCGTCTCAGGTTCAATTCAACTATGAACGCGTAAAGAGTCTTATTACCCAGAAGTATTCAAAATAAGGAGCGGGATTATGAAAAAATATCACTTCAATAAAATTGGTTTGGCCGTATGTGTTGCGGGTCTTTTTTCGAGTGTGCAGGTTGGTGCAATTGATCTGGCAGCCGCAAGCGGCCTTCTCGCCGACGTTGCAGTTATTTCCGCCCAGTCCAGCTCGGCTTTAGCCGCTGCTGCAAACAGCGGGGATGTTGAGGCGATTGTCGAAGCTCAAAATCGAGCGGATGCCGTGGATTCTGCCATGGCGGAGGCTCAAGAAGCTTATGCTGCGATGGAACGTGCTGTCGCAGGGGGCGATGAGGATGCCGCTGCTGCAGCCGCAGAGGATCTTACCGCAGCCCAGCAAAAGGCTGGCGATGCGTTGAATGGAGTTTTTCCAGAAGTCGACTCGCAGGAGACTGCGGCGATGCAGGCGGTCCGGGGCGCGCAGACGATCCCCCCAACATTTATGATGTACCGTGGCAGACGGATGGACTTCGCAGTGCCAATCAGGGAATATTTGGTGCGGTGTGGAGTGCATCATCACAAGGTGGCGCTAGATTTGGTGAGCGTGACGCTACTCCTGAGTAGCGGGAGTTTCATCAGATTTACCCGTGGTTGTTTAAGGTTTTTCAGGGGATTATATTATGAGTAAAGTTAAGTTTTTCATGTCGGTGGCTTTTGTGTTGGGTTCCACGTCGACTTTTGCAGGGAAGGATAGCTCCTTTAAGTTTCAAAACTCAGTTCGTGTTGGATATGATAGCAACATCTACCAAGCTGGTGATGTGAACCAACAAGAGAGTGCCTTTATTACGGATATCATCAATATTACCGGGAAGATGAATTTTTCGTCCCGATCGGACATGGTTCTGTACTGGCAGCCCGAATTCCGTTATACCTTTGATATGGATCCTGAATTTGTTTCTTATCAGGATCTATATGTCCGCTTTAATCATGCAGTATCGCAACGCACCTTTTTAGAAATTTCAGACCGGTTCCGCTATCAGGAAAAGGATGGACAGAGCGATCTAAGGATTACTGAAAATCAGAATTATATAGAGAATGATCTGCTGGGTGCGCTTGATTTTACCTTGAACTCCCTGAGCCGAATCAAGGTTGGTGGAGGCTACGAGTTCCGGCTGTGGGATGATACAGACTATGGCACTTGGAATCCGTTGATACCGAATAGTGGAAATAACTATGACCAGCTGAAAGCCGATGGATCATATATTCGTGAACTCCGCCCAAATTCAACCTTCGGTAACGTAGGCATAAACTATGTTAACCATGAATACGATGGGGCTCGCGGCGGATTTGATTCGACCACGTTCTACGGAGGGGTCGACCATAACTTTAATCCAAAAACTATGGGAACCGTGCAACTGGGCTATTCATTCTCGACCGTTGATGGGGCTTCCGGAAGTGATGACACCTCCTCCCCGTTTGTTCAGTTGAGTCTGGGGCACAATTCGACCGAGCGCACGAGTTTTAACGGAACGCTGGGTTATTCCCTCCGGCAGTCGCAGAACTCAATTTACAACGCGACGGATGAGTTTAGTTTGGGTCTTGGCCTTCGGCACGATCTGACAGGTAAAATAAGCTTAACCATGGCGTTATCTTACGTATTTTCGGCTTACGACAGTGCGTATGCATCGCTTGGGGCTGGAGATGCGGAAGAGAATTATTTCCGTCTTCCATTGCGTGCTTCGTATCAAATCAACCGAAACAACTTTATCGATGTTGGTTATGAGTTTACTCAGAGAGCTGCAGATACAGCGTTGCTTCAGGAGTATGATCGGAGTCGCGTTGATTTCGGCTGGAGACTGCGCCTTTAGTCAACGCGGTTTAAATTAGAGTTTTGATTTGAAGATAAGGTGGTGGAGGTTTACCTTCACCATCTTGATTTTTAGACAGGAGTTTTGAATATGAGTAATGAGTCTGCGGAGCAACAGTCAGGGACGCTCCACTTCCTTGATTATTGGCGGGTAATCCGCTCTAGAAAAGAAATTGTTCTTGCGGTTGCCATCCTCGTCGTCCTGACAGGAACGGTCTATACGTTAATGTTGCCTAACATCTATGCCTCGTCTTCACGAATCTCGGTGTCTGAGGATGCTCCGGCAATTAATCCATTCGCTGCGAATGAATCGTATTATTCTAGTTATAACCCCTTTTTTCTTCGCACCCAGTTTGAAATATTACAATCGAAGCCTATTTTGTACGAGGTGATTAATCGCCTCAATCTCCAGTCGGACTGGGGCAATGGGGGTGAAAAACTTCCCCGGGATGTGACGTTTAAGATTCTTAAGAACAGTATTAGCGTATTTCAGCAGCGAGATACCTCGCTGATTGTTATTTCAGCAAAACGTGACGACCCCTACGAAGCCGCCAAAATCGCAAATGAAATTGCGGAGGTTTATCGTGATTCACGATTAGATATTGCGAGCAAGGATGCCCGTGCGGCGATCGATAAGATTGCCGAAGCGCTCAGGGAACAGCGCGAGCGGGTGGATGTCGCGGAGATCAAGGTTGAGGACATCCGGAAAGAGCTGGATATTGCTGTTATTGGTGGAGAGGGTAGTGTGGATGTCGATAACATTCGCTTGCAGCAACTCGAAGGGGATCGCTTGGCTGCTCAAACTCAAATGGTTGAAAAACAAGGGTTATTGGATATTTTGGAAGGTCTTGATGAGAAAGGCCTAATTGAGCGTGCTTCGTATATTACCTTCGACCAGTTTGTGATGAGCACGATCCAGCAACTTCAAGATATTGATGTCCAGCTCAGCTCCCTCGAAGCAGACTATGGGGTTAACCACCCCGAGGTTCAGCGCTACACATTGCAGCAGAAAACTCTGGAAAAGACCCTGAGCGCACGATTACAGGCACTAAGAAATGGCTTGGAAACGGAACATCTGATGGCCAAGAATAATTTCGAAAGTTTGGATAAGATTCTTGCGGGAGTTCGCGCCACGAATATTGAATCGCAGGGTTCTAAATTTCGCCCGTTCCGCAATGCCCAGCTCGACTTGGAATCGGAGCGTTTTATCTACAACCAGCTCAATGCCAAGCTTCGTCAGGAAATTATCACCTTGCAGGTTCCGCGTAATCCGGTTGAGGTGATTGATGTTGCGGAGCCGAATAAGCGCCCGGTCAGCCCGAACTTGTTCATGAACGTACTGCTCAGTATTTTTGTTGGATTGGGTGCAGGCGTGGGACTGGCCTACTTTATCGAATATCTCGATACTTCGATTAAGACTGCCGACGATGTGGAACGAATTCTTGGCCTTCCCGTTCTCGGTCTAATTCCGCAAAAGGTACGGCCGTTGGTGGAGGAGGGGCCGGATAGCGAACATGCCGAGGCCTACCGTGTACTTCGCACAAATCTGGCCTTTACCGAAGGAGGAGCGAGTAAAGGTGCTTTCTGTGTATTGAGTGGTGGTGCCGGAGAAGGAAAATCAACCACAGTATTCAATCTGGCCTATGTGAGTGCGCAACAGGGAGAAAAAGTTCTGTTGATCGATGCCGACCTTCGCCGTCCCGTCCAACACACGATTCTGGGCGTATCCAACCGGTTTGGTTTAACCAACGTGCTGTTGCGCGACGTACCCGTAGAAGAGGCCATCAAGGCCACGAGCGTTCCAAACCTTCACTTCCTTCCGAGCGGTCGGTTGCCGCGAACCTCCTTGGGCGTACTGGATCCGAAGCGTATTGGAGAACTCATTTCGAGCTTGAAATCAAAGTATGATATGGTGCTGATCGATACCCCACCACTGGTGGGAATTAGCGACTCATCCATTATTGCAAAAGAGACCGACGGAGCCATTCTCGTGGTGCAATACCGAAAGTATCCGCGGGACATGCTCATCAAGGCGAAACAGATGATGGAGACATTGGGAGTCACCACGGTTGGAGCTGTGTTGAACAACATCAATGTGATGCGCGACGACTATTACTATTATTATCACTCCTACTCCGACTACTACCACAGCTCCCAGAGCGATGTAGACGCAGAGGACACGGTATAACTCGGCTCGAATGAAAGAGGTTGAAGAGATGTTTAAAAAGTTTTATATTGGTTTAGCTTTGAGTGCAACCGTTCTGTTGACCGGCTGTGTGGTTCAGTCGGTCGATACGCCTCCGGCCGTAGCGGGTGGCACCGCTCCGTCCAGTATATCAGAGTTAGGCGACGAGTTTTCCGGCGCTTATGTACTCAAACCCTTGGATCCGCTCTATGTTCGTTTTAGCGGCATCATGGAGCAGCTACAACTGGAGCTGGTGATTGATGAAAATGGTGAAATTAATCTGTTGCATATCAGAGAGCCGGTTATGGCAGCCGGCCTCACGACATCTGGACTAGAGGCGAAAATTGAGCAACTCTACATGGATGGTGGGATCTACAAGAATATTTCGCTTAATGTAACCATGACGGCGAAAATCTATTATGTGCAAGGAGAGGTGAATCAACCGGGGCAATTCCAACTCATGAGCGGCACCACCCTATTGCAGGCTATCGCAGGAGCACGTGGCTATACACCGTTCGCTAATAAGAAGAAGGTAACCGTTACCCGCTACGGCAAGATCTATGCCTACAATGTCAAGGATCTAGAAAAGAATCCATCCAAGGATGTCAAGATTGAGGCTGGAGATGTCATCAAGATCTGGCAGCAGTGGTATTAGCGGCTTAAGGGTCTTCGGCCCTTATCATTGATGATGGAATCCTGCCCAGCGGAAAAACGAATTGGCATCATGGGGGGGTCATTTGACCCGGTGCATATCGGACACCTGATCATTGCCCAGGATGCGGTCGAGCGGTTAAACCTTTCCGAAGTGATCTTCATACCCGCAGCCATCCCCCCGCACAAACAGCATCTGCAACAAGTGGATGCCATCCACCGGTTGAATATGCTTCGATTGGCGGTTGAGTCCAACCGGAAATTTTCAGTTTCGGATATTGAGGTACGGCGTGGTGGAATTTCCTACACGGTTGACACCCTCAATGCATTGCGAGCCTCTCGTCAGGATGAAAAACTATTTTTGATTATTGGCAGCGATACCTTGGTGGATCTGCATACTTGGTATAGAACAGACCTGTTGTTGGAAATGTGCGAGATCGCCACGTTCGTTCGGCTCGGCGAAGATTCAATCGAAAGAATCGCGGGAAAAATAAACTTACCGACTGGGCAGCGGCGGCGACTTCTACAGAATGTGATCGAAGCGCACCGCATCGAGGTGTCATCAACGGAAATCAGGACACGCCTCTCTCAAGAGGTAGGTATTCGCTATCTCGTTCCGCCGACCGTTGAAGCATATATTGAAAAACACAGCCTCTATAAAGGCTGAGAGGGGGAAAATGGATCAGGATCAGAAAATCATCAAACAGATTATCGAGTTTCTCAAGGATCGCAAGGCCGAGGGTATTGTTGCGCTGGATCTTCGCGAGCATGCGAACATTGCCGACTATTTCATTATTTCCACGGGCGCAAACAAGCCGCATCTCAAGGCTTTGTACGACGGGTTACAGCGTATGTTCAAGGACGCCGGCTTCAGGGGATATCACAAAACCGGCGTGCCGGATAGCGGTTGGATGATCATGGACTACCACGGTGTCATGGTGCATATTTTCGAGCGCGAGTTGCGCGAATTCTACGACCTCGAACAACTCTGGAAAGACGCTCCGGAAGTAAAGCTACAGGACGACTAGCCATGCCATTCAGAATCTACAACACCATGAGCCGTTCCAAGGAAGAGCTGCTCCCGATTGACGGAGAGCACGTCCGTATGTACACCTGCGGGCCTACTGTCTACAACTATGCCCATATCGGCAACTTCCGCGCCTACATATTTGAGGATCTTCTCCGCCGCTACATCAAGTTTTGCGGTTTCAAGGTCACGCAAGTGCAAAACCTCACCGACGTCGATGATAAGACCATCCGATCCTCCATTGAGCAGGGGCTACCGCTTAAAGAGTACACGAAAACCTATATCGACGCCTTCTTCGCCGACCTCGCCAAGCTTAACATCGAACCGGCCGAGTATTATCCTGCCGCGACCGACTATATTCCCGAAATGATCGCCATCATTGAAACGCTTTTCGAGAAAGGCTATGCCTACCAGTCCGAAGATGGCTCGGTCTATTACAGCATCGACAAATTTACTGAATATGGAAAACTTGCCCGTCTCGACCGCAAAGGCATGCGCCCTGGGGCACGCGTTGAGCAGGATGAGTACGATAAAGACAACGCCGCCGACTTCGCCCTTTGGAAGGCCTATGTCCTCGAAGACGGTGATGTCGTATGGGATTCTCCGTGGGGGCGTGGCCGCCCGGGTTGGCACATCGAATGTTCCGCTATGAGTATGAAACTGCTCGGCGAAAGTTTTGATATCCATACCGGCGGGGTCGATAATATCTTTCCGCACCACGAAGATGAAATCGCCCAATCGGAGGCTGCCACCGGAAAACCCTATTCAAAATATTGGATGCACTGCGGCTACCTTGTGGTTGATGGTAAGAAGATGAGCAAGTCGCTTGGAAACTTTCATACTCTACGCGAAGTCCTTGATATGGGGTACACAGGCCGCGAAGTTCGCTACGAGCTACTCTCTGGTCACTACCGCCAGTCACTCAACTTTGCGTTCAAGTCGCTCGATGCCAACCGCACTGCGCTCAAGCGCCTCGATGAATTTTCAACCAATATTAAAGAGGCCGTTGGCTCTGAGACGGAGGCCGATGATCTACCGGAATGGGCTGCAAAAACCCGCTCCAAATTCGCTGAGGCAATGGACGACGACATGAATATTTCGGGTGCCATGGCAGCAATCTTCGATACTGTTCACGCGGGCAATAAGGCGATGTCTAAAACTTTATTATCCGGGGGACAGGCGGTGGCTATCTCCAACCTTTGGAAAGAGCTCGACGCCGTGCTCGGCATTCTGGAGGCTCCGGCAGAGGAAGCCTCCGTAGAGGTAACGGAGCTACTCGAAGCGCGAGCCATCGCCCGAGCCGAAAAAAACTGGCCGGAGTCCGATCGTATCCGAGATCGCCTTGCCGGACTTGGCTGGACGGTAAAAGACACGCCCGAAGGGCCAAAACTTAGAAGGCTATAGCATGCCCGGTAGATTCATCACCTTCGAGGGGCCGGAAGGCAGTGGCAAGTCGACGCAGATCAAGAGGCTGGCCGAGAAGCTCGAGGCGCAAGGCATCACGGCGTTCTGCACTCGCGAGCCGGGCGGAACCGCCACCGGTGAAGCCATTCGAAATATTCTCCAGCACGATGCCGCTGGCGAGCCGCTTGGTGAACGCGCCGAACTGCTACTCTTTACCGCCAGCCGTGCACAGCTGATGGATCACGTGATTTTGCCTGCTCTCGAGCGGAAAGAGTGGATATTATGTGATCGCTTTATCGATTCCACCATGGCCTATCAGGGATTTGCCCGCGGCATGGATGTTGAAGTGCTGGATCGGATCAACGACTTTGCCATCAACCATTGCAAACCCGATTTGACCCTACTGCTTGATCTTGACATCGAGCGAGGTTTCCAACGTTTGGCAGAGCGATACTCCGATGGGAAGGGTTCTGCCGACCGCTTTGAGCGCGAAGCGCGCGATTTCCACGTCCGCGTCCGTGAGGGCTATCATAAGCTGGCTGATCGCGAGCCGGGGCGTTTCCATATTGTTGATGCCGATCAGTCGGTTGATGCCGTAGCTTCCAACGTTTGGAATGCCGTCAAGGGAGCGTTATTGTAGTTATGGAGGCGATTGATCTGCATGCTGAAGCTTGGGGGGGTATTCGAAATAGCTACGAGAGTGGGCGTCTGGCACATGCTTATATTATCGTCGGCTCGCCGCGGGGAAACGCGTTGGCATTTGCCGAATCATTCCTTAAGTTGCTCCATTGCGAAAGTGTTGAAAAGCCCTGCAATGAATGTAAAAACTGCCGGCTGATCGAATCGCACAAGTACGTCGATACGCTGTGGATTGAACCCAAGAGCAAGTCGCGCCAAATTTTAGCCGATGACATCCGTGGACTGATTCGCCGAATGTCACAGACCTCGTTTGATGGTGGCTGGAAAGCGGCGGTCATCGTGGCAGCTGATTGTATGAACAGTAATTCCGAGAACGCACTGCTTAAAACGCTCGAAGAGCCCCCTCCGAAAAGTGTCTTACTGCTTCTCACCGATTCGCCGCAAGCCTTACTCCCAACCATTATCTCGCGCTGCCAAAAGATTGTTCTTTCCGACGTTCAGACTGGTGCGGAGGGTGAGCTGTGGCACGCCCCGCTGATGGAAATCCTCGGGGAACTTCCGCCTGCTGACGGGCTTGGCGCATCACGCTTGGCCGGAAAACTGAAGGTTCTCCTTGATGTGGTGAAGAGTGAAATAGCCGATGCCGTCGAAGAGGAATTCGGGTCGACTGACGAGGCGTTGGATGAATCGAAACTCAAAGAAATTCTCGATGCTCGCACCAATGCCCGGCTCAAAGAGGTTCAAGCGGATGTGTTTCGCATCATGCTGGATTGGCATCGCGATATTTTAATACTCGTCTCCAAGGTGAGCGATAAACATCTACTTTTTCCCGCTAACCGGAGCGTACTGGCCAAGCAAGCCAATGAGCATACGCAGGTTTCTGCTCTGCAGGCCATTCAGAGGGTAGAAGACATGGCGATGCGTTTTAATCTAAATATCCCAGCGGCTCAAATCTTCGACGAAGCCTTCCGCAAGCTTGTGATAGGTTCGTAGTTCCGCCTTTAGGCAGTTCTGTGGATTGGTCTACGAACTTTTAAGTGCCTGTACGATTGCTCTTAGCGCCAGCGTGTAGCCGAATCCTTGGAACCCCATAATCTGCCCAATACAGGCTGGGGCTGTTAGGCTCTTATGCCGGATTTCTTCGCGGGTGTAGGTATTGCTTAGGTGGATCTCTACCGCCGGAACCACATCTCCGACCGCCTTGAGGGCATCGCATAGCCCTAGGCTGGTGTGGGTGAGAGCAGCGGGATTGATGATGATGCCGTCGAATGTTCCGCGTGTTTCACCGATCCAGGTGATAAGCTCCGCCTCGGAATTTGATTGCCGGAATTCGATATCGACTTCGGGATGAACCGCCTTCATTGCCATTTCGATATCGGCCAGCGTCTCGGTGCCGTAGATTTCCGGCTCGCGGGTTCCCAGTAAATTCAGGTTTGGCCCGTTTAAAAAAAGTATCTTCATAACGTTCTCCAAGTCACGGAACAAGGTAGTTCAGTCCTTGGTCGGAAACAAGGATAAGTCGATTTACCTTATTTTCTCACCTCTAAAACATGAGTAAAATGATCCTTGATTAAAGGGACGGGGAGTATTGACCAACACTTTGAGACCTTTTCAAACCAAGGAGCAGAGTAGATGAAACTAAAGATCGGAACCGTAGCATTGGCCACGACACTGGTGGCCGTTGGAGCGCAGGCGGATAGTTTTGGCTCGGAGGCGAATGCCTTCACACTGAACTTTGTGAAGATTGGCAACGTTTTTGATGGATAACCGCACCCGGTTGGGTAGGGGCAATGTTGTAGCGCCCGCGAAAGAGCAAGGGGAGGTTGATTTAGCCCAGTATTTCGAGTTCTTCCTGACGGCTTTTGGTTTGTGTAAAGCGTCCACACATTTTAACGTCGTTCCGTTTAATTCAGGAGGCAGTATGAAACTGGTTCGGTTTGGTAAAAAGGGAAAAGAACATCCGGGAATTTGGATGAATGACGGACGGATTCTGGATGTCCGTGCGCTGGCATTCCACATCGAGGATTATAACGAACATTTCTTCGCCCATCACGGAGTAGACCAGCTCAGGATATTACTTGCAGATCCGGGCGCAAAATATGTCAAGGCAGAGGGGGTGCGATTGGGTGCGCCGATTGCGAGGCCTTCGAAA
>QIHI01000109.1 GCA_003230915.1 Kiritimatiellales bacterium | reverse complement strand
CGTTCCGATGGTAGGAGGCGATGGGTAGGAACTTGCAAAAAAGAGCTATTTTTAGTTGTCTCGCTCGACCGTTTTGCTACGGTACGCCCTCGTTTTTGCCCCAAGACCCCTTCGTCTAGTGGCCTAGGACTCCAGGTTTTCATCCTGGCAACACGGGTTCGAACCCCGTAGGGGTCGCCATTTAATTGGTTAGGGAAAAACGGGAAAGACCCCTTCGTCTAGTGGCCTAGGACTCCAGGTTTTCATCCTGGCAACACGGGTTCGAACCCCGTAGGGGTCGCCATTATTTTCCTCAAACCTCACTCCAGCTTTCTGGGCTACCCAATACGAGTTTTTAAGATTCGAATAAAGTCGGGCCGTCTGGATGGAAGAGAACATCTCAGACGGGCTGACTAATGTGCCTACCTGAAATTAAAAAAAGGGTGGTACTCTATCAAAATAGTCCGGTCACCTTGCCGGTATTCACATCGACATCAATCTGCCGGAAGCCGGGGTTTGATCCTGTGCCTGGAAGCAGTTTGATGGCTCCGGCGACCGGAACGACGAAGCCAGCACCTTTGTAGATGAGTACGTCGCGGATCGGCAGTGTCCAACCCTTGGGTGCGCCTTTCAGGGTGGGATCGTGCGAGAGGCTCAGGTGAGTTTTCACCATACATATACCCATCTTGGCGGCCTCGGGATCCGCCTGGAATCTGGCGATCTTTTCTTCGGCTTCATCCGTCCACTCCACGCCGTCGGCTCCATAGAGCTCTACGGCAATCTTTTCTACGCGCTCCTTGAGCGGCATATCGAGATCGTAGAGGTACGCAAAGTTATTTTCTTCCTCGCAGGCAGCCACAACGGCTTCGGCGAGTTCAACCGCACCTTCGCCGCCTTTAAGCCAATGCTCGGAAACCGCGCAGCGTACGCTGTTTGCCTCGGCGATACGTCGCACCAGGTCATGCTCGGAAGGGGTGTCGGTGTAGAAGCCGTTGATGCAAACGACGGGGGTTGCCCCGCTTTTCTTTACAATTTTGATATGGGAGATGAGGTTTGCACATCCGGCTTCCAACAGTTCGAGGTTTTCTTCGGTATAGGCGGTATCGAGCGGTTTTCCCGGTTTTACTTCGGGGCCGCCGCCGTGCATCTTAAGCGCGCGCACCGTGGCAACAATCACAACGGCATCGGGCTTAAGACCGGAGTAGCGGCATTTCAAGTTCCAGAACTTTTCGAAACCAATATCAGCAGCAAAGCCGCTTTCAGTCACGAGATATTCACCCATACGAATGCCGAGCATATCGGCGATGACCGAGTTTTGGCCGAGGGCAATGTTGGCGAACGGGCCGGCATGAACGAGAACGGGGTTGCCTTCTATAGTCTGTACGAGGTTGGGGTTGAGGGCGTCAACCATTAGCGCAGTCATGGCGCCATCGACTTCGAGATCAGCAGTGGTGATTTCGTTGCCGCTGTGGCTGTAGGCCACGACCATTTTACTGATGCGATTCCGCATGTCAGACAAACTATTAGCCACGGAGAGGATGGCCATGATTTCGCTCGAAACAGTAATCTGGAACCCGGAGTCCATTTCGTAACCATCCATTTTCCCTCCCTTGCCGATGGTAATGTTTCGTAGTGACTGGGCGCAGAAATCCATCGCCCATTTGAGCTGTACGCGCTCGGGATCGATGTCGAGGCGTTGGATGCCGATCTTTTTCAAGCGTTCGTCATCGTAGTTTCGCTCGTGCTGCATGCGGGCGGTAAGCGCCACCATGCAAAGGTTGTGTGCGTTGGTGATGGCATCGATGTCACCGGTGAGGCCGAGCGAGAAGGGCGCGAGCGGAATGCACTGTGCCAGACCCCCGCCGGCGGCGGAGCCTTTAATATTGAAGGTTGGGCCTCCGCTGGGCTGACGGATAGCACCGACCGGCTTCTTGCCGATTACGCCGAGGCCTTCGACGAGACCCATGGTGGTGGTGGTTTTTCCTTCGCCAAGCGGGGTGGGGGTGATGGCGGTGACATCGACATATTTACCGACGGGGAAATCCTTCACGCGGTTCCAGGTCGAGGTGTAGTCGATCTTCGCGACATTGCGCCCCATGGGGATGAGTTCGCCTTCCAGGAGGCCGAGTTTGTCGCCGATCTGTTGGATCGGTTTGATATTTTGTTCCGCGGCCTCGGCAATCTGCCAATCTGCGAGTTGAGTGGGATCGAGTTTCATTGTGCTTTTCCGTTTCTGGTAAATTATATGGATCACTAATCTTCACTAATCGGTATTAATTTTCAACTGTGGAAGAGAAGAGAGTGAATGCGTGCGGATATGAGAGGTTCAATTATTTTTCTATCGATTTTAGCAGGTAGAGGATCCAGTAGATGGTTTCAACAAAAATAGCTCAGTCGGAATGGGGACAGGAGTGCTAGTTATTTAGGCTGAAAACTACACCTGCCAGTAGGCGAGGAATTCTACGTTTCCGGCGGGGCCGGTGATGGGAGAAGTGCATAGGTTTATCCACTGAAATCCGAGTTCTTCGGTGCCGAAAGTTTTTATTTTTTCAATCACTTCCTGATGGATCGCCGGATCGCGTACAACGCCGCCTTTGCCGACTTGATTCTTGCCTGCCTCGAACTGCGGTTTGATGAGTGAGACGATGTGACCGCCGGGTTTCATCAGGTTCTGGAGCGGTGGCAGGATGAGTTTTAGAGAAATAAAAGAGGTGTCGATGCTACAAAAATCGGCCTTTTCGGGAATGTTCTCTTCGGTGACGTAGCGCGCGTTGGTGTTTTCCATGACGATCACGCGGGGATCAGATCGAAGCCTGTAGTGCAACTGGTTGGTGCCGCAGTCGACGGCGTAGACCTTGGCCGCGCCGTGCTGGAGCATAAAGTCGGTGAAGCCGCCGGTGGAGGAGCCGATGTCGAGGCAGACTGTATCTTGTAGGTTGAAGCCGAATTGTTTATGCGCACCTTCGATCTTGAGGCCGCCACGGCTGACGTATTTTTGCTTTTCCTTGACGAAGAGTTCAGCGTCTATGGAATATGTGTGGCCGGGCTTGTTGGCGGGTTGTTCCGCGACGCGTACCATCCCAGCGCGGATCAGACGCTGAGCCTGTTCGCGGCTTTCAGTGAGTCCACGCTGGACGATCAATTGGTCGAGTCGGATTTTTAGCATGAGGAATAGCGTAGTAAGTTTTTGACAGGATGACAGGATAAACGGGATAAGGTTCAGATGACTGGACTTTATATACACATACCGATCTGCATTTCCAAATGCAGGTATTGCGATTTCTATAAACTGACCCCGCGTGAGTGGGAGGATGTGGATCTTTTTATCCGTTGCTTGGAAATTGAATTGAAACGATTGCCGAAGGAGTTTACGCCGGAAACGGTGTTTATTGGGGGGGGTACGCCGACGGCGCTGGAACCGGACAAGCTTGCCGCCCTGTTTGAGTGCATTAGCAGATCAATCAGCCTTTCCAATGTGGTTGAGTTTTCGAGCGAGGCCAATCCCGGTACGCTCACTCCCGAAAAACTGTCGGTCATGAAGAGTGGAGGGGTTAACCGGGTGTCGATTGGTGTGCAGTCTTTTAATGATAAAGCACTGCGGTTGCTTGGCCGGATTCATAAGGGCGATCAGGCCGTTGCAGGGTATCACATGCTACGCGATGCAGGATTTGACAATGTGAACATCGACTTAATCCAAAGTATTCCCGGTATGACGCCGGAAGATATTCTCAACGATGCGCATACGGTGGCCAAACTCGGCCCCGATCACATTTCCTACTACAACCTGATCTATGAACCGGGCACCCCGATGACGCATGACCGCGACGCGGGTCGGATTATCCCGCCCGGCGACGATGAAGAGGCGGATAACTATTTTGCGGTCAAGGCATTGCTGGAAGGCGAAGGTTACGGCCACTATGAAACCTCCAACTTTTGCAAGCCGGAGCGGCCGTGTAAGCATAACCTGCTCTATTGGCAGGGTGGGGAGTATTTTGGGTGCGGGCCATCGGCCCATTCGCACTGGAACGGCGCGCGCTTTGGTAATGTCCGCGATCTGCAGGCCTATTGCGACCGTCTGCTAAAGGATGAACATCCGGCCGATGAGTTTGAGCGGTTGACGAACGAAGAGAAAGCTCGCGAGATTTTGGTGATGTGGCTTCGACTGACGGAGGGGGTGGATTTAGCTGCATTCGAACGCCTGACCGGAACGACGGTTGATGCTCTATGCGGGCCGGTGATCGAAGGTCTGATCGAGGAGCATTTGCTTGTGCGATTGGAGAACCGGTTGGCATTGACGGCGAATGCTTTGTTTGTCAGCAATTCGGTATTCTCGGAATTGGTTTAAAAACCGGCCTTTTAGCCTTGCAAAGCCGTCGGAAAACCTTAAATTCCCAAGCTTCTTCATTGAGACGCCATATTGCGTTTTGGGAATAAATTACAGAGGAATTTACGATGTCTAAAGAATGCGCAATTACAGGAAAAAAAACCATCAGCGGGCGCAGCATTGTCCGCAAGGGTCTGGCGAAGAAAAAGGGCGGAATCGGCCTCCACGTAACCAGCGCAACTAAACGCACTTTTAAGCCGAACCTCCAGCGTGTCCGCATCAAGGATGAAAACGGCACGGTCAAGCGGGTGTGGGTTTCTGCGAAGGCGCTAAAATCGGGAAAGGTTCAAAAAGCCTAATCTTTTCAATGGTTGGAACGATGCAAGCCGTCCTCTCGAGAGGACGGTTTTTTTTATCGGTGCTAAATAGTATTTCCGGGTACAAAAAAAAACACCTCGAAACTGCGAGGTGTTTGCTCTCTTTCAACGAAATGAGATTCCGTTACCAGCTGGCCTTGGTCATGCCGGGGATCTTTCCTTGCGAAGCCATTTCGCGGAGGGTGATGCGGGAGAGGCCAAATTTCCGGTAGACGGCGTGCGGCCGACCCGTTACGGAGCAGCGGTTCATGATACGGTTGGGGTTGGCGTCGAGCGGAAGCTTGCGTAGCTTGCGGACGGCGGCTATACGGTCTTCGGGGGAAGAGGCCGGGCTCTTAATGGTTTTCTTCAGCTCTATACGAAGTTCGCGGTATTTTTCCGCACACTTGATGCGCTGTTCGTTTTTTGCAATTTTGCTCTTTTTAGCCATGTATTTATGGTTCCTTTTATTGAAAGACCCGTGGATAAAACATAAAAGTACGGTGACGTGCAACATTAAAGGGTTAAAAAAAATACGGAGGTTTGTTGGTTTTGGATTGCGGAATATGCCTTGGTTCGGCTTTTAGTCTTGCAAGGCGAGGGGGGTAACGTAGATTCATTGTGTTTTGGGGTAAATAACAGGTTCGAGATGGGGCATCTTCGGTCTTGGATCAAAAACATTTCTGGTACGCCCTCCAAAATTTAATGACCCGTCATTGTATGGGCAATATTTTCAGATAGAGGGATCTCTATGGATAAGGATAGAAAAGCACGGAGCGAGGCTCACCATGACAAGGTTGAGCTCCGGTTTCTGAAAAAGGTTGCGGCGCGTCTGCCGGAAGATCTGGATATTTTACAGGCATTAGCGGAGCTATATACAAAAACTGGTTGTTACGACAGGGGCTTGGCCATTGATATTCAGTTAAGCCAGTTGCTGCCGAATGATGATCTTGTTTGGTACAATCTGGGATGCTCCTATGCGCTTGCTCATCGGTTTAACGAGGCTTTCGAAGCTCTGACCCAATCGATCGACCTAGGGTACGGCGATTATGATTGGATGAAGACCGATCCGGATCTTGCAAATCTGAGTGCGGATCCCCGGTTTGAATCCTTACTCAATTGGCTCTATACAGTATGCAACGAGGAAGAATTGTAGAGGAATCACTGGGAAGTCACAAATTCGTAAAAGAGAAGAAAAAGGTGGATTTTAAAAGTAAGGTATTTTAGATTGGGACAAGGAATGTGGATGGGCTACGTGATGCTAGCAACACGATAGTTCAATCAAGTAATCATATTCAGCCGACACCTTCGAATCAATACGAAGAATGGTACTGGATTACCTTTTAGGCGGTAGAAATTTGTTAAGGGTTTGTATATGGCTTATCTAGGAAAAACGACGGCTTGGCAGAGGCATCTCCGAACTAGTTTATGCGCTTTGTTTTTAAGTTCCGTAGCTATGGCTGCCGACGATATGAGTCCGGGCGCGCTATTAAAAGATTCGATGCAGTTGCTGGAGGCAGGGAAGGAGGAAGACGCTGCCATATCGATGTATCTGTATCTCGATACGGTTAGCGAGTCGAAAGCACCGCGTGTGATCGCTATTGCGCAGGATATTCGCTACAGACTTGCCGGAATCCTTGTTCGAAACAATCGGCTTGAAGAGGCTTCTGAGGTTCTCAAAGAGTACGTCGCCCTGCCGATTGGCAAGCATCCCCGCGCGGCCATGAAAATGCTTTCAACCTGCTACTATGAACTTAGGGATTATACGAGCTGTGTAACAGCTATTAAAAATGCCTTGGACTATAATGAAAACCCGATTGTGGTGGCAGAGGCAACCCTGTCCAAAGGCGTGGCGGAAGTCGCTGAAAAAACGGAGCCCGACCCAGAATATACAGCAGAAGAGTTAGTCATGTTATACATGACACTTGGTGAAGCCTATTTGGGTCTTGAAAAGTGGGCCGAAGCGATCGAGCCGTTTACGTATGTGATTGAAAATACACCAAACTCACAGCGTAAGGGGTATGCCATCATGCAGGTGGTGAACTCATTGATTAATATTCCTGATTTCGACCGGATTACAGAATGGATTCCTCAGCTCTACCGCACCACGGCTCGCTATGATATTCGGGTGAATCTGGCACTGATGAATGCCGCTGTGGCGCTTTATGATGCGGAGGAATACGATAGCGCCCTCCCGCTCTATCGCATGATTCTTCCTCGTGACGAACTCATTGAATTTCAACAAGAGAAGTTGCGTACTATGCGCCTTGGTGCCGGCCTCTCACCAGACGAAAAAGCCAAGGCCACAGAGGGAGAAATGCTGCTCTTCGGTCTTGAAGAAGAGGAGGAGACTCCCGCAGAGGAAGAGGCTGTTCCCGACCCTTCGGAAGGCAAGCCCAAGGAGTTGGTAGAGCTAGAAAATCTTATTATCGCACTGGAGAAGCTTCCGCCTTATGAAAACGACATTGACTACCGTATGGGGTTGATCTACAAGGCGGTTGATCGCTATTGGGAATCCCTTGAGTTTTTTGAGAAGGTCTACGAGATGGATCCTGAAGGCGAGCTTGGCGAACGTTCTATCTATGAGCTGGTGAGTGTTCTGCTGGAGGATCTTGGCGAAGTTACCAGGGCCGAACAGCGGGGCTATGCTTATTTAGGCGGACACCACGAGGGTATGACACCTCGTCAGATTGCCTACATGCTTACCGGGCACTATCAGGAGAACAAGACGATGGAGCCCGTAAAAGCGCTGGCTCCCTATCTGGATGAATTTATACGAACCAATGACAGCGTGATTACGCAGTTCGATGCAGAACTCTATTTCATGCAAGGAGTTGCCGATTTAATGCTCCTGAACTACGAGGCCTCTGAAAAAGGATTCAAACGTGTTCTCGATGAATTTCCCGATTCCCACCAAGAGGGCAATGCGCTCTATTGGTACGGTATGTCGACGCTCTTCCTTCAGAAGTATGCCGATGCCGCCCCTGTGTTCGAACAGTATATCAAGAAGTTTCCTGAAGGCGATTGGGTGGACGAGGCCTATTTCCAGGGCGGAGTTTGTTTATTCGGTATGGAAAAATACGACGAGGCACACGACCGCTTTAGTCTGGTGATCAAAAATTATCCAGACTCCTCGATTTTCCCAGGAGCGTGTAGCATGCGTGGCGACCTCTACGGAGCCGAAGGTGACCTCGATAAAGCACTGGCCGACTATGAAATGGCCATGAAATCCGCCAGAAAAGCCAAACAGGCGGGTTATGCCGTCTTCCAGATGTGTGATATCTACGAGCAGGATGAATCTATTGACGGCCGTTACGACAAGATCGTTCAGACCGTCGAGGACTACCTAGCGCAGTGGAAGGACGAGGCCGACATCGCCAAAGCACTTTTCTGGATCGGAAAGACTAAGCTCCAGCAAGATCTTATCGGCGAGGCGGTAAAGACTTACCTCGACGCTATCGTGGAATACGGTTCGGATGTACGGCAGGACGGAGTCGATCTGATAATTGCCGAGCTCGTCAAGATCTCCACGATCTGGCTTTCCACCGAAGAACAGACTCAGTTGATGGAAGATCTCCAGCGGGCTCTGAACATGACCGATGATCTTACCCTCCAGTTGCGCTTGCGTGTGATTAGGGCCAAACTGGAGAACACCGAACTCGAGTTGGGTAAACAACTACTCACAGAACTTCCTGATCTTCAGAATGCATCTCCACCCGTATTAGCCGTCTTATGCGATGCCTCATTTGAGAAAGAAGACTATTCCCGTTCCAAGGAGTTGCTGGATATTTTCATCACCCGTTTCGAAGATTCCGACTACATGCGGGCAGCGTACAGACTTCGTGGTTTCGGTCGGTATGCCGAGCAAGACTACGAAGGCACGCTCGAAACTATTGAAGAGGCACAGGAGTTATACGGGCACGATCGCGATGTGGTATGGGCTCAGCTATTGAAGGCGCAGGTATTGCTGGATCAGAGCAAGATTGATGAGGCGCATAAGGCGAATAAGTACATCCTCAATATTCCGGGTTGGCGGGGTGAGCCTGTGGCGCAGGCCACTTATCAGATGGGACAGGTCGCCGAAAAAGAAGGCGACTTCACCACGGCCTTTGGGTTCTATCAACGCGCCTATTTCCAATATAAAGGCCACGCGGGCGGATATTGGGCCGCCGAGGGATATCTTTCCAGTGCTCGTTGCTTGAAAAAAATGATGCGTGAAAATGATCGCCGCAACACTTATCGCGCCATGCTCTTCGATCCCTACGTAAATGACCTGCCGCAGGCGGAGGAGGCCCGAGAAGTGCTGGGCGCCAGTGAAGTGGCCGAGATCGAGGCTTATATCGCCACAGGGGGCTCGACCAATATCATCGTCGAGATTGAAGTGGAAAAACCGATGGTAACCGCCAACGTCGCCGAGATGAAAACGGCGGGAACGGAGGGGAAATAATGAAACGGATTTTGACCTATTTAGTGGCCTTTGCGGCTGTTGCTGTGATGGCTCAGGAAAAAGCCGTCCAATCAGGAACTCCGGCCAAGCTTGAGGCGATTAATGGAAAGCAAGTGTTGGTTTTTCTACAAAGCCAGAAAGATGGAATGCTAAACTTTCAACCGCGAAAATCTACTCGGAATATTAGCGTTGAGATTGAGAAGGTCAAAAGCCTGACCTTTTTCCTTAAATACGACGAGGCTTCCGTGGTCACAAGCTTTAATGAAGGTGACTACGCTACCGTGGAGGCTACGCTGACGCCCCTAATGGTGCCCTTCTGGGACTATATGGTGATGGATAATAACCTGCGCGATCCCTTTTGTATCCTGATGGATGCCAACCGTGAGCTTGGAAACTTTTCCGAGGTTCGCAAGGCGGCCGGCATTTTGGTGGCTAGTGGGGATGAGAGGCTCAAACAGCGGGGGCAAGTCAACTTGGCACTGGTTTCTTTGGCCGAAAACGATCAGCAGACGGCAGATAAAATCCGACGGGAAGTCTCCTCCGAGGCCGCCGGGCTCTACCTACAAGCCAGTATTGAGCGGGCGAATAATCAGCCCAAAGAAGCGATCCAAACCATTTCAAAAATCATTGCCAACCACGCCAACGATATCGAATGGCTTGCTCCGAGCGAATTGCTTTGCGCTTATCTCTACATGGATATGATGGATACCAATTTGGTAAGTACCACCAATTCGGCACTTCATACGGCACGGCAAGTGAAGAATATTTATGGGGGAACCCATGTCGCAGCGGATGCAGAAAAACTTTGGGCAAGTCTGGGAGGCGAAGCCATCGAGGCGGCCGAAGCACTAGAAAGAGCCGAGCAGATAGCCCGTGAAAAAGAGATCGAAGAGAAAAGAAAAGCGGAAAAAAAGATGCGATTGGAGGCTGAAGTGGTAGCGGCAGCCGCTCGGGCCGAAACGAATATGACTGAAGCTACGGAAATGGAATCTGAATAAACTAACGGAGGAAGATAGAATGAAAAAAGGACTCTTTATAACGGCGTTGTTACTTGTGGCAGGCGCTGCACTGGCACAGGGCGAGGGGATTGAAGCGGCTGCAGCTGCAGAAAAGACTAACCTTATTTCACTGATTAAAACAGGTGGATGGGCCATGTGGCCACTAGGGGCATTCTCTTTCACGATGACAGTCCTCGTGATTCAAAACTTTGTTTCTCTTCGAACTAAGACCCTCTTACACACCGAGGAGATGCCTGAACTGATTGAACTGATGCTCAACAAGAAGGTTAAGACCGCATTGATCTACTGCCGCAAGCATCCTTCGATGTTCGCCAATGCTTTTGGTGCTGGCCTCGAACGCTGTCTTGATGGTGAAACGGAGATTAACTTTACGAAAGTGAAGGAATCCGTAGAGGAAGCCTCCATCGAACAAATGTCTAAGCTGATGAAGCCTATCGACCTGCTTTCGATTATTGGATCCAGTTCACCGATGGTCGGACTGCTCGGTACAGTATCAGGCATGATCAAGGCCTTCCACACCATGGGTACGCAGGGTATGGGAAAACCGGAATTGCTAGCGGCCAATATTGGTGAGGCCTTGATCACGACCGCGACCGGCCTCATCATTGCCATTCCGGCTATGTTTTTCTTCTTCCTCTTCAAAAAAGGATTCCAGAAAACCTTAGCTACGCTCGGTCGTAACATTGGCTTCCTGTTCGACGCTCTTGAAACCGGAAAGAAGCCGGTTAGCTTCATGGATCTTGAGACGCTGGAGAAAATGGAAGGCGAATAGAAACATTTTTGCGAGCATGGGAAAGAGGTATAAGAAATGAAACTCGGAGCCAAACACGCCGAAGAAGAAGTCGAAATCGATATGTCTCCAATGATCGACATGGTTTTCTTGCTGTTAATTTTCTTCATCGTGGCATCGACTATTATCGATGAAAAGGTGCCGGTGGAAATCCCCAACGCGGCCTATGCCAAGGTGCCGGAGGATACCACGGGTCGCCTGGTTATCACCGTGAACAAGGACGACACCATGTTTGTCGGCCCCATGCCGGTGACCATTGTTGAGCTTAAGGAACGCTTGGAGATCGAGCTTGAAGCCGATCCTGACCTGCGCATCCTTATCCGCTCCGGCGGTGAAGTGAAATACAAGACGAACGAAAAGATCATGATCGCCTGTGCTGAAGTAGGCGCCAACGACCTGATCTATTCCGCGTACGAGGAGTAGGAGAATCCTGTGAATTTACAAGGACAAGTTGAAGAGATAAAAGCTGAGCTTCAGATTTCGCCGTTGATCGACGTGGTGTTTCTGTTGTTGATCTATTTCATAGTTACCGCTGCGCTCATCAAGAAGGAGGGAGATATCGCCTTTATGTTGCCCGCCAACGTTGCACCATCCGAAATGATTGACATTCCCGTAGAGGTACTCATCGAAATCGGCTCCGACGGTACGGTGCAAGTGGAAGGCATGCGCTTTTCGCGCGACGATCGGAATTTGGATGAATTGGTGCTGCAGGTTCAGGGTTTACGAGCCATTGCCAAGTCGCAGCAATCGCCTTTTTTCGTGAATATTCTTCCAAACATGGATGCAAAACATAGCCGAATCATCGATGTCATGGATGCGTGTGCTGCAGCTGGGGTGAAAAACCTAAGCTTTAGCAAGGCGATGTAGAATTCTTTGGGCTTCGCTAAAGAAATCCCCAGTAAGGTTGAAAAGGATTCGGTGTACGTTTAAAG
This sequence comes from Kiritimatiellales bacterium, assembly GCA_003230915.1. Classification (GTDB taxonomy): domain Bacteria; phylum Verrucomicrobiota; class Kiritimatiellia; order Kiritimatiellales; family Pontiellaceae; genus Pontiella. Next base: position 5,263 of record QIHI01000109.1, on the reverse strand, counting down.
GAGTTGTTTCAACAAGCGCTCCGCCTTGGCGACATCTTCCGGGGTGTCAACCCCGATGCCAAAATCTTGGGTTTTAACCACCTTCATCCGGCAACCCATATCGAGTGCGCGTAGCTGTTCAAGTTTTTCGAGTTCCTCTAAGGCGCAGGGCGGCTCGGCGACGAGTTTAAGTAGGTAGTCACGGCGGTAGGCATAGATGCCGATATGCCTCCAGTAGATTCCAGCTTGTGAAATGCTTTCCGGATCGCGGATGTGCGGAATGGTTGATCGCGAAAAATAGAGTGCTTGCCCGTGGCGATTGAACAGGGCTTTTACGACGGAAGGATCGGTGATCTGTGCTTCGTCTTCAATGGGCGTGGCTGCCGTGGCCATGTCCCATTCTCCGGTAGAGATTACTTTGGCTAGTTCATCAATCAGGGAAGGCTCGATGAGCGGTTCGTCGCCTTGCACATTAATGATTGCATCCATCTCCATGGACTGAACGGCTTCGGCAATGCGGTCGGTGCCGGAAGGGTGGCCGGAGTGGGTCATGGCGACTTGGACGTCTGGAATATTCAGAGTCTGCACGCATTCTGCAATACGCTCGTCGTCGGTAGCAACAATCACGGCATCGAGCCGTCTGGCTTGTTTTACTCGTTCAACGACCCATTGAATCATCGGTTTTCCGGAAATGAGTACAAGGCTCTTTCCTGGAAAACGTGTTGAACCCCAACGTGAGGGAATAACTCCAACTATCCTGTCCATGTATACCTCATTCGTTTGTGTTTTTAATCCATAAATCATTACCCGGCCCGGAAACCTTCTGCAGTTTGACAGTAACCTTTCCGACGGCCACTTTGGCTTTAACGCAGGTAACCATGCGGCGGTTCTCTTTTGAAACCCAGAACATGATCTTCCCTTTGCGAATAAAAAGGCCATCGAATTCGGCGATGGGTTCAACTTCAGTGCTCGGAATTTTTCCATAGTGGGGGAGTTTTATTTTTCTAGTACGGTGAATGTTCAAGTCCAACTCATAGAGCTTACCATCCACAAAAAGTGTGTGTTTCTGTATGGCTAATGTGTTCAGATCCTGATTGCGCACGGAATAGAGAAATCCCAGCACGTCCATGGTGTTGTCATGGATATCAACCTCCTTTATATCTTTGCTGATACGATCCTTAAAAACAGCAATTTTTTTGTCGTGGTGGAACGTGGTGAGGTGGCTCTTGATGAGATGACCTTCGTTCATGCGGACATCCAATCGGATTGGAAGTGCGGTTTTGGGATCAACCACGACCTCGGTCGCATTGTCCACTTTGTAGATGTGCGTATAGGCTTTATAGCTTTTGGAGACCATTCGGATGCGAATGAGCTCGCGTCCTTCCTCGGTAATGGTCTCGGTGGTGGTTTTAGACCAAGCCAGCGGAAGACCCATCCACGAAACCTTATATTCCAAGACCTCGCCGGGGATGAAGCAGGATGAGTAATCAACCTCTGCATGCACGATAATCGCGGCTATGCCCATAAAAAAAATGGCGAATGTGAGTTTCAAAATCTTCCTGCTATTTGCGTTTGAAAGAGCGAGAGAGTACTCCGGCAGTGGTAAAAAGATCGCGAGCTTGCTCGGTAAAATGGTATTCGGTTTCATACACCACTTCCTTGATGCCAGCATTGATGATCATTTTGGTGCACATCAGGCAAGGACTGAGAAGGCAGTAAAGTGTACTTCCACGTACGGAAATGCCGTGATAGGCCGCTTGCACAATGGCATTCTCCTCGGCGTGCGCACAGATGCATTCGTCGAGGTTTTCGCCCGATGGCGTATCGCCTGCACATCGTGGGCAACCCCCTTCGAAGCAGTTTTGAATCCCGCGCGGAGTTCCGTTATAGCCGGTAGAAATAACCCGCTGATCGCTTACAATCACAGCAGCAACCTTTCGACGGCTACAGTTTCCGCGGGAGGAGACCACCTGTGCGATATCCATGAAATATTCGTCCCAATCTGGACGGTAGGTTGGTTCGTTAGACATGCGCAAGATCATACGGCGTGCCTAGGTCTCATTCAAGAGCCATGTCGGGATTCTAGGCGGCCAACCGGTAGGACTGTTTTTTCTGCCGTTCATTCTTCCGACCGATGGCTTGCCGCAGCTTGAAGTGGGCACGGCCGTCGAGTTTGAGGAAAAGACTTTGATTGTTATCGGTTTGTAAAATATAGACTGGGCAAATCGAGCGGCGATGCGGGAGAAACTGAAGCCAGTTAAGCAATAGATAGATCATCGAGATTTCGTCGCGTGTGGCTAACCGAAGATATTGGACGTCGTTCATCTGAATGGTCTGGACCGTCATTAATCCAAAAATTCGGGATACGATTATATCGCCCTTCAGTTCATAGGAACAGGGGGATCCAAAGGAAGCCGTAGAGAGGAGTGTTGACGACTTAGGCATGGATTTTATTCATTTCATTTTTCATGACGATATGGGAACCGGATGCTAATCGCATGAAAATTCGGGGTGAGCTTTCTGTAGCCTGTAGTGTATAGACTGGGCAGAGACGGCGGGGAGAGGATGGAAAGTCGAACCAGTTTACCTTATTAAGCGAAGTGATATCCTCAGCGTTGGCCTCTCTGAAATCCATCACTTTCTTGAGCGGGATCGTGTTGAGGGTGAAGACCCGGAAGAGCTTGGTGGTAAGTGCTTCCGCAGTCATTTCGTAGCTAACAAAGAGTCCGACATCCATGTCGGTTAGGCAGAGAGCCCGTTTTTTTGATTTCATGCCGATATAAAAGCAATTTACATGCCACTTTATGGGCAAAGCTCACGTTTAAGGGGTTCGATAGATTTTATTTTTCAAGGATTCTTAATTGGACTCACAGCTGCGAGAATTCAACATTTCTTCACCGTAGCCGTAATCAAATAGACAACCCCCACCAGCATGATAATAGTGGCTCCGGCAGGCAGGTCGGGTTTGTAGCTCAAAGCCAGCCCGGAAGTGGTGAGCAAGGCGCATAGGCCGGCGGCGAGTGCCATCATCGGCCCCATTCGTTGGCAAAAACGCCCAGCGATTGCGGCGGGAAGTGTCAACAAAACAATCACCATCACAATGCCTACAATGGAAACCAGCAGTACGACGGTCAGTGCCGTAAGCGCCAATAGCAGAAAGTAAAAAAGAGGAGCCTTGATTCCTCGTAGACGTGCAAATTCTTCGTCGTAGCAAACGGCAACAAGTTGTTTATGGAACAGGAGGGCGATCACTATGATGAAAAGATCAAGGCCGGCAATAATTGTTAAATCGTGCGGGGTGACGAGCAGGATGTTGCCAAAGAGGTAGGCCATCATATCCTCGCCGTAGCCCGGCGTTTTAGAGATGAACAAGATGCCCGTAGCCATGCCCATGCCCCAGAAAGCGCTGATTACGGTGTCTATGCGTTCCTTGGCTTGAATGTTGACCCAGCCAATGATGAACGCAGCAGTCAGAGCAGCCAGTATGGCGCCGAGTAAAGGGTCGAAAAAAGCCCAACCATGAACCACTTGCATGTAGCGAGCCATGCCCATGCCACCGAGCACACAGTGGGCAATCCCTCCCGCGAGGTAGGTGATGCGTCGAGTCACGACGTAGGTTCCGACGATACCGCAGGAGAAACTGGCTAGCAATCCGGCCAACAGGGCATGCTGTAGAAAGCTATGCTGGAGCAGAGCCTGAAAGAACTCAGCCATGCTGCTGCTCCTGATCGTGCCGAACCATGTGAACATGCTCGCCATACATGGTATGGATAATATTTTCATCCACCTCACTCGTGGGGTGTACATGAACCTGACGGTTTACACAAATAACCTTTTCAACATAGCTGGACACAAAGCTGATGTCGTGGGTTACCACCACCACCGTCATTTCTTTGTTCAACTCTTGGAGCAGATCATAAAGTTCACGCTCCACATAGTCGTCTAGGCTAGAGGTAGGTTCGTCGAGTAGCAATAGTTTAGGGCTTGAAACAAGCGCACGGGCAATGAGTACGCGCTGGCGTTGCCCACCGGAAAGTGTTGCCAACGGGCGCTTTTCCAGTTGGATCATACCGACCCGTTCAAGCATATTACGCGCGGCGGCACGATCATTTTTTCTGTAAGGTCCAATACCGCGTGTCTTACCTAGACGACCCATGAGTACCACGTCGAGTGCAGTGACCGGAAAGCGGGCGTCGAGGCTGGCGTATTGAGGGAGATAACCGATCCATTTCCGGCCAACCACGGGCTCTTCTCCAAAAACAGACACACTGCCTGATTGCGGTGTAAGCAGACCGAGTAATAGCTTGAGTAGGGTGGTTTTTCCGCCTCCATTGGGGCCGACGATGCAGACGAAGTCCTTGTCGAAAAGGGAGAGATTAGCCTGTTTCAATACAGGGATCTGGCCGTAGGAAAAGTCTAGATTTTCAATCTGAATGGGGAGCGGTGCATTCATTATTTCAGAGCTTGGTCAATGCTCTCGGCGATCAGCCACAGGTTGGAAATACAATCTTTTGCCAATGGGTCGAGTTGAACAACCTTGCCGTCCAAAGCATTGGCAATCGCTTCCGCACTACCGATCAGAAATTGTTTTTGAACAAAAATTACCTTCACGCCATCGGCTTTAGCCTGCTCGATCAACATAGCCAGCTGGCGCGGCGAAGGCGATTTTCCATCCAACTCGATCGGAATTTGTTCCAACCCATAGGCATCAGCGAAATACCCGAACGAAGGGTGGAAGACATAGAAGCGGCTTCCTTTATGTCGGTCAAGTCGCTTCCGGATATCTACATCGAGCCGATTGAGTCGCCCCTTCAAGTTGTCATAATTAGTCCGATAGGTTTCCGCATTGACCGGATCGATTTCCTCAAGTGCCAATGTAATATTTTGAGCCATAGTGGCGGCATTTTTCGGAGTCAGCCAGATATGCGGATCCTCTTCACCATGATCGCTGGCGCATAGCACTCCTGCATGTGAACGCGGCATGGCACGCCGCTTAATCCCAGCATGGGTAGGTACGATGTGAAGTTCGGGGTAGAGGGGGACGATTTTTTTGAGGAGTTGTTTTTCAAAGGGATCGCCGATGGTCAGCAAAGCATCGGCTTCACTCAGTCGTGCGAGTTGCCGCCCCGTCGGAGCATAGGCGTGCGGTGAGTGGCCCTCTCCCACGAGCGCGTGAATCTCTACGAGATCACCTGCAATATGCTCGGCCAAACCGACCTGTGGCATGATGCTCACGAATACAATGGGTTTTCTCACAGTGGCGGCATCGTGTTTTTTTCCGCAA
>QIHI01000049.1 GCA_003230915.1 Kiritimatiellales bacterium | reverse complement strand
CTGTGAACAACCTTGACTACACCTTGACTTGTCGCTGTATGGTTTTCGGTGGACGGGGAGTAGATGGCTTTCTGTAGTAGGGGTGTTTTGCAGACAGTGGCTAGAGCTTCTTCATCCGATTCTGTGTGGATCGCAGAGGCTGTGTAGAACACGAAGGGCTTAAAATCCTCATAGCGATAAATGAAAACCGGTCCGGGTTGGTTAAAGTTGTATTGCTTATCGGGCGCCAACCGGCAGATTTTTAGTAGCTCGGGAGGAAGCTGGTAGGCTGATAGCACATATTTCACGTTGAATAGATCCATCCAACGGGGATTCAGTTGATGGGGGATCTGTTTTGTCCGTAGCATCTGCTGCATCGAAGCAAATTCTCCTTTCGTTCGATGTGCTTCCTGTGCCTCTGTGAAAAGTAGGCCGTTCCATCGGCCGATGGGTCCGACAATCTGGTTGATGGCCGGGTGGGCCTGGGTTCCTAAGGGTTGGATTCGGAAAATGTCTTTATCGGCTTTGAAGTGCTGAATGATGGGATTTCCCTTGTGATAGGCCTTCCAGTCATAGAATTGGATAAAATTTACACCGTTAAGGGAAAGGTCGATACTGGTTAAGACGAGGAACAGAGTTCCGCAGGCATAGAGAGTTGCGGCATTCGTGCGTTTGCCTCGGATGGAAATCCACGCCGCAGGCGCGGTGATAAGAAGACTTAGGAAAAGAAATATTTCGGTGCGGGTGAATGCGGCGAGCAGGTTTTCAGCCCGAAGGTTCGACAGAACGGGGTTGTTTGATGTTGTTATGGATCCTGTGGAGCCAAAGGCCTTTAGTGCAAAGTCCGCGGAATGGACTCCGAGGGCTCCATCGATCATTAACACGATCAAAAGTATTGCTAGAATTCCTGCGGGAAGGAAAACCCATTTTTTGTTCCTGTCCCTTAAGCTTTGGATGAATTGCTCGAAGCCGATACCCGCAAACATACAGATGGCTAGCGATGAGAAAAATATCCATCTAGCCGGTGCACGTTGTGAGGCCATGGTTGGGAGGTGGTAGACGAATTTATAGATTGGGGTGTAGCGTCCGAAGCCAATCACTAACGAGACGATCAGGAGAATAAGTAGAAAGGGATAGGCTTCGTGCTTTCGCCCAACCATTAATCCGACCAGTGCAAAAATACAAATGGCCACCCCCATGAAGTCGTCATTTAGGCGGAGTTTAAAGTCCTCAGTCCCTAATCGACCAAAATAGGAAGGGGAGGTTCCTCCTCGTACTTTATAGGTCATCAAAAATGTGGATGTATCTTCCGGAGGGAATGACCAACCCGTAGCAAAGTCATACTTTTGCTTGGCTTGGGCGGCTTTGTCTTCGGAGGTATCGGATGAGAGTTCGCCGATATTTTTATAGGTATTTCTTATACTAGCGTATTTGGAGAGGCACTGCAGGGCAAGCAGTACGGTTAATATTGCGCAAAGCGCACTGAGGCTGATCAAGGTTCCAATTTCTTTTCCCGAGGCGCCTTTTCGTAATTTTTGTAGAATAAATAGCGGAGTGAGCAAGGCGAGGAACATCCCCGTATACAGAGGAACCTGAGGTTCGCCGCCTTGAAAGGACAAGGCAAAAAATAGGGCGGCGGCAATAAAGTTTCTATAGCCACCTTGCTTCCAACCTACGTAATAGTAGGCGAATACCCACGGGATCCATGGCAGGCTCTGGATTTTGTAGATATGTCCTGCATGCGTCAACGAAAGTAGGTGCGAGGTCAGGCCAAAACCAACGGCGGCCAGTGCTGCACCCCATGCACCTATTTTCATTTTTCGGCAAAGCACCCACGCACCGGCACCAGCTAATAGGAAATGTAGCATTACGTTAAGCCACATCGAAATCCCCACCGGAAGCAAACCGATGAACAGCCAGTTGGGGTAGATCAAAGCATCGGCAACACCTCCAAGAAAATAGGTTGCATCCCAAGCTTGGGGTTGGAATGATTGCGCCATTTCGGAATAATTTCGGTGCAGGGCCATCTTATAATCTGTCGTCCAAATGGTTTGGGATGAGTCAGCTAGACCCGTGTAAAAAATAGCGATGAGAGTAATGAGAAGAATAAGAAAGCCGAGAATAGCTTGCGGTTGTTCCTTAATGAGGAGTTTGAACTTCATGATTTTAACCCTCTTGCCTTTTTGTAATCTGTTTTAAAATAGTAAGTAAGCCAAGGGTGCAATTAGCGATAGTTCCATTTTTTGTACTCCACTCATGAGCTTGCTTCGAAAGCTGCATCCGAAACTCAGGGATTGTAGCTAAGGTACTTAATTTACTACAAAACTCGGAGGGTTGATTTGGAGAGAAGAGAAAGCCGTTCTCCTTGTCCTGGATAATCTCTGCAATTCCCTTGAGGTTGACAGCGAGAATGGGTTTAGCGCAGGCCATTTCGTGGGCGAGGGTGTCGGTCATGTGGAAGTGGTCGGTTTCTTGGCCGATGCGCATGACGAGGCCGATGTCGGCGGAAGCGAGAGCATTGTTGAGGGCATCTTCGGAGGGGAGCCATCCGGCGAATACAATTCGGTCGTCGATTCCCAGCTTGGACGCGAGTTGCTTGAGGGTGCGCATTTCGGGGCCATCGCCAATTAGAAGGTATTTTAAATGGGGAAGGTCGTTCTTCAGTTCTGAGAGCCGGTTTAGAATCCAGTCGTTACCTTTGTTGGGATGCAGGATGCCGTGGTGGCTGAGTACGATGTCGTCGTCGGTGAAACCGAATGCCTTGCGAGTGGTCTTGCGGGTAGCTTCGTTAACGGGGTGGAATTTGGTATGATCGATGGGATTACGGTAGAGGTGCATGGCCTCCTTTGGAACACCCCGTTCCGCGAGAAATTCTTGTGTGTAGAGCACTTTGGTGAAGATGAGTGGCAATTTACGCCAAGCGGCAAAGTCGATGCGTTCGATGAAATCGCGGAGTCCGTGCAACCGCGGATGGTTTTCGGTATAGATCCGCATGAAAAAATCCATGACGGTGATGGCGATGTTTCTTCCATAAAAAATCTGAAGGATGGGCGCGGTAAGTGGAACCGTTTCATCGTTCCATATGAGTTGGGTTCCATTCAGGCGGCACCGGATCCCAATGATTGGAAGCCAGAAATACCAAAGGATCGTTTTTGTTATTTTGTCGTAGGGGCGGGCGCGATCCCACGTATGTGGAAGTTCGTGCATGCGAAGACTAGAACGCAGTTCGGGGTTCTTCGTTTCCGTTGTATGTGGCCCGTAGAAATGAATTTCCGTACTTTTGGATAGATTGGCTATAAGATCGGGGATCGCATGGCCGCCGCAACAGACCCAGCCTTCGAGTCCATAGCGGTGCAGAAACGCGATTTTTTTTTTAGGGGCCATGTCGATCCGCTAGATGATTCCCGCGTCCTCGAAGTGTTGAAATATTTTTCGACCGAGCCACGCGTCGGTGGCGGCGTAGCGCTGTTGGGAGTCGGTGAGGTCTTTACGAGCCCAGTTGGAGACTTGCTCGCGCTTAGAGATACGGAAGTTGAAGAGGATGGCGGTGAGACCGCGGAGGCCTAGGTTTTTGATGTTGGCGGTTTGGGCGAGATCGGCAAGTTCGACGAAGCCGTCGGGCATGAAGGAGGCCATGGCCTGAAGTTCTTCGATATCACGATCGATGGCGACACCAGCCTTGATAATATCGTGGGAAGCGAGAATTTCGAGCAGTCTGGGGATTAATCCGGTTTGCTGAATTTGGAAAAGATAAACTTCTGTCTCGGTGGCGAGCTGGAGCAGGGAGGGGGCGTAGCTCTCTCCCTTACGGAAGGCTGGGCGGGTTTCGGTGTCGAAGCCAAGCAGTGAGTGCTTCTTTAGTTTTTCGGCGGCTGCTTCTGCCTCTTCCGCAGTGCGGCAGAGATGGATCGGACCGTCGTATTGTTTCATCGGAAGCTCGTTGATCTCGGCTTTGCTGATGTGGCGTTTTTCGGGGAAGTTAGTCATAGGAATCTTTCATGGATTTTTTCCACTGGTCGGTAACCCAGAGGGATTGCTTGGCGAGACCCATTAGGATCTTAACGTCGGGAATGGTTAATTTCCCGCGCGAGAAGATACGGCGTAGACCCATCATCATGTGTTCAAGTTTTTGGTCGTGGGTAAACTCAGTTTCGATCATCATTTCGCGCCAAGTGGAAAACATGCGTTCGCGCAGTTCGGAGTTGGCTTCGTCGGCTTTTTCTTCCGAGGGCTGGAAGGTTCCTGCGGCAATGAAAAGTTCGTAGCTACAGACCATTACGGCATGTGACAGATTGAGCGAGGTGTAGCGCTCGCTTGATGGAATCTGAATAATGTGGGTACAGAGTGCCAGTTCTTCGTTAAAGAGACCTTTGTCTTCGCGACCGAAGACGACCGCGATTTTATGGTCTGTTGCGCTTTCGAGAGCGACAGAGGAAAATTCACGAGGGGAGTGGGCGGTATCGCGATAAAATCCAGTGCGGGCGGAGGTTCCGGCCACAACGGTGCAATCGGCCACGGCTTCTGCAAGGGTGGAGTATTCCTTGCGGGCATCGAGCTGTTCTTTGGCATTGCAGGCCAGTTTGCGCGCATCGTCCCAATCGGTGGTTGGGCGCGGGTTGACGATGGCCAAATCGGTGATGTCGTTGTTGTTCATGGCACGGCAAACCGATCCAATGTTTCCGCCATGGATCGGCTCCACCAAAACGATGCGGATGTTATCGAGTATGTTCATGCTTCAAAGCTGTGCAGCAATTTAATTTCCTCTGCCCAGATGGTGTCGTCGATGGTTTCGAGGATCATCGGGATGTGATCAAACCGCGCATCCTTCATGATATAGCGGAAAACCTCCAGCCCAAGTTCACCTTTTCCAAGGCTATGATGTCGGTCAACTCGGGTGCCGAGCCCTTTTTTGGAATCATTCAGATGCATGCCGCGCAGATAGCCGAAGCCGACGATCTTTTCAAATTCTGAGAAAACGGATTCGCACGACTCGGCGGTGCGCAGATCGTAGCCTGCCGCAAAACTATGGCAGGTATCGATGCACACCCCGATACGGGTTTTATCTTCGACACCGTCGATGATTTCGGCGAGGTGCTCGAAGCGGAAACCGAGGTTGGAGCCTTGCCCCGCCGTATTTTCAATCACCGCCGTTACCCCTTTGGTTTGCTCCAACGCGATATTGATTGATTCGGAGATGGTGGCAAGGCATTCACTTTCGGAAACCTGTTTGAGGTGACTGCCCGGATGGAAGTTGAGGAGTTGGAGGCCGAGCTGTTCACAGCGCTGAATTTCGTCGAGAAAAGCGGCGCGTGACTTCTCCAATTTCTCGGCTTCAGGGTGTCCGAGGTTAATAAGATAGCTATCGTGGGGTAGAATGTATTCCGGAGCTAGATCGTGTTCTGTACAGTTTCTCTTGAAGGCTTCGATGTTTTCAGCGGCGAGTGGCTTGGCTACCCACTGGCGTTGATTCTTGGTGAACAGAGCGAAGGCCGTAGCTCCGATTTTTGCTGCATTTATAGGGGCATTCTCCACCCCTCCATTCGCACTAACATGGGCTCCGATTCGTTTCATTACATTCTCCAATATGGCTCAACAGTCGTTCTTTAAAACACATCTGGAGGCTGGAAAAAAGCAAGTTTGAAGGCTAAACGATGTTGAGGGCTGTGTCGGGTTGAGTTAAAAATACGGCTTCGAGATGTAAAGACCGAAACTAGGATAGTTGAGAGCATGTTTTTCCGCTTTTTTAATTGTGTGCCTAACCGGTCATATTTACTCTGTCGGCTCCAATCACAAAGGAATAAAAGATGGATACAAGCGATAATAAAATGGAAGCCGCCGACGTTGAAAAACAGGACTGGTTAGATGCGCTCGACGATTTGCTCGAAACACATGGCGCCGACCGTGTGAAAGATATTCTGCACGATCTTCAAGTAAGTGCCTATCGGCAAGGTGTACGCCTGCCTTTCTCGGCGAACACCCCCTATATCAATACCATCGATCTCAACGATCAACCGGCCTATCCAGGCGACCGTGAAATGGAACGTCGAATTAAAAGCCTCATTCGCTGGAATGCGATGGCTATGGTGGTGCGCGCCAATCGTGAGGAAGATGGTATTGGGGGCCACATTTCGAGCTACCAATCTATTGCCACTCTCTATGAAGTGGGCTTCAACCATTTTTTCCGCGGCCGTACGGAGAGTTTCCCCGGTGACTTCGTCTACTTCCAAGGACACTCCTCGCCAGGTGTCTACGCCCGCGCATTCCTCGAGGGTCGTATGACCGCCGAACAACTGACCAACTTCCGCCATGAACTAGACGATTCACCTGGCCTTTCCTCCTACCCGCACCCGTGGCTGATGCCTGACTTTTGGCAATTCCCGACCGTCTCGATGGGGCTCGGACCGATCACAGCGATCTACCACGCACGTTTTATTAAATACCTTGAAGACCGCGGCCTGCGGGAACCTATGGGGCAGCAGGTTTGGGCTTTTATCGGTGACGGCGAAACCGACGAACCCGAATCCCTCGGGGCGATCGCGTTGGCGTCGCGCGAAAAACTCGACAACCTAACCTTTGTCGTCAACTGCAACCTCCAGCGTTTGGATGGTCCGGTGCGCGGAAACGGTAAGATTATCCAAGAGCTCGAAGCGACTTTCCGTGGTGCAGGCTGGAACGTCATTAAAGTAATTTGGGGTGATGATTGGGACCCACTGTTGGAAAAAGACCACGACGACGCACTGGTCAAACGTATGGGCGAGGTGGTCGATGGCCAGTACCAGAAATATACTGTTGAAGACGCGCAATATGTCCGCGACCATTTCTTCAACGCCGATCCACGCGTGGCTAAATTGGCCGAACACCTTTCCGACACGCAAATCAAACGGATGCGCCGCGGTGGTCACGACCCGGCCAAGGTTTACGCGGCCTATAAAAAAGCGATGGATACTGAAGACCGACCGACCGTGATTCTTGCCAAAACCGTCAAGGGCTATGGCCTCGGCCGCGCTGGAGAAGGGCAGAACATTACCCACTCGCAAAAGAAACTCGATGAAGAGGCGCTTCGCGAATTTCGTAGCCGCTTTGGTATTCCGATTTCTGATGAAGAGATCGACAATGTGCCGTTCTACCGCCCACCGGAAGATAGCCCGGAAATGAAATACCTCATGGAGCGTCGTGTTGAACTCGGTGATTATGTGCCGACCCGCCGGACGGAATATACACCGATCCAACCGCCCGCCGACAAGATATTCATGGAGTTCGACGGCGGCTCCGACCGCTCGGTCTCCACCACGATGGTCTTTGTCCGAATGCTCAGCAAATTGCTTTCCGATAAAAATATAGGAGAGCTCGTTGTTCCGATCATTCCCGACGAGGCGCGGACTTTCGGCATGGACACCCTGTTCCGCCAGGTTGGAATCTATGCCCACTCAGGCCAGCTCTACGAGCCGGTCGATGCCGATAATCTGCTCTACTACAAGGAGGCCAAAAGCGGCCAAATCCTTGAAGAGGGCATTACCGAAGCCGGGGCCTTCTCCTCGTTTATCGCGGCAGGAACGGCCTATTCGAACCACGGCATAAATACGATCCCGTTCTATACCTACTATTCCATGTTCGGCTTCCAGCGCATCGCCGATCTTGCGTGGTTGGCAGGCGACTCGCGTTGTAAGGGTTTTCTGATGGGCGCTACTGCTGGCCGCACGACGTTGGCGGGCGAGGGGCTTCAACATCAGGATGGCCACGGCATTGTTATGGCTCTCACCATTCCAAATCTGGTCGCCTACGATCCAGCTTATGCCTTTGAGCTGGCCGCGATCGTCAAGGACGGCATTCGCCGCATGTATGTGGAGAACGAGCAGGTTTTCTACTACATCACGCTACTGAACGAAAACTACGAGCAACCCGCCATGCCGGAAGGCGTGAAAGAGGGCATTCTCAAAGGTATGTATAAGTTCCAGTCGTCCGACAAGGCACAGGCGCAGATTTTCGGTAGCGGCGCCATCATGCAGCAAGTTGTCCACGCGGCGAAATTGCTAAAAGAAACCTATGGCGTTGAAACCAATGTTTGGTCGGTGACTAGTTATAAGAACCTGATTAATGACGCGTTAGATGCCGAACGTGAAAATGTTCGCAACCTGAACGACGATGCGAAACCCTACATCACGCAATGTCTGGAAGGGGAGGTAGGTCCGGTGATCGCGGCTTCGGACTATATGAAGCTGTTGTCCGCCTCGCTGGCCAAGTACGTTCCAAATGGGATGGTCTCGCTGGGAACCGATGGTTTTGGTCGTAGCGATGGCCGCCGCGCATTACGCAAACACTTCGAGGTCGACCAGAATGCCATTGCATGGACGGTACTTTCATCGCTGACCGCGAAAGGTGAATATGATAAAAAGAAGTTGGAAAAGGCTCGCAAGGAACTGGGCATTGATTCCGAAAAACCCAATCCGGTAGGAGAATAGACATGGCTATTGAATTCAAACTTCCAGAGCTTGGAGAAAATATTGAAGGTGGCGACGTGGTAAGCATCCTCGTTGCGGTTGGGGACTCAGTGTCCGAAGGGCAGGCGATTCTAGAACTAGAAGCCGGCAAAGCCAGCATGGAAATCCCGTCGCCAGCGACGGGAACGATTAGTGCAGTTCATATTGCCCAAGGCGACACGGTTGAGGTCGGTCAACTGACCTTCACCATCGAAGCGGGCGATGCCGCTCCTGCCTCACAGGCCGAACCAGAAATGGAAGCCGCTCCCGCCCCAAAGCCTGAGGAGGTTCTAGTTGAGAATATGGCTACCCCTGTGGTTAAAGAGGAAGTATCCGCACTGGTAGTAGCCTCTGCCCCCGCTCCTGTAGCGGCTGAAAAGGCTGTTTCTGCTGCACCAAACGTACGGCGTCTGGCGCGTGAACTCGGCGTCGATATTCATGCCGTTGCTCCTGCGAGCAAAGGTGACCGTATCAGCCTTAAGGATGTAAAGCAGTTTGCAAAATCAAACATGGGCAGTGGTACGGATTTTCGGCGCGCTTCGACTTCACCGGGCGGTATTCGCGTTGAGAAAATGTCTGCCGTTCGCAAGGCGACTATGGCGCACATGACGCATTGCTGGACGACAATCCCGCACGTTACCCAGCACGACATGGCCGATATCACCAAGCTCGAAGAGTTGCGTAAGCGTTTTGCTCCCAAAGCCGAGTCTGCCGGAGCCAAATTGACTGTGACCGCCATCTTGGTGAAAGTTGTCGCGGCTGCACTAAAAGTATTCCCGAACTTTAATTGCAGCATTGATCCGGAAAAGGCCGAAATTTTCTACAAGGAGTTCTACAACATCGGCATTGCCGTGGATACCGAGAGGGGGCTAATGGTTCCCGTAATCAATGATGCCGACCAGAAAAATATGGTTGATATTGCGCGGGATCTGGGCGAGATCGCCAAGAAGGCACGCGCTGGACAGATCGGCTTGGCCGATATGCAAGGCGGAACCTTTAGCATCACGAATCTCGGTGGAATCGGAGGATCGTTCTTCACACCCATTGTCAATTCACCCGAAGTGGCGATCCTCGGCGTCGGTCGTGCAATCATGGAACCATACATTGGAGACAATGAGCTGTATACCTCTCGCCTACGCATGCCGCTTTCGCTTTCCTACGATCACCGTATCATCGATGGAGCCGACGGGGCACGTTTCCTGCGCTGGATTGTCGAAGCCATTGAGGAGCCGATGCTCATTTCGCTGGAAGGATAAATTGCATCCGCATCGTTGATGTGGAAGATAATGGCTATGGATTTATCCGTAGCCATTTTTGATACCGAGATCACGGTGCTGGACTATGAAAGTACGGGGTCGCTGGCGGGGTATGAAAATGAGCCGTGGCAGATCGGTATGGTGTCGCTCAAGGGCGGAAAAATAGATGCTGATTCCATGTTCGAGAGCCTGCTACGAGTCGATGCCAACCGTCCGTTCAATTCCCATGCCCCAGGGCGGCACAGCCTGTTGCGCGATCAAATTGCTGAAGCCCCCGCCCAGCAGGAATTGTGGCCGCAGATCAAACATCGTTTGATTGATCGCCCGCTATGCGCCCATAATGTAGCGACCGAGAAAAAATTTACCCGCGCTGCCGCCCCGATGCATCGCTTTAGTCCGTGGATTGATACGCTTAAAATGGCTCGCAAGGTCTGGCCGGGCTGTTCGTCGTATGCGCTTGGAGATCTGGTTAGGATACTGGGGTTGACCAAGGAGGTTGATGCGGTTTGTCCTGACCGAGAAGTCCACGATGCGCTTTACGATGCTGTTGCCTCTGCCATGCTGCTCGAACATTTGCTTGAACAACCGGGATGGAGGGGCGTTACGGTTGCCGAACTAGCTTAATCTCTTAATAAGCCAAGAGTTTTCTAGAGGTTCGCGGTAATAGGCTTCGCTTTCCATTTCTTAAAGCACTCGGCAGTTTCCAAATCGCTTACCGTCTAGGCATGATACTCGTATCCTGCGTCCAGGATCTGCAGGATAAAGAGCGGGTCAATCACCCTTAGAATTGAGCTAAACCCGTCCGCATCAGCTTGTTTGAGAGCGGCCAGAATCTTTTCAACAGGTTGGTTATCTTTTCGGCTTCATCCTTCTAGAAGCCGACCAGCCAGCCAGAAGGCCTTGAATTTCGAAACGTGATCCTTTTCTACTTCGGGATTCCCAGAAAGAAAAGTTTAGGCCGATTTTTTCTCTTCACTGGATCCCTTGATTTTAAGGCCTTCGATCGGGTGGAGACCATGCTCGACCATGTCGCGTGTAATTACGGAATGGGTGACATCGCCGCGCAAGGGGATTTCATACATCACATCGAGCATCAGGTGCTCGATGATCGCACGGAGTCCGCGGGCGCCGGTCTTGCGCTTGATGGCCATGGCGGCCAGTGCCTTGAGCGCGGCGTCTTCAAACTCAAGTTCAACGCCGTCCATCGAAAGTAGCTTTTTATATTGCTTGACCATCGCATTTTTCGGCTCGGTCAGGATATTGACCATCTCTTCTTCGGTCAGCTCGTTGAGCATGGTGACGACCGGAAGGCGACCGATGAATTCGGGAATCAGCCCGAACTTCAGTAAATCCTCAGATTCGACGTTCATCGTGACGAAATTTGGGGAAAGTTCTTTCTTTTCAGTCGTTCCAAACCCAATCGATTTTTTATCGACTCGTTGCTTGATGATCTCCTCCATGCCGACGAAGGCACCGCCGCAAATGAAAAGGATGTTGGTGGTGTCGATCTCGATATATTCCTGCTGCGGGTGCTTACGCCCGCCTTTCGGTGGAACGCGCGAAACCGTGCCTTCAATGATTTTTAGTAAGGCTTGCTGAACCCCCTCGCCGGAGACGTCGCGTGTGAGCGAGGCGTTGTCGGTACGGCGACCAATCTTGTCAATCTCGTCGATATAGATAATGCCGCGTTGAGCACGCTCGACATCGTAGTCGGCAGATTGCAGTAGTTGGAGCAGGATATTCTCGACGTCTTCCCCTACATAGCCGGCCTCGGTGACGGTGGTGGCATCGGTGATGGCGTAGGGAACATTAAGCGCACGTGCGAGCGTTTTGGCCAGTAGGGTTTTTCCGCTACCGGTGGGGCCGATGAGTAGGACGTTGCTTTTATCGAGTTCAATCCCGTCGTCCTCAAGTTGAGCAAACATGCGTTTGTAGTGGTTATGCACGGCGACACATAGCACCTTCTTGGCGTTGTCCTGCCCGATGACATATTCATCGAGCTGAGCCTTGATTTCGTGCGGGCTGAGTACGCCGATTTCCTGCGAAGTCGTGGGCGCCTCATCACGATTTGCCGTTTGGTGGCCAAGTAAGGAGTCGCACAGACCCACGCATTCATCGCAAATGAATACGCCGGGACCGGCAATGAGTCGCTTGACGTCTTTTTCGCTCTTTCCGCAGAAGGAGCATTCGGTTGCCTTTGGTTTATCTGCCATCGGTTTTCCTTAAATTTATTTTGCGTGGGCGATCACTTCGTCAACCAGTCCATATTCTGCGGCCTGTTTGGCGGACATAAAGTTATCGCGGTCGGTATCCTTTTCCAGCTCATCAATGCTCCGACCGGAATGGGCGGCCAGAATGCCATTGAGGATCTGCTTAATGCGCATGATTTCCTGCGCCTGGATATTAATGTCGGTGGCTTGTCCCTGTGCACCACCTAGAGGTTGGTGGATCATGATCCGTGCGTTGGGCAGTGCAAAGCGCTTACCTTTGGCTCCTGCTGCCAGAAGCACCGCGCCCATACTGGCGGCCTGACCTACACAGTAGGTCGTAATATCGCACTTCAGGAATTGCATTGTGTCGTAGATTGCCAACCCTGCGGTAACGACACCGCCCGGTGAGTTGATATAAATGCTGATATCTTTTTCAGGATCTTCGCTTTGAAGGAACAGCAACTGGGCAATCATCAAGTTGGCGACATTGTCGTCGATAGCCGTACCCATAAAAATAATACGTTCCTTGAGCAGGCGTGAATAGATATCGTACGAGCGTTCGCCGCGCCCAGTTTGTTCCACGACCATTGGAATCAGCATTTGTGCCATTTCGTTCATTTCAAACTCCATTTACCAGATTATACTATTTTATTTTTGCGTTTTCCAGCATGTAGTCGAGCGCCTTGTTGAAGCGGATCTGTTCGGCTACGCTATGGATCGTATCGTTCTCTTCCATTTCCTTACGAAGCACACGCGCATCTTTCTGTTGGCGGATTGCCATCGATGCGATTTCCTCATCAATTTCAGCATCGCTAGACTCAAACTCTAACTCAGTAGCAATTCCAAGGCCAATGTAGCGCAGTTTAACATTTTCCAGTGCTTGTTCCTGCGCTTCCTTCAGAATATCGCCCTGCTGCTCGCCAATCTGCTCCTGAGTCATGCCTGCCATCATCCGCCGCTGGGCAATGTTATACATCGCATCGCGAGTCTGCTGCTGCACAATGCTTTCTGGCACATCAAGCTTCGCCTTTTTGACTAGATATTTAATCAGTTGTTCATGTTTGGCACTCAATGCCTTGTTTTCGGCCTGTAGCTCCAGTTGTTCGCGAATTTGCGAACAAAGTGTCTCTTCGGACTCCACCTGCAGACGGCTCAGGAATTCTTCGTCGATC
This sequence comes from Kiritimatiellales bacterium, assembly GCA_003230915.1. Lineage (GTDB taxonomy): Bacteria > Verrucomicrobiota > Kiritimatiellia > Kiritimatiellales > Pontiellaceae > Pontiella. Next base: position 19,042 of record QIHI01000049.1, on the reverse strand, counting down.
TCTGGTAGGGTGCGAACCCGAACCGCTGTAACCTCAACGCTATAAATCGCCTTGATACCCGCCAGTTCCTTCACCATGAAATCATCCGGAAACGTCACTGAAATATCCTTTTTGTCGCCCGTATTCATGCCAATAATGGCTTCGCCCATACCTGGAAGAAAGGCCTGATCGTCGGCGGAAATCCAATAGCCTTCACCCTTTCCAATCCCTTTAGCTTCTGGGGCAACCTCTTCCAGTGGTTTTTCGTCGACGTAAGCATCATAGGTCAATTGTGCCATGTCGCTGGCTTCTACGGCCTTGCCTTCAACCTCTTCAAAGCTAGCGTGCTGGCTACGGATCGTGTCGATCTGTTCCTGCACTTGAACATCGGTAACCTCTTCTTTCTCTTCTTTGATCGGAATATCGGTGTATTTCGGCAACTTGAATTCCGGTTCCACATCGACGGTCACTTCGAATGCCAATGGGTGGTCTACCTGTATTTTCACTTCGGAGACATCGACAACGGTCACGACCTTGAGTTCGGATTCCTGCAGAGCTTTGTGGTAGAATTTAGGTACCATACGCTCCTCAAGATCCTTGTTGATTTCGTTGGCGTATTTTTTGGCTACCACATGCTTGGGAGCTTTTCCCTTGCGGAAGCCTGGAATGCTGGAATGTTTCGCGTAGACCTTGAGGGTTTCCGCATGTTCCTCACCGATGGTATCCGCCGGGATTTCGATGCTCATGGTTTTGCGGCAAACGCCTGTGTCCTTGACTGAAATCTTCATAAATCCTTTAACTCCTGTGTTTAGCCCCATTTTGGGTAAAAGCCTGAAACAGTACGCAGAAACCCCATTTTGGTCAAGCTTGGGTGGAGATGTTTCGGGGGGTGGCAGACTGCGAATTAAAATGCTAATTATTGGAGTAATCATGCCTCGTGCCGGACACATAGTGAGGCTGGTGCGCCGCGATGGAAGCGAAGCGAGAATGAACTTTTATTTAATTCACCACAAACTGAGGAAAGGTGCATCGACATGGAGTAAGGAAAGGGGAGCATCCACACACGCAAGGGTACGTATTTGAACGGAAAATCGCTTTTATCGCATCCGGTGGATCATGACGGCACCGATGGTGAAGAAGGCGATGATGGCGCCCCATGGCCCGACCCAAGGGACGATGTGCATTTGTTTGGCGAGGTATTCCAGAGTGAATTGCAGGGCGTAGAACCCGAAGAACATGCCGAGCGCGAGCATGATGCCGGCGAAGGCACCTTTACGGCCGGTGTGCGCGCCGACGGGAATGCCGATCATGCTGATAATGATGCAGACGAAGGGCATGGAGAGCCGATGGTGGAAGTCGACCTCGTATTTAGTTAGGGTTTCCGGCGAGAGAAATTGGTGGGTCTGGATGTATTTCCACAGCTCCATGGAGGATTGGTAGGCTGGGTCTTTGATCTCGCCCATGAAGTCTTCGGGGAGTTCGGGCAGATGGCGCATTTCCAGAGTCTGGAATTTTTCGACGGGGCCGGCGCGGTTTCCTATTTCGTCATATTTCTGGATTTCACCGTCTTCGAACCACCAGCGGCCATCCATCCAGCGCGCCTTGCCGACGTTGTACATGACCTGGTCGGTGCCGTCCTCGCGTTGCTGTGCGAGCTTGACATCCATCATGGTAAAAGTGCGCGTGTCGAATTGCTTGACGTACCAGACGTGGTTCGCAGTGGGATTCTTGAAGGCAATCTGTTTTTGGTAGACCTCTTCTTCGTCATGCTTTTGGTGTTCGATGAATTGGTCGGCGCGGTAGGCGAATTTCGGGCCGGTGTATTCATTGACCACGGCGGTGAAAACGAGGCAGATGAGGCTTATTAGCAGGTAGGGGCGGATGATACGGTAGATGCTGATGCCGCAGGCGCGCATGGCGGTGATTTCGCTATGGCGCGTGAGTGTTGAGAGGCTGTAGAGTACGGCGAGCAGCAGGCAGAGCGGAACAATCATGATGACCATGCTCGGCAGGCGCAGGGTGTAGTAGTAGGCAATATCCAGCGGTCGGGTTCCGGCTTCGAGAAAGTTACTGGCGGTGTCCATTAAATCCCCAATGATGAATAACAACGTGAAAGCCACGATCAGATAGACGAGGGGACTTAGCAGGTTCTTGAACAAGTATCGAGGTAGGATCTTCATAAAAAGGTGGCCACACGGTAGCGGGAAAACCAGATAACGGCAAGCGTTGAAAAGAGAGAGGAGAGGATGTACGATTCCACCGATTTTCTAGGAACTTAACCATGAATACAGAAATCCAAGGCGATGGCTCCACTGGCGAAAGTCGTGTGAGTGATCCCATTACCATCGTAATTTTCGGTGCATCGGGCGATCTAACGCACCGCAAACTGATCCCGGCACTATTTGTTGCCTATGCGCAAGGTTTACTGCCCGAAACATTCACCATTGTCGGGGTGGCTCGGCGGGACTATGACGACGAAATATTTCGCGGTATGGTGGCCGACTCGATCAAGGAGTTCTCGCGCCTGCCAACCGACGAAAAAGCCGTGCAGAATTTTGTTGGGCATATTCGCTACCACAAGGGTGATATTTCCAATTCCGCTACGTATATGCAGATGAAGGGAAAATTTGAAGACGTAGAAACCTATCCCGAGAATCGGCTCTACTACCTTTCGATCATCCCATCGTTATTTGAGGTGGCGGTGGAGTCGCTGCAACAATCTGGGCTAATTTCTCCTCCGAGTAGCAAGCACTGGACACGCGTAGTGATCGAAAAGCCGTTTGGCAAGGATCTCGCCAGCGCAATGGCGTTGAACGCTGCGCTACTGCGCCATCTCGACGAGTCGCAGATCTATCGCATTGACCACTACCTCGGCAAGGAGACGGTGCAAAACATCCTTTCGTTTCGCTTTGCTAATGCCATCTTCGAGCCGGTCTTCAACCGTAGCTATGTCGACCACATCCAGATCACCGCCTCCGAAACCGTCGGCATGGAAAGCGGCCGGGGTGGCTATTACGATGAATATGGAGCGATTCGCGACATGGTCACCAATCATATTCTGCAGCTTCTCTGCCTCGTGACGATGGAACCGCCCGGCGATCTTTCCGCCGAAGCTATCCGCAACGAAAAAGTAAAGGTGCTCAATGCCGCCAAACTCGATATCCGCGAAGATATTTCCGATGCCGCCTGTCGCGGGCAATATGGCGCAGGAATCAGTAAAGGCAATGTGCACATTAAAGGCTATCGAGAAGAGGATCGCATTGACTCCAACTCACAAACTGAAACCTTTGCGGCCATGCGGTTGAAGATCGACAATTGGCGCTGGGCCGGTGTACCGATCTTCCTGCGTACCGGCAAGCGCATGGCGAGAAAGGCCACCGAAATCGCCGTGCAATTCAAAGTGCCGCCACTTCAGCTTTTCCAGCACGTTGAGTGCGAAGAGGATGTGTGCGATATCACCGGCATCAAACCCAATACGCTCATCTTCCGCATCCAGCCCGACGAGGGCATCTTCCTCAAGGTCGGCACCAAGCGGCCGGGTATGCGGTTTGTAGTTGAAGATGTGAATATGGATTTTTCATACTCTGGCACTTGGAACAAATCGTTGCCCGAAGCCTACGAACGTCTGTTGCTCGACACTCTTCACGGCGACTCTACACTCTTCACCCGTTCCGACGAAGTTGAAGCTGAATGGCGCGTTGTGCAACCGATTTTGGAGAATTTGGAAAAACTTAAACCGTATGCTTATCCACCCAATGCATGGGGTATGCCCGAGGCTGATTGGCTCTTCCACGGAGCGGAAGGCCACTGGCGGAACGAGTAGTTTTATGATGGATATTTTTTTTATTTATGTGACAGCGGCGAATGAATCCGAGGCGAAGTTGATTGCTCGGTCGGTGGTCGAAGAACGACTCGCTGCTTGTGCGAACCTGCTCGGTGCGATCAAATCAATCTACTGGTGGGAGGGGGAGGTTTGCGAAAGCGAAGAAGTTGCGCTTGTTCTCAAAACCTCCAAGGCTCGGAAAGCGGAACTCATCGACCGAATTAAACAACTCCACAGCTACGATTGTCCTGCCATCGTCTGCCTACCCATTGCCGCCGGTAATAGTGGATCAAGCGAGAAACGACCTGATATCCGTTGCCTGAATTTAGCCGTTGTTCTACATTCCTCGCCTATGTCCACGCGCTATAAAATGAAGGTTACCTACGACGGCACAAACTATTCTGGCTGGCAGGTGCAGCCTAGGCACCGCACGGTGCAGGGGGAAATCGAACGGTTGCTCGCCGAGATGACCAGCCTGAAACATGTTCGTCTGGAATCGTCTGGCCGCACCGACACTGGGGTACACGCCCGTGCACAGATGGCGCATTTTGACTTGGAAAAACCAATCGATCCAAAATATTTCCAGCGCGGACTCAATGCGCAGATCGATCGCGACATTCGGATTTTGACTTTGGAGCAGGCTTCCCCCGATTTCCACGCACGCTTCAGTGCTGTGGGCAAAGAATACCGCTATTTCATTTACAACGGTTTGATCGTCCCACCCACGAAGCGACTCTACCGTCTGCAGGAAGGCCGACCGTTGGATATTGAAAAAATGCGTACTGCCGCCTCCCTGCTGGTAGGCGAGCACGACTTTGCACCGTTCGCCGCCAATCGGAAGGTTCCCATTAAAAGTACCATTCGCACCATCCATTCATTTTATGTTCGCAAACACGGGGCCGATATTACGCTGGAGGTACAAGGGAACGGCTTCCTTTACAAAATGGTGCGTGGCCTCGCTGGCTTCCTAATCCATGTTGGAATGGGACGACTAGAACCTGAAGCCGCCCTTGACATCCTTGACCACGGAAAGCGAACCGCAAAGGTGCAGACCGCCCAGCCGCACGGCCTCTTTCTCTGGAAGGTGTTTTATTAGCCCAGCCAGAACCAGTCTTGCTGGCGTATTTAATGCTATTGCAGGATTTAGAGTTATTTAAGCCATATTTTTTTTTGCATAAGGTGGGTGTTGGATGAATGATATTTCGGTGAGTAAGGAAGGCCTCTTTTCAGGCGGGCGATGGCTATTTTTCCTGTTGTGTTTGGTGTCTTTTTTGGTAGCCATCACTACGGGACACAACGTATTTCGGAATGCATGGCTTATTTTTGGGTATGAAGCACTTTTCGTGATCGGATTTCTAATCTTCCGGGTGGAGAAGGGGTTGACTGGAAACCTCTTTCCTAAAAAGGCTATTTCATTTTGGTTGCTTGCCGCTTGGTTCGGTAGCGTAACGCTCTCTCTAATTAATTCTCCTTATGGACTAATGACGGAATGGTTCGCAGTTTCTCGTTATTTTCAGACGCTTTTCCACATGGTTTTTTTTGTGTGCCTATTGGATTTTCTATCTCGCTACCAGAGGTCTTGCTCTCCACTATTACTGTCGATCCCTGTATCAGTTTTTATCTTAGCTCTAGTTTTTATAGGAACGTGGTTTGTTTTAGACCATTCTCAAGAGTTTGGTCGACATTTTTGGTATATCGAACCTCCACTAAATGCACATATTCGAATCACAGATTTTCTGGCAACAGCTGCCGCAACACTCCTTGTTCCCTATTTTTCATACAAAAGGAAGGGAGCGTCTTCTAGCGTTGTGCAAGTGAGTGTGTTGGGTTTATCCGTCGTGACATGGGGTTTTTTATTTTGGTGCGGCGGACGAGGTGGAATTATTTCCGCCGTATCTACCGCTTTCATTTTTTTACTGATCTTAAAAATGAAAAAACAACCGACTTTGAAACTTTCTCTTATGCTTCTTTTGAGCATTTTCGGCGGAATTTTCGTGGCCAATCTTTTTTCGGTGTTCCCTTGGAATGGTGTGGGGGGAGCGGCGCAGCGGACACTCCAGCATGGAGGTTTCGATATCTACCAACTTTCCAATAGCCGCTTTGATTATTGGATGTCGGTTTGGGAATCACTGAAGGAAACGGGAGCATATGCTTTTGGGTTGGGCTCTCAGGGATATTGCTATATGCCAAGCCGTATTTATGCCTTTCAGCCGCACAACCTTGTTTTTCAATTTTTAGCTGAATGGGGCATTGCTGGAACGGTTCTTTTTCTTGCATTGCTCGTGGTTGGATGTATTCGGGGATTAAAAAACCATGTCCTATTGGTGACCGGAAGGCTTTCGGTTCCCGCCATGGCGGCAGGTTCCCTCATTCTTGCGCTAGGGGTGCACTCGCTGGTGGATGGGATTTTCTACCACGCACAGTCCTCCTTTTACATGGCGATAGCATTTGCAGTTTGGATGACGCCGCAAGACCACTAATCCAGACTTCGCGGTGTGGATCATTCGCTGCGGGTCAACTGGTCTGCAAGCGGCTTATTTATCTCCTCAGCGCGGGTGCGGAAGGTTTGATCTCCCGACTCCTTGTAATGAAGGATGAGTTGGGCGCACTGAAGAGTGGAGTTGTTTCGGCTATCGGCGGGAATCTGCTCCAAAATAATTTTTGCCTGGGCAAGCTGATCCGTTTGGATGGCCAGCAGAAGTAGATTAATTTGTGCCGCACGGTGGTTAGGCCGTAGTTCCAGCGCTTGTCGATAGGCGGTCATAGCTTTTTTGGGTTCACCTATCTCTTCAAATGCAATGCCTAGATTGTTGTGGAACATCGGGTCGGATGCATCTAGCGACAGAGCTTTAAGATAGGCTTGAATGGCTATTTCGGCGTTTTCCTGTGCGAGTAGGATATTACCGAGCAGAAAGTGGTAACGCGGATTGTTCGGTGCGGTTTCAATGCACTGCAAAACATCCGGGAGGGCTTCCTCGTATCGCCCTTGGTCGTAATAGGCGCTGGCACGCATCGATAGATCGTTTTCAATCGGGTCAGGCGGAATGCCAAACCAGTTGATAGTGGATAGGAGCACCAGGGCGCCGCTAAAAATGATGGGGAAGAGAGGGAAGCTCCGCGATTTTAGCGATGATCCGAGATAGGTGATTCCGCCGCCTCCGAGAATCGCCAGCCCCGGCCACAAAGGAATGCGGAAACGGCTGTTCACGAAAAAAAGAACCACGGTTCCGGAAAATAACAGAAGGAAGGAGAGCACCCAGAGCAGGAATTCATAGTGCTGTTTTTTTATCAATGCCGCCAGCCCCCAAGGGAGTAGCGTCAGTAATAGCCACCAGCGGACGGGAAGCCATCGAAGAATTGGCGTTTCCTCGTTCGCTGCGAATGAAAAACTTCGGTTGTTGGGAACTTCATGGTTCCAGATCATGAGCCACGCTTTCTTGGCCATCAACCCGATCCAGCGCGCGGGATCCTCATGGATCTCATCCAGGGTCTTTTCTTTCCAGTGGCTGGAAATCTCTTTGGCTGAAATCTTTCCGGTTATTCCGGTGTCTTCTCGATACCCTTGTTCCGCCATCACTTGGATGGGATCGCGGTATTCGCCTGTGTAGACCACATGCTTGTTTTGGCGCGGAATCATCCCATCGGCCTTTTGTGAATTGCCGAGGTAGAAGTTGATTCCACCGGCCTGAGTCATCAAGGCAAAATGGCCACTGTATTTTGCGTTTAATGCACCAAATATAACTTGTATGGCAAGGATACCGACGACTGCCAGCATTGGCATAGTGCCTCGTAGGAGCTGTTGACGATCCTTAATCAGCCGGAAGATCGAGAGCATTGGAAAAAAGAGGAGCAAGGGAATGGCGTTGGGGCGAGCCTGTGCAGCCAAGCCAAGAACAATGCCGGATACAAGCCAAAATGCCGAAGCAGAACGGATTCTGGACGATTCCATCGCTTTGAATACGGCCATCCACGTGCCGAGGAGTAGAAATGAAAAGAGAGTAGCAATCAGCAGTTCGCCCTCGAAATAGAGCGGTGGGGCACTGAAGCAAAAAAGTAGGCCGGCGATCAATCCAGCTTTGATGCTGTCAAATATGCGCAGGGCCAGCCACGCCACCATTAAGGTTATGCAGACTCCAAGGGTATGCTGGGCAAGAATCGAAAGAATGATGCCGTCTTCTAGGTCGAGCGTGTAGAAAATCGAAAGAAAGAAGGGATACAACAAGGGGCGAAAGCCATCAATAAGGTTGCCACCCGCACCGGCCAGCTGCCGGGCGCAGAGATCATAATAGCGTTGATCGAGGAACGGTTGGGCAAAGAAGGGCGAAAGAATATGGGAAAACAAGTAGATTAAGCGGATCGATAGGGCAATGAGCGTCAAACGAAGGTACATCTTCGAAGGATTAGATGAGTTCGCTTTCATCCCATAACCTTTAGAGGATTTAGTCGATTAGTTCAATGTAAGGAACACAAAAAAACCCCGGCTGAGCCGAGGTTTTCTTGAGCGAATGATATTTACTTACTCGTTAGTGTAGCAATCAGTAATTGCAAGCTCACCTGAAACATCAGCACTCGGCGAAAGGAAAGTATCCGCTCCAACCGTTAAGCTGCTCAGACCACCGTTGATGTAGACCAGATAATCCCCTGAAGAAACATTACCAGCAGTTATGCCTTCATCCATTGCATACTGCTGAACCGCAGAGTTAACAATACGAGTGTTGCTGGCTTTGGAATTAGAGATGGAGTTAGCACGAGCCCTCTGGAAGGAAGGAATACCGATTGCTGCGAGCAAACCGATAATTGCAACTACGATCATGATTTCTACTAGGGTGAACCCTTTTTTATTCATTTTTTTCATTTTCTTATCTCCGTTATGTTTTAACTGAATTTAGTTGTTTCCGTCTGATTGAGCTCTCCTCAAAATTTTGTTCAGACGGGAAGGTATAAAGCAGTTGGTATGCCAAGAGAGATGGTGTGGAGAAGTAGGGGCATGAAAGTCGGGGTGTAGAGGGGGATTTTGATAATTAATTTCAATAAAAACAGGGTTTTATTAAGATATTTGCGGGAGGGGTAAAAAAGTTTTCCTGAATGTTGGAAGGTGGTCTGGGAATTGATCTTTCTTCACTTCTGCGAAATTTTTCAATTCTGGAATGGGAAAACCACCGATTCAGAGGATTTTGAATTCAGGAGATATATTACAACTGTACATCTGTCCAAAGCTCGACATGGGGATGGCTGGAGAGGGCAATACCGGCGGGGATGGTTTTTGGGGCATTCAATAGAGTATTGATAATGTCGCGCTTGGCTTCGCCGGTAACGAGCAAAATTATTCTCTCCACCTGTTGGAAAAGAGCAGGGGTGACGCTGACGCCCTGCATACCATCGGGGCGATCGGTATGGAGGGCAAGTGTACCAGTTTTAAGGATAGCCTGCTCATGGGTGAAAAATCCGGCGGTGTGACCATCGGTTCCCATACCGAGGAAGCCGAGGTCGATTTTTCTCAAAGATTCAAGTTCGTCGGCAAATCGGGTAGCGGCAGTTTGAGGTGGAAGTTCGGTATTTACTCTGATAAATCGGTCTTCGCAGTCCAGAGCAAGAAGCATGGGCTTAAGATGGTTGGCATTGTTGTCGGGCGAGTTGGTGGGAACCATGCGTTCGTCGCTGAGAAAGAGTGTACGGCCGGGATGTACGGAGCAGGGGGTGGCCGCGAGTTGATTGTAGATGGCATAGGGGGTCGAGCCGCCGCTAAGCATCAAGCTGCCAGATCGCAAGAGGGTTTCGCGCAAAAGTTTCAGGGTATGGAGAGCGAGCGTATCAATCGTTTTGAATTGTCTGATTATCACCATGCGCCGGACGATAACTGACTACTGGATTGAGTAAAGAAAATGATCGTGTAGAAGACTGAAGATGCTCTATTTGAGTTTGCTAGGTAAATTCCTTAAAAGGTGTCCATTTTTTCATGAATTCTCTTGACGGGTAATCTACTCATCATTTATAGGTGATGAAAATTATCATAAAATGATGAATCCGGAGGAGATCTATGAAGTTATCCACGAAAGGGCGCTATGCCACTCGAATCTTGCTGTGTGTTTCTCGTTTGCAAGGGGACCAACCGGTGCCAAAAAAAAGAATTTCTGAGCAAGAAGGTATTTCCACCGACTATATTGAGCAGATTATTGTGCCACTTAAAAATGCGGGGCTCGTGAACAGCGTTCGCGGCTTGCGCGGAGGCTTCCGCTTGGCAAAAGACCCGGCAGACATCACCGTCTATGATATTTTATCTGCATCGGAAGGGAATGTTCACCTTGTGAGCTGTTTGGCTGAAGGGTGCAGTCGTTCGGATGCCTGTGTAGTACAGAGTGTTTGGCAGGGGGCAAGCGACCAACTGCGGGAATATTTCTCGAGAATAACGCTGAAAAAGTTGCATGATGACTATAACAAATGTACTTCCGAGCAGCCGATCATGTTCAATATTTAACTAGAAGGAGATTAAATATGCCCATTCACGATAACATTACCCAAACCGTTGGCAACACCCCACTAGTGAAGCTACACCGTATCTCAGAGGGACTTCATGCTACTGTAGCCGTCAAATTAGAGTCCAGTAATCCATTGGGCAGCGTGAAAGATCGCATTGGTGTTGCCATGATTGAGGATGCCGAAAAGAAGGGACTCATCAAACCCGGATCAAATCTAATTGAACCCACCAGCGGAAACACAGGAATCGCATTGGCCTTCACGGCTGCCGCAAAAGGCTATAAACTGACTCTCACAATGCCCGAAAGTATGAGCATTGAACGTCGCCGCCTGTTACAAGTCCTCGGAGCCGAACTAGTACTAACTCCTGCGGAGGAAGGTATGCCTGGAGCAATTCGTGCAGCCGAAAAACTGGTTGAGGAAAATCCGGATGCAATCATGCTCCAGCAGTTTGATAATCCGGCAAATCCGGAAATTCATAGCACCACCACCGCTGAGGAAATTTGGGCGGATACCGATGGCAAGGTCGATATCTTTGTGGCCGGCGTTGGAACGGGCGGAACTCTGACCGGAGTGGCCGACACGTTGAAGAAAAAAAATCCGAACATTAAGGCTGTGGCCGTCGAGCCGGAACAGTCGCCCGTGATTTCCGGTGGGAAGCCTGGCCCTCATAAAATTCAAGGCATCGGAGCCGGTTTTATCCCGAACAACCTGCATACCGATTTGGTGGATGACATTGTACTAGTCGATGGAAGTGCTTCGGGTAAAATGGCACGGCGGCTTGCGAAGGAAGAAGGGATCTTGTGCGGAATCTCCTCAGGAGCCAACGTACTCGCGGCCATCGAACTTGCCAAGCGTCCCGAAAATGCTGGAAAGCTGATCGTCACGGTGATTTGCGATACTGGTGAGCGTTATCTTTCCACCTGGCTGTTCGAAGAAAACTAGCAAGCAACCCTGCCATACGCAAATCGCCGGACATTCCATAGGCTGGAGTCCGGCGTTTTTTTTATGTCGATAGCAGCACGACGACGGGTTTTAATCTGGGAAATATCCTTAAGATTTCCTTTCGTTCCGCCGAGGTTTACGAGCCTCCAACTGTTTTCCTGCGTGGCGAGCGCATCCATCAGTCCCTGCTGCACCCACATCGTGTTCTCCTAGCTTCCAAAAATAGTTGTCGATTTCTATGGTAACATCCTCAAAAAAGAATTAGTTAATGTGCTTCTTAAACACGAGGGACATAGAAAATGGATACAGGAATAGTTAAGTGGTTCAATTCGGAAAAAGGTTTTGGTTTCATCACTCCTGATGCAGGCGGAACTGATTTGTTCGTTCATCACTCTGAAATACAAGTTTCAGGATACGCTTCACTCGATGAAGGCCAAAAGGTTTCATACGAGATTGGAGAAGGCCAAAAAGGCCCATGTGCGACCAACGTTACTGCTCTCTAATTCTTTGAATTAGGCAGTACGAAATTGCACTGGAAAAGCGTCCGCAAGGACGCTTTTTTTATGCCCGCGCATAATCCAGAAATGATCGTGCCCCATGGCGCATGCTGAATATTGACCGCCGAGTTGCAGGAGAAAATCAGTCTTGTTATATGGAGGGTAGCCCAATGTCTAATCTTTCGGATTGGGGTTGCTTCAGGCGGGCTCCATTTTTGACCTTCTACTGAGGCTTCCTTAACCGAACCGTTGATTCTTGGATTTGCCGGTGGGTAAGAGGTTAAGGCGGCCGGCTGCATCGTGCAGACGTTTGTCTTTGGTCAGGATACTAGAGTTTCCGAGCTTGCAGGAGGCAAGCAGATGGCAGTCGATCAATCCGATTCCAAGTCCCATTAGCTTATGCTTCTCGATGAAAAATAGCACTTCGTCATCGTCGGCCTTGTCGAGGCGAGGCAGGGCATGCAGGAGTGAAATAATCTCCTTACGGTTTTTCAGGTTGCCACAGGCTAGCTCTCCGACAATAAAAGGGTGAATGGCCGCTTTGCCATCGTTTAGCAATGCGGTAAGCTTTACGTTGCCCGAACGCAGATGGTCGATCCAAATGGATGTATCGACTAAAAACATCAGGTGGCACTCCGCCGCCGTGACCCGGCCTTGAGACTCTTTTCCGTTCCACCAAGGCTCGCGAGCCTTCGGCTACTCTCCTGCGCAATCAATGCCTCAAGCCCACGCCGTACCAAGGCAGTCTTCTCCTTGATTCCCGTTAAACGAGCCGCCTCCGCTATGATTTTATCATCAATATTTAATGTCGTTTTCATACATATATATATGGCTAAATAATATGGGTTTGTCAAGTGGAATTCCGGGGAGGTCATACAATTTTAAATCTTTAAACCCGCCCTCTCCTTCCGAATTTTACGAACTCTCATCTTCATCGGGTTGTTATTGGAAGAGAGTTACGGTAACGCCGTTGCTGAAAGCTTTTTTCATACCTTAACAACCGAAAGGGCGGCCGATGAGAACTACCTAAATCACAACCAAGCTAGAGCGAGTATATTCGATTATATCGAGCTGTTTTATAACCGAAGAAGAAAGCATTCGAGCTTGAATTATTAAGTCTCCTTAAACTATGAACTAAACGAAAGTTAACCCTCGGGCGGGTGTCCATTAAACGGGGGTTACTTCAACCCAGTATTTTAATACTCTTCATCTCCTGTCCAATCAGAACGAAGCTGGAGGCATCGTCTACATTGGTGTGCATTCGTGTCCATGAGTGGTTTTAATGCGCCTCAAGCCAGTTGGTTCCGGTACCGGATTCAACGAGGATCGGGATTCTCATGGGAATAGCAGATTTCATCTTTTCCTCGATCAATGGGACGAGTTCGTCCTTTTCATCTAGAGCGAGGTCGAAGACGAGTTCGTCGTGTACCTGAATCAGCAGTTTGGTTTTGCGCTCTTCGAGCATCCTCTGGATGCCGATCATGGCGATTTTGATCATATCGGCAGCGGTGCCCTGAATGGGGGCGTTGATGGCGTTACGCTCGGCGCCGCCACGAACCATTTGATTGCGGGCGTTGATGTCGCGGATGTAGCGGCGGCGACCGGTGATGGTTTCGACATATTCGTGTTTTTGTGCAAATAGGATAGTTTCATCGAGCCAGTCCTGCACGCCGGGATAGTTGGCGCGGTATTGTTCGATGATTTCTGCGGCTTCCTTGCGCGGAATACCGAGGCGCTGAGCAAGGCCGAAGGCGGAGATACCGTAGATAATGCCAAAGTTAACCATCTTGGCCTTGTTGCGCATTTCGCGGGTGACATCGTCCTTTTCAACGCCAAAAATGCGCGCGGCGGTGGCAGTGTGAATGTCCTCGCCGTGGATGATGGCCTCGCTAAGGTGCTCGTCGCCGCTGAGCTCGGCCATGATGCGTAGTTCGATCTGGGAATAGTCGCAGGCGAGTAGGGTAAAGCCTTCGCGGGGAATGAAGGCGCGGCGAATTTCACGCCCCTCTTCGGTGCGGATCGGGATGTTTTGCAGGTTGGGGTTGACGGATGACAACCGCCCGGTAGTGGTGACGGCTTGGCTGAAGGTGGTGTGGACCCGTCTGCTATCAGGGAACACTTCCTGCGGGAGCGCATCGACATAGGTACTTTTGAGTTTGGCGAGCGTGCGATAGTTGAGAATCTTCCGGACAATCTCGTGCTTGGGCGCAAGGTCGGAGAGGACAGATTCATCGGTCTTGTATTGGCCCGTCTTGGTCTTCTTGGGTTTTTCGACGAGCTTGAGCAAATCGAACAACACTTCGCCGAGTTGCTTGGGCGAGTTGAGATTGAATTCCATGCCAGCCATCATGTAGATAGAGCTTTCCAGTATTTGGATTTTATCAGCCAGCTTTTTCGAATAGTTCTCCAAGTTCGGCACGTCAAGGTTGATGCCGTTGTATTCCATTTGCGCAAGCACCGGCATGAGCGGGGTTTCGATTTCATAGAAGACGCGTTCCTGTCCGCGCTCTTTGAGCATCGGCATGAGCTTGTGCCAGAGTTGGAGAGTGATGTCGGCATCTTCGGCACCATATTCGCAAAGTTCATCCACATCGACCTCGCGCAATGTTTTTTGCGAACTCTTCTTTTCACCGATAAGCGCGGTGATCGGGACGGGAGAATAGTTGAGTAGCGTCTCGGCCATGTGATCCATATTGTGCCGTTGATCAGGATCGATGAGGTAGTGCGCCAGCATGGTATCGAGCAGTTCGCCGCGTACTTCGATGCCGTTCCATTTCAGTACGCTCATATCGTATTTGAGATTTTGCCCGACCTTGCGGATATCGGGATTGGCTAGAATAGGAATAAACTTTTCGAGTGCCTTTAGCATTTCCTCACGGTCGGGCGGCAGGATGACGAACCAGGCTTCGTGCGGCTCGATGCAGAATGAAATGCCGATGAGTTCGGCGGTACGGACGTCGAGTCCGGTGGTTTCGGTATCGAAGCAGACTTCGTAGCAACCGGATAGATTTTCGGCCAATGCGTTGCGTTCGGCGGCGGTGGTGACGAGGTGATATTTATGCTTTACGTCCTTGATGGTCTTGAACGTCGGAATGGGTTCCATCATTTCAGGTTGTACTGCCGCCGTAAATTCAAATAAGTCGCCCTGGCCGGAGGTTGCCGCTGCTATCGCAACGGAGGTAGGAGTGGGGGACTCGCCGAAAAGTCGTTTGATGAGGCTCTTGAATTCCAATTCTGCGAAAAGGATCTTCAACTGATCATCGTTGCGTTCGCCAATCAATAGTTCGTCGGGCTGTTCCTTTACCGGTACATCGCACTTGATCGTCACGAGCCGTTTGGAGAGCAGTGCTTGAGCTTTGTTGTCCTCGATATTTTCCTTCTGCTTGCCTTTCAGTTGATCAGTATTTTCGAGTAGGTTTTCGATGGAGCCGAATTGGGCGATCAGCTTTTGCGCGGTCTTGGGGCCAATGCCGGGAATGCCGGGAACGTTGTCGGCGGTGTCGCCTGCCAGCCCGAGGATATCGATCACCTGCTCGACCTTTTCAATATTCCATTGCTCTAGAATCTTCAGCACGTCGAGCAGTTCGCCGGATCGCCCGCTACCGGGTTTGAGCATGAAGGTGTGTTCATCGACGAGCTGTGCATAGTCTTTGTCTGGGGTGACCATATAAGTGTCGAACCCTTGCTTCTCTGCGGTGCGGGCGAGGGTTCCGATGACGTCGTCGGCTTCAACACCGGGATATTCGAGCACGGGAATGCTGAAGGCGTTTAGGAGTTTCTGGATATGTGGGACAGCGGTTCGGACGCCTTCCGGCGTTTCATCGCGGGTGGCCTTGTATTCAGGATATTCCACATGCCGGAAGGTCGGTCCATGGGTATCGAATGCAACGGCAATGTGTGTTGGCTCGTAGGTGTGCATAATATCGAGTAAAGTGTTAATGAAACCAAAGACGGCGGAGACATTTTCACCTTTGGAGTTGATGCGCGGGTTGCGTATGAGGCCGAAGTAGGCGCGATAGACAATCGCCATTCCATCGATTAAAAATAGTTTCTTCTGCATAGCGTTGGTATCCACGTTGAATTAAGCCCATCACGCTACACCTCTGGCTTTCCAATGTCTGGGAAATCCTGTAGAAAATCTTCTACGATTTAAAAAGGGGTACGATATGAAGAAGGCACTATGGATGGGTTTAATTTTGACGGTTACGCTCGTAACTGGGTTTGCGGCGGAGAAGAAGGGTAAGTATGCGATCGTCCTGCAATCTGGAAACGAGACGAACGAAGCAAAGGCGCGGGCAGTCCATGCTTTGCTCTATGCTACGGAACTGGCAGAAAGTGGTTATGGTGTCGTCCTGATTTTTGACGGAGCCGGAACAGGCTGGGCCAATGAATTGCGCAAACCGGAAAATCCGTTTCACAAGCACTACACCAGAATTAAAGAACTCGGAATGGTGGAAGAGATTTGTGATTACTGCGCAGACTCTTTCACCGTGAAAGATGATCTCCCCGCGGAACAGAAAAAGTTGCTGGTCGGCGACTACGAGGGGCATCCGAGCCTCGTTAAGTGGATTGAGCGGGGTTACCAAATCATCGTATTGTAAACCTTCTGCCATAAACAGAAAGGGTGCCCGATTGATTGTGGAGTGGTAGAGACCTCTCTGATCTAGTAGCAGTGTGGGGTTCCGTTCGTGCGGGGGGTCGTCGATCCTCCAGCTCTTTAAACCCCGAATTTTTTAGTCCGGAATACTAGTCCGCAACACAGTCGCCTTTCCGACGAGGGTGTAGGCGGGTAGCGCGGCCGGAATCAGGATCGACTCGCCCGCCTTGACGATTTCGCGGGCACCGCTCCATTCGATAACGGCCTCGCCTTCCGAGACAAACAGCGCATGAAAGGATTTTCCATCCATCGGTACTTTGAGTGGAGCCGAGAAGATAAGCTTTTCGAGTCGGAAATATTTGCACTTGAGTACTTCCCAGCATTTGAATCCATCGGTATTGACGAGCAGAGTGGGTTTGACAAGCGGGTTTTCGTTGTCGTTCCAGTTGATGACCTCGACGGCCTGGTCGATATGCAGATCACGCGGCTTACCGTCGTTGCCCATGCGGTCCCAGTCGTAGATACGGTAGGTGGTATTGGAGTTTTGTTGGATTTCAAGAATTAGGCAACCATCATCAATGGCGTGAATACGACCGCCACGGACGAACACGGCACTCTCTTTTTCCACCGGAACCGGGCGCATGGTATCGCCGCTGGTTCCATCGGAAACGGCCTGTAAGAAGCTTTCCTTGGTGACGCCCTCGTTAAGCCCGCAGTAGACTTGAGGTGTGTTTTCACCCAGTAGATACCACATCTCAGTCTTGGCCTCGCCGCCGTATTGTACGGCGGTTTCGTCGTTCGGGTGAACCTGCACACTGAGTTTTTGCTTAGAGTCGATCAGCTTGATCAGCAGGGGGAACTTGGAACCCTTCACGTTGGAGCCCATGACCCCTGCAGGGTCGGTGCGCAATACTTCGCGTAGCGTCTTCCCTGCCAGTGGGCCGTTCGAGACCACGCTCATGCCGTCATCGCGATCAGCGATCTCCCACGATTCCGCATAGATGCCTTCCGGCACATCGCGGTTGTAGGTTTCGGGGATGCGCGAGCCGCCCCAAGGATAGTCCTTGTAGACGGGCGTGAACTTCATGGGATACAGGTCACTTTTCATAGCGGAGATTAAAGGGAGGATTGAGGTTCAAATCAACCCTTGTTTATGGCTGAATACGACGAATGGAACAGCCACGTAAAAGCAAGCGAAACGCCGCCCGTTGGGATATGGACAAAGTCCGCTACCACCTCAGTAAACCCCTTTCGCCAAACCGAGAAATCCGCAGTTTCGGCGAAATCCTTCCCGATGTGCTGGAAGGGTTAGAGCAACCACAGTCCGAAAATATCCTCATTCTGCGTAAGGCTTGGTCCAAACTTGTTGGTGCGCAAATCGCGAAGCATAGCGAACCGGGATTTACCAAGGATTTTACGTTATACGTGTTTGTCGATCTCCCCGGTTGGATGCCTGAACTCGAACGCATCAAGCGCATACTACTGCAAAAGCTGCAATCCCAATACCGCGAACTGCGTATTCGCAAACTGAACTTTCTGCTGGAACATAAATAAGTGCCTACCGCCCCGCCTTGAGATTCTTTTCAATTGATTATTCTGCTTCCGAAATAAATTTTCGGTGTAGCGGTGAGGGAGGTGACCTTTACACCGACCTCATTGACCTCTATCCCCCGCATTTGATTTGGAACATGCAGATGCTACCGGCAATCGCGGCGTTGAGCGATTCGCATTCCGCTGCCAAAGGGATTGTTATTTTTTTTGGGGCAAGTTGCATCAGCGTATCGGAAATCCCATGAGCTTCGGATCCGACCACCAAAACCGTTCTTTTCGAGAAGTCACTTTCGTACAGATTTTCGCCCTTGAGTCCGCTAGTGGCACATAGTTCGTAGCCAGTATGAATCAGTCGGTCGATGTCGTTGCGCGAGATCGGCCAAATATTGGCAAAGGCGAAAGTGCCCATGGTGGAACGGATCACCTTTGGGTTGAAAGGATCAACGCAGTCGCCATGGAGCAGTATGCCATCGAACCCTGCGCCGACGGCGGAGCGGATGAGCGTACCTAGGTTGCCGGGGTCGCGGATGGCATCGAGCAGTAGGTAGTACCCGGTACCCGAGGGAAAATCGAACAGGGCAGGGGTATGGCGGACGACGCCGAGGATGCCTTGAGAATTTTTAACATCGGATATTTTTTCAAAAATAAAATCGGACAGCACCACGGTGTTGATCGAGCTGGGGAGGCGCGGGTCATTTTGTAGATCGCTGGAAACCACGAGCTGTTCGAGTTGGTATTGCCGGCTTTCGCGTGCGAGTAGACTTTCGATTCCGCGCCAGCCTTCGATAATGAAAGTGCCGTTTTCTTGCCGCGCCTTTTTCGAGGTCGCGAGGGCGCGCAGTTCTTTGACAAGCGGGTTGGTGGCGGATGTTATTTCACGTATCATTTTTATCTCCAAGGCTTGGAAATTAGCGGAGGGATGATTAGCATGGCGAGAATTTTGCGGAAGAAACCAGTGATGGACGAGACACTCTTAAAGCAGATTCCTTTGAATACAACCGTTGTTCAAGGGGCGCGCTTGCGCGACTATACGACCTTTCAGCTCGGGGGGGGATGCCCGGCATTGATTGACTGCGCCGATGCGGCGGCTCTTGCCGATACTGCAGTGTTGCTATACAAACGATCCATTCCATTTTTGGTGATTGGCCAAGGATCCAACCTGTTGGTGGCTGATAC
>QIHI01000013.1 GCA_003230915.1 Kiritimatiellales bacterium | reverse complement strand
AAGCAACTGCTCTTCAAAAGCTATTCCCGCGACACCCAAACCGTGAAAATCAAGGTTGAGGGTCCCGGCGAGGTGACTGCAGGTGACATTGTTACCAGCGAAAATATTGAAGTGCTCAATCCCGATTTTAAAATCTGCACTTTGGCAGAAGACGGTGTGTTTGAAGCCGAGATGGAAGTTCGGATCGGTCGGGGCTACTGCCCTGCAGATTTGAACAAGAAGGAGAATCAGGAAATCGGTATTATTCCGATTGATTGCCTGTTCTCCCCGGTTCGCCGCGTGAAGTTTTCCGTCGAAAACACTCGTGTGGGTCGTCGTACCGACTATGACAAGCTTGTGATCGAAATCTGGTCGGACGGTCGTGTGAGTCCGGATGACGCGTTGACCATGTCTGCCGCGATCCTGCGTCACCACCTAGACGTCTTCGTGAGCTACGACAAAGACCTCATTGAGTTCGAGGAAAGCGAAAAGCAGATCGACCTCGAAAAGGAAGAGCTGCGCAAAAAGCTTAATATCAGCGTAAACGAAATCGAACTCAGCGTTCGTGCCGCCAACTGCTTGAACAACGCCAATATTACTACCGTCGGCGAGCTTGCACAGAAGACCGAAGCCGAGATGCTGAAGTACCGCAACTTTGGTAAGAAATCGCTGAATGAAATCAAGGCGAAGATCCTCGAGATGGGACTTTCGCTAGGCATGACCTTCGATGCCGACCTGCTTCGGGTATCGGTCAGCGAAGACTAATTTAATTAATATCCAGAGGTTGGAACAATGAGACATCGCAAAAGAACTGTAAAATTAGGACGTACCAGCGCGCATCGCAACGAGTTGCTTGCAAATCTGGTTTGCGCCCTGATCGATAACAAGCGAATCAAGACCACGCTTCCGAAAGCCCGCGCTGCACGGGGCTTGGCCGAGAAAATGGTCACGCTCGGCAAGAAGGGAACGCTGGCGCATCGCCGTCAGGCCATCGCGACGCTGAAGCAAACCGATTCCGTAAAAGAGCTTTTCGACCACGTTGCTCCGGTTTTTTCTAGCCGTTCTGGCGGCTACACCCGCATCATCAAACTGGGTCGTCGGATGTCCGACAGTTCTGAGATGGTACTGCTTGAGTGGGTTGAATCCATTGCTGCTCCGGTGGTTGAGGCTGAAGCTTCGGCTGAGTAGCTTTTAAGCTAGATGTTTGCAAAACCCGTTGCCAATAGGCAACGGGTTTTTTTGTGCGTAGTGGATTTAACATGGAAAGAACAAGATATAAATCTGAGTAAATTAATCCTTGATTGAGGGGGTAATATTTTAGACTGCATCCTTTTCAACCAAGGAGATAAATCATGAGAGTAAAGATCGGAACGGTAATGATGGCAATGGCACTGATGGCCGTTGGGGTGCAGGCGGATGTTTTTGGTTCGGGATCCAATGCTTTCACGCTGGACTTTATGAATATTGGGAATGCAGGGAATGCCGGGGATACGGCCAATACGGTGAACGGGGTCAATCCCGGCGCAGTGGGCTACAACTACCAGATGGGTAGAAATGAGATCACCATCGATCAATTTGCTAAGGCCCGCGCTGCGGATAGCCGTATTGGCGATGGCGATGAAAATCCCTTTCCCATTGGAGTCAACGGCCCAGCCTCGCGCACGAGCTGGTACGAAGCGGCCAAATTTTCCAACTGGCTGACCACCGGCGATGCTTATACGGGAGCCTATCAGTTTGATGGCAGCGGTGTGCTAACCGCGGTGGACCGTGCGGCGGCGGTTACGACCTACGGCACGGTCTATGTGCTGCCGACCGAGGATGAGTGGTATAAAGCCGCCTATCTCGAATCCGACGGTAGTGCCTATACGCTTTACGCCACCGGCGACTCGGTTCCCGGCGTCGAGACCGATGCCAACTATGGCGGGTCTGGAGGAACCTATTCAACGCCTTGGGATGTCGGCACGGGCAACGCCGAAAACAACGGGACGTTTGATATGAACGGCAATGTCTGGGAATGGAATGAGAGTGCGTTCGATGGTACGCTCGATAATCTGGATGAGAACCGTGTGGTTCGCGGCGGGTCGTTCGGCAGCGGTGCTGAGGGCGACCTGCGTTCGTCGTTTCGCGGCCTTAGCAACCCCGCACTTGAGAGCGATTCTATCGGGTTCCGCGTCGTCGCAATTCCAGAGCCGTCCAGCCTAGCGATGGTAGGTGTGGCTTGCGGACTCGGGTTGTTGATCCGCAGAAGGTTCAGGCGGTAAGCCCTTTGCCCTTTTACCCTTTTTTTATAATGTAGACGCGGCTTCCAGCCGCGTTGCACCCGCACCGTTCAGCCGCACCATCCACCCGCACCGCCCGACGGCAACGCGGCAAGATGCCGCATCTACATTTTATGAACTCAACCGAAAACAACGACCCGATCCTCTTGATCAAGTGGCACGATACCTAAGGAACGCCGCGTGGCGGCGGCTCCGTTCCGCGATCGAGTGGTACACCATGCCATCGTGCGTGTGGTGGAGCCGCTATATTGAAGATAGTTATGCCTGCCTGAAAGGGCGCGGAACTCACGCCGGGATGCGCGGCGGAGTTTACCCGAAAATATCCCTATGCGCTCAAGTGCGACATCCGCAAGTATTTCGCGAACATTGACCACGAAATCCTCTCGAACCAGCTGGCGCGGGTGATTGGCGACCCACGCTTGCTCAAACTCCTAAACCACATTCTTGCGAGCCATTTGGAGGGGAGTCGGATGGTATGGGGCGAGGATCTCTTTTCGGTGCGGCGTATCGCTCGCGGCCTGCCGATCGGTAATCTGACGAGCCAGTTTTGGGCAAATGTCTACCTGAACGCGCTGGATCATTTTGTGAAGCACGAGCTACGCTGCAAAGGCTATGTTCGCTATATGGACGACTTCCTGTTGTTCGGCCATGATAAGGCGACACTCAAAGCGCAGGGAAAGCGGGTCAAGCAATGGGTAAGCAACCCCCTTCGGCTGGAGATGCTCCCCGATAAGTATCATCTGCTCACCACTCGTCCGGCGGTTCCGTTTTGCGGAGCGGCGAATAAAAAGGCACCGCCTGCGGTAAGTAGCCATAGCGAAAGGCGTGGGCGGTGCTGTTTTTTCCCTTACCGCCAGTCATCTTAAACCCCTCAGGATTTATACGGATTTAATTTGCGGAAAATTAGAGGGGTGCTAGTTTCCCCGTTTGATTGAAAAATCCAATGCAGGACGGTCATGAAATGGGATGAATCAAATGGAAAGAAGTGAATTTATCCAGCAAATCATCGCGGCGGCAAAAACGAAGAAACGCCATATTGTGCTGCCGGAGGGAAGCGATGATCGAGTGCTCGAAGCGGCTCATGTGATCAATAGCGAAGCGATCGCATCGGTCACGTTGCTGGGCAACGAGGTGCAGATTTCCGCTTGGTTTTTGGGCAAAGGATACAGCCTTGACGGCATCACCGTTATCAACCCGGAAACCTCCAGCAAGTTAATAGAATATGCCAACGCCTTCTACGAGTTGCGCAAAACCAAGGGCGTGACCGAAGAGCAAGCGCTTGAAATGGTCAAGCAAGCCAACTATTTTGGTATGATGATTATGCATGCGGGCGAAGCTGACGGTCTGGTCTCCGGTGCCGCCCACTCTACGGCCGACACGGTCCGCCCGGCGCTCCAGATCATTAAGTCTGCCAAGAAAGGTTCAACCGTATCGAGTTTTTTCATCATGGATGTAAACGGCAAGATCTATGTCTTTTCCGATTGTGCGCTGGTTGAAAATCCAACCGCCGAACAACTCGCCGCCATTGCCGTGGATAGTGCCGTTTCGGCCATGGCCTACGATATTCCGCCACGCGTGGCCTTACTCTCCTATTCCACCCGCGGTTCGGGTAAGAGCGACTCCGTCGACAAAGTGGCGCAGGCCACTAAGCTAGCCAGAAAAAAAGTAGCAGAGGAATATGCAGATCTAGGCATCGTCATCGATGGCGAGCTACAAGCCGATGCGGCAATCGTTGCCTCGGTGGCTCAGAAAAAAGCGCCCGGTAGCCCGCTGGGCGGGGATGCACGAGTATTGATTTTTCCTGATCTCAACGCCGCGAATATTGGGTATAAACTGGTCCAGCGCTTGGCCGGGGCAGGAGCCTATGGCCCGGTGTTGCAAGGCTTGAATAAACCGGTCAATGATCTTTCGCGTGGATGCTATGTCGAGGATATCGTCGGCATCGTGGCGCTTACCGTTCTACAGGCCGACCCCTAATTTTAACCAAAGGACATCATGAAGATTCTCGTTCTCAACTCAGGTTCATCCTCGATTAAGTTCAAGCTCTATGAGGTGGATGAAGAGGCCAACTATTTCCACGCTATGTGTGAAGGTCAGGCTGATCGCATTGGGATTTCTGGTTCGACTATCGTTCGACAATGCACTGGGTGTTGTAAGGAGCGCCAGTTTATCGATCTGCCGAACCACAAGGTGGCGATCGACGAAATTCTGAAGGTACTACTCGAGAGCAAGTATGACCTGCTGGGAAGCCTTGCGGAGTTGGGAGGGGTTGGTCATCGTGTCGTGCATGGTGGAGAAGATTTTACCGGCTCTGTAGTGGTTGATCGGGAGGTCATTAAAGCGATCGAACGCAACTCGATACTTGCGCCGTTGCACAACCCGCCGAACCTGACGGGAATTAAAGCGATGCAGTCGCTGTTGCCCAGTCTGCCGCAGGTAGCTGTATTCGATACAGCCATTCATCAGGGCATGCCAAAGAAAGCCTATATGTATGCCCTACCGCGCATCCAATACTCCAACTATAAAATTCGTAAATACGGTTTCCATGGAATATCGCATGGTTATGTCGCCGAAAAGGCCGCCGAAGAGCTCGGAAAACCACTCGAAGAACTTAAACTGATTACCTGTCATCTTGGCAATGGCGGTTCGCTGGCCGCCTTCCAAGGTGGAAAAACGATCGACACCTCCATGGGATTTACGCCGCTCGACGGTATTATGATGGGCACACGTTCTGGCTCGCTCGATCCCTACATCCCGCTTCATATCATGGAATCGCAGGAGCTCACACCTGCACAGGTGAGTGCCATGATGAATAAGCAGGGCGGGCTACTCGCTATTGCCGGGAAGAGCGACATGCGCGACGTGGTCGAGGCGGCGGCTGAAGGGGATCAAAACGGCATCGATGCCATCGAGATGTTCTGCTACCGCATTCAAAAGTTTATTGGCAGCTACGTGGCCGCAATGAATGGGGTCGACGGTATTGTCTTCACCGCCGGAGTGGGCGAGAACAACCCGATGCTGCGCAAAATAATTCTCGAAAATTTTGAATTCATCGGTCTGGAGGTAGACGATGAGCGCAATGAGGCAAATGAAACCCTAATCTCCACCGATTCTTCAAAGGTTGCCGTGCTCAAAATCCACACCAACGAAGAGCTCGTCATCGCGCTCGATACCTACAGTCTAATTAAAGGCTAGTTGGAAACCACTAATTTTCTCTAATCGCACTAGCAACCTGCCGGACTTAGCTTGCGAATAATATTCTTTCAGAACGAGACTATGTAGTCTGAACTTGTCTTAATAGAAGAACGCTATGGTCACTCGACTCAACAACCTCGACCGTGATACTCCCATGCCGCTTCCGCCCAATTTGTGTGACTGGATATCGGCCAACCACATCGTCCATTTCTTGATCGATGCGATCGACCGGCTCTCTGCGGAATACCTTCAGTGCCAACTGGCGCCGGACAGGGCATCTGTCAGATCTCATCGCGTTTAATACACTTATTTTACCGTGAAATGGGATGAGGTGAGCTGTGATTCTGGCTGGAAAGCCTCGCCGGGTAAAGATGGCCTCGCCTCACTTTTCCGGAAGTTTACCCTGCATGAAAATTTCGTAGGCCATGCGATCCAGGGCTTTCCCATTTGCGAGTCCGAGTTTCTTTTTAATGTTGATGCGGTGGGTGTCGACCGTGTTTTTACTAATATCGAACTTTTGCCCGATGTGAATGGTATCCAATCCCTCGCCAATGAGCTTGAATACATCAATTTCCCGGTTCGATAGATTTTCGAGGGTGCTCTGGGGGGGGCTGCTTCTCCCATTTTCCTTTGAAAGAATACGTTGCATAATGTGATCAGAAAAGAAGAGTTGACCGTCTAGCAAAGTATAGATGGCTTCTTTGAGCACGGAAGGGCTTGAAGATTTCATGACGTAGCCTTGGGCTCCGGCATTGGCTACGCGTTCTGCAAAAATTCGTTCCTCGGACATGGAATAAACTAAAATTCGTAGTTTTGGATAGTGTTGGCGTATGTTCTGGATGAGGTAGCACCCGTCGGAATCACCTAGAGAGAGATCAATGATCAATAAATCGGGTTGGACGGTTTTCAAGATCTCCATGGCTTCGATTGCGGAGCTTGCTGAATGGTCGATGGACAGGGTGGCTTCAGAAGATAGTAGAGTTCTAAGTCCGTCGAGGATAATTGGATGGTCATCGACCAGCATTAATAAGTGTTTTGAAATTTTCATAACATAAGTCTTTTTCTTTCAGAACAAAGATAGGTTACGCCGTAAATTATAGAAAAAAAAGAACTATTTTAATGACGGTATTCTAAGTGTTGAAGCGCAAGGGGTTTTGTAAGAACTTTTAGTTTAGATTTTTTTTCTCAGCCTACATATCACACCCTGAATTCAACTTCCGAATGCAACGGTTTCTATTTTAAGTAGCGGATATTGCTCCTCATCACAAGCACCTCACGCGGCGTTTTATAGCCTAGGCATACTTGGGGCCGGTGGTTGATCAAGTCCTGCACCCGTAGAACTTCGTCATCCTTGACCCGCTTGAAGTTGGGCTTCTTCGGAAAGTACTGCCGAATCAGATCGTTAGTATTCTCGTTCGTCCCGCGTTCCCACGATGCGGAGGGCATTGGCTGGCGATGCCACGATCGATGCTCATGGCAACATGGCTTCGCACATCGGACTCGGTTTGATGGGGTTTGAGAGTACGGCGTGGTCAATTTTCGCGGCGACTTCTTGTTGGGTGTATTTTTGTCTTCCCGAAAGATAGCGAGAGGTATATCCGATGATCAACGCCGAGAATGAGAAAATAATTCTAGGCCGCGTGGGAGTGATCCTCTGCATACTGTTTATCGCCGAGTAGACTAGAGAGTTTGAGTTTCGGGATGTTGGCCTCATCATGTTCCGGTTTGGTGCAGGAGATAATTCCCGCTAGAAGGTAGATGAGTGTTACTGCGGCATAGATCAGGCCTGAAATGGTCTGTCCTAGGGCAGTGGAAATAGTCATCAGAATAATCGAGGGAGTGGCAGCAGTGGCGGCAATTCGTAGGAGTCCGGAAAACTTGAGAGAGCTGTGCATGGCGGTGGAGAGTATCAGGCCAACTACGGCAATCAGTAGGATAAGCAGTACGGCAAAGGTGTAAGAAAGCAGAAGAAAGATGCCGTATGAAATAGGAGCCAACGATTGCTTGGTCATTTGAATCCATTGGTTGGCGATCTGTTTGTTGAGGTGGAACTCCGAAATCTGTGAAAGGTCGAGGGTGTTGAATTGGTTTTCTCCTCGGCGGAGGATCAGCTTGTTTTCCGTGAGCAATGCCATGACCTGATCATCGGCGATATAGTTCATGCTTCCGGTGGTATCAATGATGGCGACTGTTTTGCCGTTGTTTTTGATGAGATAAGGTTCGTTTTGATCCACCTCGACCCGCCCGTTTTTAATCCGGATGTCGGGCAGCTGATTGATGATCTTTACTTGATTGCTATCAAGTGATTGGATCATTGTTTTCCGGAGGCTAAGCGCGGGGGGGATGCAACAAATGGCCAGTAGGAGGAAAAGATAGGAAAGATTTGCCCCTTTCCAGTTCTGGCCAACATCGCGATAGAGCCGTTTTGAGAAAAACGAGAGTAGCGGAAGATGGATGATACTGTATTTTTTTCCTAACATGACGGCTAACAACAAAGCAGGTTTGATGCCATCTTGTGCAAGTGTAGCTTATTCAGATAGAAATAGAATTCCATTGGAGGCCTGATCTGATCCCGTAAAGCGGGACCGTTTTTAAAGGGAGTTTGCCGTGGTAAAACACAAAAAAGAGAACTCGGTATGAAGAAGCGCTATACCGAGGAACAGATCATCCGCATCCTCAAGCACGCTGAAAATCATCCTGTAGCATCAGCAGAGGTTGCGGGTTCGAGGGGCTAATAGCTTCGGATATCCCACCCGATCCGCCGCCTGCTTAACCGATCTGATCGAAGAGGTGGTTCCACTCATGCCCTTAAACTCCTCGAGTATGGCATCTGGATGTTCGGCAATCAATTGATCCAGGTGTTCCGCGTCGTCTTCAAAGATTGCAGGTGATTTCTAGCCTAGGTATTGGCGGATCATTTCGTTGAGGGTATCCCTTTTGACGGGCTTGGGAATATAATCATCCATGCCGGCATTCAGGCATTTTTCGCGGTCCCCCTGCATGGCATTAGCGGTGAGTGCAATGATCGGAATTCGAACTTCAGCATGAGTTTGATTCTCATACTCGCGAATACGGCGGGAGGCTTCGTAGCCATCCATTCGCGGCATTTGGCAGTCCATGAAGATCAAGTCGTAACGGATGTTGCTCATAATCTTCTCGACGGCTTGTTCCCCGTTCCCGGCCACTGCAACTTCGAATCCGCCTTTCACCAGCATGCGTTTGGCAACGGTTTGGTTGACGAGGTTATCTTCGACAATAAGGATGCGCCGTAGGCCGATAGACGCGATGGTGGAAGATTCCACGCTGGGCTTCGTTGCGGTCGGCTGGTGCTGGATAAGAGGGTAGTTGAGCGCATGGGCTGTTTTGGAAAGGAGGGTTCCGAGTCGGATCGGTTTAACGAGGTGGGTTATTGGGCCGACGCGATCAATTGATCGGTGATCACGATGGGTGATGGAGGAAATGACGAAGAACGGCACGTTTTCAAACTCGGGATCATTGAGAAACGGGCTTTCGGAGGCATAGGCCATATGTTCTTCGAGGATCACGAAGCGGTAGTGGTTGGTTCGAATTTTGTTAAGGGCATCGTCGATTTCTGTCGAAGTTTCGGCACTCAAGCCCCAATGGTTCAGCCATTCGGAGAGCACCTGTCCCATGATTCTTTTTTCATCGATCACCAGAATGCGTTCATGGCTAAAGAGGGGGGAATCGATTGTGCTTTGAACCGACTTGTTAGCGACGGGAAGATTAAGTCGGAACCAAAAGGATGATCCTTTACCCAATTCGCTTTCCATGCCGATTTTACCTTTCATCAGAGCCACGAGCTGTTTGCAGATCGCGAGGCCGAGGCCAGTGCCTCCATATTCACGGGTGGTGGAAGAGTCGCCTTGCGAGAACTTTTGGAAGAGTTGTGCCAGCTCTTCTTTGGCAATGCCGATGCCGGTATCTTTAACGTCAAAGTGGATGGTGGCGACTTTATCGGTTCCGGCTACGGCGGCAACATCGATGTAGACATGGCCTTCGGTCGTGAACTTGAGTGCGTTGCCGGCCAAATTCATCAAAACTTGGCGGATTCGTCCGGCATCGCCCACCACCCACGAGGGAGTGGAGGGGGAAAAGCGGAGGATGAGGTCGATCCCCTTTTCAAGGGCGGTGGGAGCCAGAAGTTCGGTGATGTGTTCGCAGGTTTCGCGCAGGTCGAAGGGTTGAGGTTCGAGGGTTAGTTTCCCGGCTTCAATCTTAGAGAAGTCCAGAATATCATTGAGCAAGGTGAGCAGGGCATCGCCGGATGTTTGGATGATACGCAGGTATTCATGTTGTTCATCGCTGAGATGGGTATCG
Organism: Kiritimatiellales bacterium; assembly: GCA_003230915.1. Lineage (GTDB taxonomy): Bacteria > Verrucomicrobiota > Kiritimatiellia > Kiritimatiellales > Pontiellaceae > Pontiella. The sequence continues at coordinate 11,161 of QIHI01000013.1, read as the reverse complement.
TTAAAGAGGCTTGCTGTACCGATGATCCCGTTCATAGGGGTGCGGATTTCATGACTCATGCTGGCAAGGAATTCGGATTTTGCGTGGGTGGCCTGTTCGGATTTTGTGCGGGCAACGAGTAGCTCGCGGTTGGCGCCCTCGAGGCTTTCGCGGGCATCGTTGGCATCCTCCATCATGCCCATGATGATGTGCTGATTTTCTTCGAGTTCGCGGCTACGTTTGTCGAGTAGCTGGTTGGCTTGCTTAAGGTCGATTTCGTATTCCTTGCGGCTGGTAATATCGAGCAAGGTTCCGGCCATGCGTAGGGGGGTGCGATCCTTGTTCCAGTCAATAACTTTTCCCCGGTCGAGAACCCAGATCCAATCACGCCCGCCCCGCTGTATGCGGTACTCGCTGGTGTAGCTTTCGCTTTTACTGTTCAGGTGCCCAACCAGGGCACGGTCAACCTTGGAAAGATCGTCGGCGTGGATGAATTTCTTGCGCCATTCATCGCTGTCGCCCAGTTGCTTTAGTGGGCGGCCGAGAATGGCGGCGAAGCGGTCGTTATAACTCATAGTTTTATTGGGGATGTCCCAATCCCAATAGCCGAGATCTCCGCCGTGCAGAATCAGTTCCATATTTTCCCGAACGCCCGCAGCCTCGGATTGTGCTCGCTGGCGCTCGGCAATTTCGTGCTTTAGCTTCTGATTGAAGCGCTCGGCATCTTCCATGATACTCAAGAGTGCCTTACGGTGTTTTTTCAGGTCGATGGTTTCGCTCTCCAAAAATTCGTTGGCCTTCATCAGTTCTTGCACCGCTTCGAGCTGTTCATGCATTTCCCGGTTCACTTCATAGCCTTCTGATTCGAGACGCCGCCCGATAGTACTTCCGGCCAGATAGCCAAAACACGCAACTAGCCCAAGAAACAGGATGGAGAAGCGGAGGGGAAACGGATTGGTTACCAGCGATAGTCCATAGATTGCGAACGAAAGTAGGAGCACATTGAGTACGGCACCTAGTGCGAAGCCAAGGGCCAAGCGGGTCTGTAGTTTGAGGTGTGGTTGCATCTTGGTTATTCGGTTTGGTCGATATTATAGCGTTTCTGCCGCTTCATCTGTTCAAGTAGGGTATTAATTTCGGCTTTGAGTTCGATCACACGCGTTTCACGGCCGACCGCCACGGTATTGAAGCGCTCCAAATCGTGCATGGCATCTTTAAGTTCCGTTTCGCGTTCCTTTTGTCGAGCAACGTCCTGCTGAAGTCGGGTGTTAAGTACAAGAGTTTCTTCCCGAGCTTTCTTTTGGGTGCGGCTGTAGAGCAGGATCAGAGGGAATACCATGATATGAAGGAAGAGGGCAATAGCTGCCGTGCGTATGGCAAGCGCACGGGTGAGCCGCTTTACATCATGCGTACTTTGGGCAACGAGAAGGGCGTATCCTCTATCGGTCCCGATGGAATGATAGCGAATTGCAACGCGCAGTTCTTTATTTTCCCCAGCCATCAAGGTCTGTAGCCGGATGGTTTCCTTACCAGATTTCGCAAGTTGCCTGATTGTGGTGGAAAGGCTGGGGTCGAGTGGTTCGAGAATGGCGAGAGACTTCTTTAGAGTGTTTTGGCCACTCATGCTCCCGCCCCCCGCAATCAGTTTCCATGTGGCCGATTTTTTATAGCCGATCACTCCGAGGCATTCGAAATGACAGTTGCTCGCGAAGCGGTCGAGGTTCTGTTGGTTAGAAGCAGAACCTAACCCGTAAACCTCATTGGCCTCCACGGCGCATTCGATGAAAATACGACCTAGAATTTGTTCAGTCGCATGGGTGGCGTTAATGAGGGAGTGGTCGACCGCCTCCCGAAGATTGCAACGCTGCTGGAAATAAGACCAGACGGAAAAGACAATCACCCCCGTCGTATAGATGGCGGCCGTTAGGCTGAACAGTCCATAGACCTTTTGTTTTTTGCGCGGTGTTTTGCTCATGCTGGACCATCCGTTGTGGTTCGGTATTTGGCCGGTTGCTCCAGCTGCTGGAGGAGCTGGTTGATTTCCCCTTTGAGTTCAAGGGTACGGCGTTCACGCCCCCGCATCAGTTGATTGAAGCGTTCCATGTCCTCCAGCGTACGCTTCAGACGTTCCTCCGCACGATTCTTTTCGGTCACATCGCGCCAGACCCCTAGTACGCCGACCGCGAGTTGATTTTCATTACGGAGGGGAATTTTGCTGATTTCGCGCCATCCGGTGCTTCCGTTTGGGCGCGAATGCGAATGCAGGACGTTAAAGAAGGGTTCGTTGGTGGAGATCACTTGCTGGTCAAGGGCGATCAGGTCGTCGGCAATTTCTTGGCTGAACAAATCGTACGGGGTTTTCCCGACGACCTCTTCGACCGTGGTAAGGTTGCACTCCTTGATAAAAGTTTTATTGCAACCGAGATAGACCGAGTCCTTATCCTTCCAGAAGATCGACATGGGGATGGTGTCCATGATCAACTGAAGCATTTTTTGCGACTCGCGCAGTGCATTTTCGGTTTTCTGCCGGGAGGCAACGTCGCGGGCGACGCCAAAGATGGCCGTACGGTTCTTCCACGTACCTTGGAAAATATTCATTTCCACTGGCAGGGTATTACCGTTCTTCATTTGCAGGGGCAGTCCACAACTGGCGGTCTGCTCGGTTTGCATGAGCGCGATAATCTGATAGGCCTCGTCGTGAAGGCCTTCGGGGTAGAGTTCGAACAGGCTCATGTTCACAAGTTCATCCCGAGAATAGCCTAACCGCTGTTCGACCGATCGGTTGGCGTGTAGCAGGTTACCGTTGGTATCGCACACCAGCAACAAGTCGTCGATGGTCTCGAACAGATTTTGCAGGTTGCGCTTTTCCTCATTCAAGGCATCCTCAATGTTCTTGCTGTCCGAGATGTCCTGCATGAAACCGTCCCATACCAGCGCATCGTCTTCCCGGTGGGGTACTGCGCTAATGCGTAACCATTTAAGGTTCCCGGAAATATCCAGCATCCGGATATCCAGATTGGCCGGAGCCAGCACGCCCTCCGCTGCACGGGAGGCTGCCAACAAGGCGGGGATGTCGGTTTCGTAGAGATGGTCGAAGGCCAGCTTGGCATCCTGTGTCAGTCGGCCACGGTCAATACCCAGCACTTGCTCGCACCCTTTGCTAAGGTACTGGAAGGAATACTCGCCGCTGGATAAACGCACCAGTTGGAACAGAGTCATGTTTGGCAGGTTGTCGCCCATCAGCTGAATGCGCTTTTCGCTTTTTTCAAGAGCTGTACTTTTCCTCGAGAGGACTCCTCCAATCTGTCGCAGACGCACCAGAAAGCCGAACAACAGGAGCGTGCTGGAAAGAAGAATCGCAATAATGGTGGCGTCGGTACCCAGATAATCCAGATAGGCTGGCGAGCCGTCCGCAGAAAAGGCCACTATCGGCGCAAACGTAGCCGTTAAGCAAAGCGCTCGATGGGAAATGGTATGGTTTGGTCTATGCATAGAAACCCCTGTCCAATAAACAGTTCAATGTATGGGATCGACCTAGAAGAATCAAAAGGAAATCAGAGCTTCGTGCAGTTCGCAAAGTGGGAGGCCAACCACGTTAGTATAGGAACCTTCTATGCGCCGAACCATGTGTGCCGCGCCGCCTTGAATGGCGTACGCCCCTGCTTTATCCAAAAGATCTCGGCTAGCAACATAGGCCGCAATTTCGGCCTCCTCCACCACTCGGAAGGTCACTTGGGTGACGACGGAAAAAATAACAATGCGGTCAGGTGACTTCACACAAACGCCGGTTATAACCTCGTGTACGGCTCCTGAAAGCGACCGGAGCATTTCGGCCGCATGCCGCTCATCGGTGGGCTTTCCTAGAATCATTTCTCCTAATACCACGATCGTATCTGCCGCGATAATGATTCCATCGGCCTCCACCGCATTCGCCTTCTCCCCCGCCAACCGCTCGGCAAATGCGCGCGGTTTTTCGCTCGGGTGCGGGGTTTCATCGATTCCCGGAACGATGACGTTGAAATCAAGTTTGAGCGCGGCAAGCAATTCACGTCGGCGCGGCGAAGCACTCGCCAGAACAAGAGGGAGTTCAAGTTTCATGCACGGAAGATTATGTGTAAACGTAGACAATTAAAAGCCTCTTTTGCATGGCATAAACCAACCCATTAAAACTCTTTTGGGCGGTGAAGTAACCCCTGTTTGACGGGCAGTAGATGGTTTGTTTTGGTCTTCAATATCGTGTACTTGCAGCCTTACATCGCCGAGAGAAAATCGGCCACGTCCTGCGCGGTTGGTTTTTGACCAAGTAGTTCGCTCAGGTTTGAGCGAGCTTGGATTGCTTTGCGGACGGCTTTCAACAGCTTTAATTTGCCAATCAGCAGGCAACCCACGATGCAGCCATCGCGGAACATAAACATGCGGTAGCCGTTGTTGTCTGGGTGGTCTTCAATCATATGGTAGCTTCCGTCCGGCGGCGTAACCACGCCAATGCTGAGCATCGGTTTCCCCAGCACCTTCAGCATATGGGAGCGGGGGATTCCCCCGAACTCGGTGGGAATTCCCGCCGCATTCATACCGGCGATCTTTCCTTGGTACATTGCCGCGGCCCATGCGCCGTAGCGTATACCGTCATGCTCAGCCACATCGCCCACCGCATAGATATCAGGGTTACTCGTCCGTAGGAAATTATCCACCAATACACCTTTGTTCACCGCTAGGCCAGCGGCTTGAAGCAGCTCTGCGTTGGCACGGTCGCCTGCCGTAAGCAATACTACGTCGGCGGGGATGAGCATGCCACGCTTTAGGTGTACGCCGGAGATGTGGCCGTCGCCGACGAGGCAGTCACTCATTGCGGAGGTTAGAACCTCAATGCCTAGCGTACCGAGGTGTTTTTTAAGCACTTCGCTTCCAGCGGGGTTCATCTGGCGGGGCATGAGATAGTCGAATGCCTCGAGCACGGTGACATGGCAACCGCGTTTGGCCATGGCACCGGCCGCCTCCAGACCAAGAATGCCCCCGCCAATACAAACGACGTTAGCCCCTGGTTTAATGGTATTTAGGATGTCTCGGGCATCCTCGATGGTTTGCGCCGTAAAGACTCCGTCGAGACCCGTTCCAGCCAACGGGGGGATTGATGGGTGCGCGCCGGTGGCCACGATCAGCTTATCATACTGGATCACCGTACCGTCCTCGATCCGGAGAGCCTTTTCGGCCAGTACTAGGTCTTTGACCGCCACGCCTTTCATGAATTCGATGCGATAGGTTTCAAACCAATCCGTCGGGCGCAAGGGGAGGACCTGCTCTTCGATTTCTCCCGCGAGAAGACGGGTCAGGTTGATCCGGTAGTAGGGGAACTCATCCTCTTTAGCGATTAGAATGATCTCGGCTTCGGGGGCGTGGTTGCGAACCTCTTCCGCCGCCGATATCCCAGCAATTCCTGCACCGATCACCAGCACCCGCTCTTTGCCAGGAGCCCGTGCTTCGGGGCGGATAGCTACTTCGATTCGTTTGAAATCAATGCTCTTTGTATTACAGATGGTGCAAGCTTCCGGAGCGGTATCGCCGTAGTGGATGTAACCGCACACCGAGCACCGCCACGCTTTTTCATCTGATGGACTCATCTATTTCTCCAAAATAAAACATAAAATCATGATCAATATATACATAATTAAGCAGATAGCACTGTGCCAGACAAACCGTTGAGATTCGAGGATGGCCTATACATTAAAATGGCCACTTTGGAGGAATAGTACCCCATATCAGACACGTAATGAGACTGGAGTGCCGCGACGGCAGCGAAGCGTCAATGCACCTTTCTTTTAATTCACCACAAACGAGGGTCGACGCATCGGCATGGAGTAAGGATATGTATCATGTATTGTTAAAGGAGTTCAGAAAACCCCACTTGTCTAGCCAAGCCCCTAGCCAAATGCACCCGTCCCGCCCTTGAAGAGATCGAGAACTGGATCAATCGGTATCCGCGAAAGATACTGAATTTTAAAACCGCAGAAGAGTTGTTCTTTCAGGAGATCGCGGCAGGAAACACCTCTTCCCCAGAAAAGTTGAGCCTTTCAATGTACAGTCTACCCTATTCATAAAACCGATAATTTTGTGTTTCCCTTGAGTTCGATTTTGAGGTTTACTCATCAACTCGTTTGAAAATGAATGGAACTAGGATAATCAAGTTATTTAGAAAAATGAAAAAGAATTGCGCACTACTATCCTCTATTGGCCAGAAGCTATTGCTGGCGACCTCCGGGTTGATCATGTTTCTGCTTTTTTTAATTCCCCACATGGGCGGAAATATCCTGTTCTTGTTTGGGTCGGAAACCTTTAATTCCTATGCGATGCACCTGCATCAGCTCGTGCCGATTGTAATCGGTATTGAAGTATTGATGCTCCTCTCGATCACGATCCATATGGCGATGGCCTTCCGCGTCGTGCTGGCCAACCGAAAGGCGGCGGACAAGCGCCACTCGCAAACGTCGTCGAAGGAACGTTCGCTGGCGGCCAAGCTAATGCCGCTTTCAGGAATCATGATCTTTATTTTCATCATCAAGCACCTGCTCGACTTCACCATCGGGGCACCCAAGGAACAGATCGAATTGCACGGGCACATGGCCAACGATGTCTATGGGATGGTGATTACCCGTTTCCAAGATCCGGTGCATGTCATCTTCTACGTCTTGTTCATGGTGGCGGTCGGGTTGCATCTGAGCCACGCACTACAGAGCTCGCTACAGACCTACGGCCTGTATGTTCCGCGCGAAGGTAGCAAGATTAAGCTCGTGAGCATGCTCATCGCCATCGGTATGGCCGGCACCTTCGCCATCATTCCGATCGTGGCCTTTATCCGATAGCTTTCACCTGAGGACCCCCATGAAACTCGATGCAAAAATCCCTGAAGGCCCGATCGCTGAGAAGTGGACGAAACATAAATTCAACGTTAAACTGGTCAACCCCGCCAACCGCCGCAAACACAAGGTGATTGTCGTTGGAAGCGGCTTGGCCGGAGCCTCCGCTGCGGCCACGATGGCCGAACAAGGCTATGCGGTGGACTGTTTTACCTATTCCGACAGCCCGCGCCGTGCGCACTCCATCGCTGCGCAAGGCGGAATCAACGCCGCGAAAAACTACCCCAACGACGGCGACTCCATCTACCGCCTCTTCTACGACACCGTTAAGGGCGGTGACTTCCGCTCGCGTGAGGCCAATGTCCACCGCCTTGCGGAAGTCAGCAACCAGATTATCGACCACTGTGTAGCACAGGGTATTCCCTTTGGCCGCGAATACGGCGGTTATCTCGACAACCGCTCCTTCGGCGGTGCACAGGTTTCACGCACCTTCTACTCCCGAGGTCAGACCGGACAGCAGTTGCTGATTGGCGCGTACGGTGCGCTCTCGAAAGAGATTAAAAAGAAAACCGTCACCATGTATACCCGTTCCGAGGTCATTGACGTCGTCGTGGTCGATGGCCAAGCGCGCGGCATTATTTCTCGGAACCTCGTCACCGGCGAGCTGACCCGCCATGTGGCCGATGCGGTCGTTCTGGCCACCGGCGGCTACGGCAATGTCTTCTTCCTTTCCACCAACGCGATGAATTGCAATGCTAGTGCGGCATGGCGCGCCTATAAAAAGGGTGCAGCTTTTGCCAACCCGTGCTACACGCAGATCCACCCGACCTGTATCCCGGTGCACGGCGAATACCAATCCAAGCTCACGCTCATGTCCGAAAGTCTACGCAACGATGGCCGGATCTGGGTACCGAAAGCCAAGGGCGACAAACGCCCAGCCAATGAAATCCCCGAAGACGAGCGCGACTACTATCTCGAGCGAAAATATCCGAGCTTCGGCAACCTCGTTCCGCGCGATCTCGCATCACGCAACGCTAAGCTCGTATGCGACGAAGGCCGCGGCGTTGGATCGACTGGAAACGCCGTCTATCTCGACTTTGCCGAAGCCATTGAGCGTTTGGGCAAGGATGTGATCACCTCCAAGTATGGCAACCTGTTCGAGATGTACAATCGCATTACCGACGAAGATCCATACACAACACCGATGATGATTTTCCCTGCGGTACACTACACCATGGGCGGCCTGTGGGTGGATTATAACCTGATGACCTCGCTGCCCGGCCTCTACGCCATCGGCGAGTGCAACTTTTCCGACCACGGTGCCAACCGCCTCGGTGCTTCGGCGCTGATGCAGGGGCTGGCCGACGGCTACTTTGTTTTGCCGAACACCATCAACGACTATCTGGCCTCCGGTGATATTCCAAAGGTGGGAACGGACCACGCCGCCTTCGCCGAGGCCGAAACCGCCGCGCAGGACAAGCTTGAGAGGCTGTTGGCCGTGAACGGCAACCGGACGGTCGACGACTTCCACCGCGAGCTCGGCCTACTGCTTTGGGAAAAGTGTGGCATGGGCCGCAACGCTGAAGGATTGAAGGAAGCGCTCGAAAAGATTCCGAAGATCCGCGCGGAATTCTGGAAAAACGTCAATGTACCCGGCTCCGCTGCTGATCTCAATCAGGCACTGGAAAAAGCCAATCGCGTGGCCGACTTTTTTGAATTTGCCGAGCTGATGGTGAAGGATGCGCTAGAGCGCGCGGAGTCGTGTGGCGGCCACTTTCGCGAGGAAAGCCAGACGGAAGAGGGCGAGGCACTGCGCAACGACGACGAGTTTGCCTACGTTGCCGCGTGGGAATTTACCGGGCTGGAAAAAGAACCGGTGCTCCATAAGGAGGAGTTGGTGTACGAAGAAGTCAAACTAACGCAGAGGTCGTACAAATAATGTCTGAGAAAATCAACGTATCCCTGAAAGTTTGGCGTCAAAATCAAGGCGAAGAGGGTCACTTCGAGGTCTATCAGGCGAAGGAAATCGACACCGACGCCTCGTTCCTCGAAATGCTCGACGTGGTGAACGAGCAACTGACACTCAACGGCAAGGAGCCAATCGCTTTTGAAGACGATTGTCGCGAGGGCATTTGTGGTTGCTGCGGTGCGCTGGTCAACGGCAAGACGCACGGTTCGTACGAACAAACGACGCTCTGCCAGCTGCACATGCGCAAGTTTAAGAACAATGAGCAGATCGTCATCGAGCCCTTTCGCTCTCATGCCTTTACCGTAATCAAGGACTTGGTCGTGGATCGTAGTGGGCTGGATGCCATTATTACCGAAGGGGGCTATGTTTCTGTCAAAACCGGTAATGCGCCGGAGGCCTCGACGACCCCGATCCAGAAGGAGAGGGCCGAAGCCGCGATGGATGCGGCCGAATGCATTGGTTGCGGAGCCTGTGTGGCAGCCTGCCCGAACGGATCGGCCATGCTATTCACGGCGGCGAAGGTCAGCCCCCGCAAGGCCACCCCGAGCGTAAGCAACGGGTAAAGAACATGGTCCATAAAATGGATGAAGAAGGGTTCGGTAACTGTTCGAACGAATACGAGTGCGCCGTGGCCTGCCCGAAAGGCATCGACGTGAAGAACATTGCCCGCCTCAACCGCGAATTTATTAAAGCAAGCCTAACGAAATAAGCATGAACCGATTCGGTTCCTGTGGGTTGACCATTTTCCCTTTCGCCATGGGCAACGGGTGATCTGGAAGACGTCTTCCCCGCCCAAATCAAATGGGCTGAAGGCGGCGGAGCGGATAGCTCTCCGGCCCGTCTTCAGGGGCATACCCCTCGGCCCCTCGAGCTAACCTCAACGAGGTCGAAGCCGTCACCGAAGGCTCGTTGCATGGACTTAAAAATAACTAAATAATAGCAACTATGTGGGGCCTTTTTTTCACCAGATTGATGGATGACATTCTTATTTATGCCGATAGGACTATCCAAATAAGGGGAGCGATAGAAAATCGAAACGTTGCAACCAACCCCGTCAGGCGCTAGCATCCTAAAAATAGCTGTTGGATAATCAACTGTTCTGTAATAAAACGGTCACCCTCCTAATATGAAGATCGACCTGCATACGCACACAAAGAAGTGCAAGACTGGAGATGCCCCAAGCAGGGAAGTCACTCCCGAGATTTTTTGCAATACTCTTCTATCCACCGAAGTTGGCATTGTTGCGATTACTAACCATAATGTCTTCGACCTCGATCAATTCAAGGAAATCGAAGGTGGCCTGAATCAGGATGTTCAAGTCTGGCCAGGCATCGAACTTGATGTGCTTGAGGACACTTCAAGGGGACACCTTTTGGTCATAGTATCCCCGGCAAAGGCTGAAGCATTTGCTGGAGTCGTTGAAGTCCTCACTAATGGATCTACGCCAGATTCTTTTAACACCAGCATCGCTGATGTTCTGAAGAACTTCGAAGCTCTTGAGCCGCTTTACATCGCGCACTACGAGCGGAAGACACCAAATATTTCTAATGCGGCGCTTGAAGAATTGTCCACAGGCACTGCCAATCCGGCACGGGTCATTAAAGAGGTTACCAATTCGATTTCGGCAGGAATTTACATTTCGCATGGCCATGCCTCAATCTACGGATCTGACGTTCACGATTGGTCAAACTACGAAGCCGAATCTAGAAAACTTCCGGATCTTAGACTTCCGGTAGAAAGCTTTGATCATTTCTGCCTACTTCTCGAAAAGGATGCGAATACGATCAATACAGCGTTGGATCAAAAGATTGCCGAGAGTCTTGTTCTCACTCCGTTCGAAGATAGCACCCTCCTGACACTCAAGGTATTTAACGACATCAACGTGATATTCGGGCCAAAGGGAACTGGTAAGACCTGTATTCTGGAGGCAATTGCCAAACACTACTGTGAAACAGGCATCGATGCGGAAGTTTACACCTCCGCAAGCGATAGGCTTCACGAAATCTTTGATATTCGGGGGCGCGACGTCTCACTTAATCTTAACTCCCACGGTATCAATTACTGCAAAGATGAGATTGCGGTTCTCAGGGAAGCATCTGAGGTCGATGTGACCAGCATTACGAAATACGTCAGCTACTTCCAAACTCAGGCGACGAACAAGAACGCGAATAAAATCAAACTCAAGGATATCGATCCTGAGGAGGAGGCTGGGCCGAAAAGCGAGTTTCGCGAATTCAATGAAGGCGCAGAAACGACTGATGAGTTTTTAGATTTCTTGGGACAGCACCCGTCCATACAGAAGGTTCTGAGCGAGGATGAACTTGAAGCTTTATCAGATTTGCTGAAGCAACTTCTAGAACGT
>QIHI01000061.1 GCA_003230915.1 Kiritimatiellales bacterium | reverse complement strand
ATGTTGGCCACGTAGCGGGTAAACAAGCGCTTGGGATCGAAACACATTCTCCAGAACCACTCCAACGACAGCTTTTGAAGCCAGAGCGGCGCCCGCTTTTGTTCGCCAGTGATAAAGTCGAGCGAACCGCCAACTCCGATGGAAACAGGGACGTTCCAGCCGCGTACGTGCATGCTGATAAATTTATCCTGCTTCGGTGCGCCAAGAGCGACGAACAAGATATCGGGCTGCGCCCGTTCCAATCGCTGGAGAATTGCGCGGTGATCCATTTCCAGCAACGAGGCGAAGGGCGGAGAATAGGTTCCGGCCACGTTCAGATCCGAGTGGCGGGCTTTTAAGATTTCCATGGCCGCTTTGGCCACGCCGTCGGCCGAACCGAGGCCGTAGATTTTAAACCCTTCGCGGGCAGCGCGTTCCGCCAACATGGGCGTGAGGTCGCTCCCCGTTACACGATCCTTTAGCGGAGATCCGAAGAAGGGAGATAGCTTCACGATGGGAAAGCCGTCGGCCAGCACCAAATCGGCATCGATCAGTAGCCGCTGAAGTTCGGGATCGCGCCACGCCTGAGTCACAAAATCAAGGTTAGCGGTAGCAATGTTAACCGGTCGGCCTTCGCGTACACGTGCCGCCATCCAATCGAGCGTCTCTTCAAATCCTAGATTGTGGAACGGAACTCCGAAAATAACTAGTGGAATTGGTTTTTGTTCAGCCCTATCCATATCGAAAGATGCTAACGCCCGCCGTCCGCCAGCACAAGGCTTTACATCGCCTGTACACCTTTTCAAAACTGGAAACCCAACTTTCGGGAATCGCGAAGGAGAGAGAATCCCTGCTTGAGGGGGTTGGGGGAATGGAGTACGTTGCTCCCTCATTTTGCAACCTCGGAAAATACCATGAATTGGATTTTTAAAAAACTGCTCGGTTCCAAGAACGAGCGCGACCTGAAAAAAATGCAGCCGCTGGTGGCGCGCATTAACAAATGGGATGAAGAATACAAGGCACTGAGCGACGAGCAACTTCAGGCCAAAACGGACGATTTCCGCAACCGATTGGAAGAGGGCGAGACCCTTGAAGATATTGAATGCGAAGCTTTTGCGGTGGTCAAGAATACGGCGCGGCGGCTGTGCGGCACCACGGTGGAGGTCTGCGACCATTCGATCGACTGGGAAATGGTACACTTCGACGTCCAGCTCATTGGCGGCCTCGCGATCCATAAGGGCATGATTGCCGAGATGGCAACGGGCGAAGGCAAAACGCTGGTGGCCACCCTACCGGTTTATCTCAACGCACTGACCGGCAAAGGGGCGCACGTCGTCACAACCTCCGACTATCACTCCCAGCGCGACTCCGAATGGATGGGGCACCTCTATACACGACTTGGCCTTACGGTCGGCTGTCTGAAGAACATGATGCCGCCGCTGGAGCGCCGCGAGATGTATCTGCGCGATGTCACCTACGGCACCAATTCCGAATTCGGCTTCGACTATCTACGCGATAACATGGCCTACCGCCCCGAAGACATGGTGCAGCAGAAAGGTCATAGCTTTGCCATTGTCGACGAAATCGACTCGATCCTCATCGACGAGGCGCGTACGCCGCTCATTATTTCCGGGCCCGCGCCCTATTCGTCCACGCAATATGCCGAGCTTCAGCCCGCCGCCGCCCGGCTCGTTCGACGCCAGCGCGACTTCTGCACCAACCTGCTTCAAGAAGCCAAAGAGCACCTCGATCAAGGCGAGGAAGACGAAGCTGCGCTCAAGATGCATCAGGTGTTCGAGGGCATGCCTAAAAATAAACAGCTCATGCATATGATCGAGGATGTCAAAATCCGAAAAATGCTTGAAAAAACGAAAATGAAAATGCTGACGAAAGAACGCCAACCCCAAGCTCGCGAACTGCGACAGGAGTTGTTTTTCACCATCGACGAAAAAGGCCACGATGCCGGGCTGACCGAGAAGGGGTGCGAAGAACTCAACCCGGACGATCCGGAAATGTATGTCCTGCCCGATATGGTTTCAGCCATGGCCGAACTCGACGGAAATACCAGCCTCTCGCCCGAAGAAATCATGGAAAAGCGCCGGTCGGTTCAGGAAGAGTTTGCCCTGCGCAACGAACGCGTCCACGCGGTCGATCAACTGATCCGCGCCTATAGCGTCTACGAAAAGGACATCGACTATGTGGTGCAGGACAATCAGGTTATAATCGTCGATGAACACACGGGCCGCCTGATGGCAGGGCGCCGCTGGAGCGACGGCCTCCACCAAGCGGTCGAAGCCAAGGAAGGGGTGAAGATCGAGCGCGAAACCCAAACGCTCGCCACCATCACCATCCAAAACTATTTCCGCATGTACGACAAACTCTCCGGCATGACCGGCACGGCCGAAACAGAGGCCGACGAGTTCCACCAAATCTACAAGCTCGATGTGATGGTCATCCCCACCAACCGCCCGGTGCGACGCGTGGATCTCAACGACCAGATCTACAAAACCCAACGCGAAAAATTCAAAGCCGTCCTCGACGAGATCAAAGCCGCACACGCCCGCAAACAACCCATACTTGTCGGCACAGTGGCCGTTGAAACCTCTGAAATTCTTAGCCGCATGTTACGCCGCGAAAATATTGTCCACAACGTGCTTAATGCCAAAAACCACGAGCGCGAGGCTGAGATTGTCGCTAATGCCGGACAGCCCGGTGCGGTAACGATTGCCACCAATATGGCCGGCCGCGGAACCGACATTAAACTCGGCAGGGAGGTCGTCTATTTGAAGGATGAAGACCTCCAGTCGAAGGAATTTTCGCTCTCCAGCAAAATCGATGGAACCCCGTTGCAAAAGTTGCTCGAAGAGAAGCCCTGCGGCCTCTATGTGATTGCCTCTGAGCGCCATGAGTCTCGGCGGATCGACCGTCAGCTACGCGGCCGTTGCGCCCGCCAAGGCGACCCCGGAATCTCGCGCTTCTTTGTCTCGCTCGAAGACAACCTGATGCGCCTGTTCGGTTCCGACCGAATCTCTGGCATCATGGAAAAGTTGGGCATCGAGGAGGGCGAGGTGCTCGAACACCCGTGGCTCAACAAATCCATTGAAACCGCTCAACGGCGCGTCGAACAGCAAAACTTTTCGATCCGCAAGCGTACGCTCGAGTACGACGACGTGATGAATAAGCAACGCGAGAAAATCTACGGATTCCGCTCCGAGGCATTGCAAAGCGAAGACACCCGCAGCCAGCTATACTACGCCGCCGAAGAGATCATCGCTTCCCGCGCGATCGATGCCGTGAACGCCAAGAGCGAAGCGGGGCTCCACGAGTTCGTCACCTGGGTCAATACAACCTTCCCGCTCGGTCTTCACGAAAAAGATTTGCCGGCGGAACCAACCATCGACGGCCTGATTGATCTCGTGCTCGACCGCGTCAAGAAGGCCTATGAACTCAAAGCACTCCACGAAGATGCCGAAGCACTCCAGCGGTTGGAACAACACATGATCATCCAGGCGGTCGATGAACATTGGCAGGAATACCTGCGTTCAATGGACGGGCTGCGCGAAGGTATTGGCTTGGTCGCCTACGGACAGCGCGACCCAATCGTCGAATACAAACGCGAGGCGTATCACCTCTTCATGGATTTGATGGATCGTATTTACGAGGAAATCGCGAATGCCATGTTCCGCTCCGCCACCTCAATGGAGGCTATGGAAGGATTCTTCCAATCGCTCTCCGGCAGGCAGGTTCACAATCCCGTATCTGCCCTCACATCCGCCGCTGCACAGGCACCTCGAGGGGGGGCCTCTCCGAGTATGGGTCAACAACCGATGGGTGCGCCGCCGCCCGGCATGGCCCCCCCAAAACCCATCGCTCCGATCCGCAATGACGGCCCAAAGGTCGGCCGGAACGACCCCTGCCCTTGCGGTAGCGGACGCAAATACAAAAAATGCTGCGGCGCGGAAGGCTCAACAAGTTAGGGGTAGAACCACGAAGGCACTCCATAAAACCATTCGTGGGATGATTGAGCTCCACGGGCTGATTCCTGAGGGTACGAAGGTCGTGGTTGGGGTTTCGGGCGGGGCGGATTCAGTTGCCCTGCTCCGTGCATTCCATGTGCTAGGCATTCCCGTCACTGTGGCGCACCTGAACCACCAACTGCGCGGCGCAGAATCGGATGCCGACGAGCGGTTTGTGCGCGAACTGGCCGATGAGCTGGGACGGCCTGTGGTTGTAGAATCCATCAATGTGCGGAAACGAGCTGAAGGGTCTGACGTATCAATCGAAATGGCGGCACGGCAGGCCCGACACGCTTTTTTTGCGACCTTTGAAAGCTCCGTCATCGCCCTCGCCCACCACGCGGACGACCAGACAGAAACCTTTATCCTCAAGCTCGCACGCGGCGCAGGGACTGAGGGGCTCGGCGGCATGCCATATGTACAGGAAATAGGACCGATCCGACTTATTCGCCCTATGTTGAATATCCCGCGAACCGAAATTATCGAGTGGCTAGAAGAAAATGAATTTACATGGCGAGAGGATGCCAGTAATTCTGACGACACCTACCTGCGGAATCGTGTGCGGCATACGATTCTTCCGATGCTGGAAAGCGAACTGAATCCGAATATTCGCGAGACGATTCTGCGAACGATGGACATCCTGCGAAAAGAGGATGACTGGATGACTGGATTGTTGGGTGGCTTGACGCTGGATACTTGCGAGCCGATTGCTCCGCGTAGAAGGCTATTACGAAAGTGGCTTTTTGAACAGGGAGCCGAAAGCGCTGACTTTGATCCCGTAGAGAAGATCCTTCTGCTGGTGGCTCGCGGAGAAGGAACCACGATTTTTGAGCTAAACGAACGACAGCGCGTCGTCGTTGAATATGGAAAACTGCGTTTCGAGGAGGGCGATATTCCGCCTTTGGAAACGTCGTGGAAACTCGCTCTCGAATCAGGAACGGGCTGGAAAAAGGATCATGGAAAAGGTGCCGGCATTCTCCCCGCCGAAGCGTCATTCGATGCCGGCAAGGTCGGGGACTCGTCCATCACGGTACGAAGCTTTGAGCCGGGTGACCGAATGAACCCGCTGGGCATGGAAGGCCGCCGCAAACTGCAGGATATTTTCACCGACCAGAAGATCCCTCGCGTGCAGCGGACGGCAATCCCAGTGGTGGTTTGTCGCGGCGAGATTATCTGGCTCCCCGGTTACCGCACTGCTCGCGGCTGGGAGGTGCCAAGTTCTGCGGAGAAAGCAGTACATGTACGTATTGCGCAGATAGTCTAGGGATGGAATCCTTTCGATCAAATAATTAAAGGGGTGGCTGAAGTACTTGGTTTAAGTAATCTTTTTCAAGATAGTTATCGAAAGAAATATTTTGATATTTAATCCCCTATGTCCTATAAAGTAAACTTACTTATAAGGGTCGTTCATATCCATGAAACCTAAAACATATCTCTATAAAAAAGCCCGGATGCTTGTAACGTCTATCTGCGATGCCGCCAATTCCGGGGAATACGATACGCGCGAAAAATTCCACGCTATGATGGAGGCTCATCCAGACCTTGCGGTGCAGGGCTATAACGCCTACGGAAAAATATTTTTCTGGAACACCCCATCCATTTATCTCTATGGCTACAAGGAGGAAAATGTCGTGAACCGGGATATTTTCGAGACCATCCTTCCGCCTGAAATGCGAGCACTTGCCCGCGAGATGGTTTCGCTTGCAACTCGGACGGGCAAGACATCCGTCCCCTCCTCCTGCGACTTGATGCGGCGCAACGGCGACTATGTCACGGTATTTTCCGGCCACGTGATGTTCCAGTGGGAAAGCGCGAGTACGCCAGAGTTTTACTGCCTCGACCTTGAGCTCGACTCCCATCCTGCCTAAACGGATGAAATGCGAATAAAAGAAATGAGTTCCGTAAAAAATACAATGCTGTTTCCTGCTGTGGGATCTCTACAGCAAACCGTAAAATACCAACGAAAGTTCCTGTAATAATGAAGGCTAGGAGAAGTATTCCCTGATGCTACTGAAGTCGATTTTCGAGTGGGACAGATAATATACCGCCGAACCGAAGCTTTGGTTCCACGAGGTCTTCCGCAGCGATGGCATTCCCTTGCCAGAAAAGAGAGAATGGCTTCCGGCGCAAGTGAGAGACCGTTTTTCTTTTTATGCCCTCTTCGTTTCTTGACTTTACATTCTTTTTTTCCTATCCCTCGTACATGAAACCACGCCTCGTGGTTCAATATAGACGGGGTCGTGAAACCAACACTACCGGCTCGTGTGAAAATATGGCCGAAATCAAAGGGGACGCAGATGGATACATTAGGTTGGACATTGCTGATCGTGGCGGGAGGAAGTCTCCTCGCATTGAGCTATGCAGCGATAAAAACAAAGTGGATTTTTAACCAACCAGTCGAGGACCAAAAGCTAAGAAAAATCGGAGGCTTCGTTGCCGATGGAGCCATGGCGTTCCTGTCGCGAGAATACAAGGTGCTGGTGCCGTTTGTTCTCTTGGTTGCCGCCTTCCTCGCCTTGGCAAACCAAGGCGCATTAAGATATCAGGCTGTGGCATTTGTGGTGGGCGCCTTAGCCTCCGCCCTTGCGGGATTTATCGGCATGAAGGTTGCCACGGCCGCCAATACTCGTACCACCCATGCCGCTCAGAACGGATTGATTCCTGCCCTTAAGGTGGCATTTACGGGCGGAAGTATTATGGGAATGAGCGTGGTCGGGTTAGCCATGCTCGGGTTTTTTGTTCTTCTTTCTCTTGGAATACTCATGTTTGGCTCCTCTGTCGAAGCTCTTGCGGGACAGATTCTTCCCATCGTCACCGGATTTAGCCTCGGGGCAAGTTCCATGGCACTGTTTGCTCGGGTGGGTGGCGGCATTTTTACAAAGGCGGCTGATGTAGGAGCGGATCTGGTCGGAAAGGTCGAGGCGGGAATCCCCGAAGACGACCCTCGGAATCCAGCCACAATCGCGGACAATGTGGGCGACAATGTAGGCGATGTCGCCGGCATGGGGGCGGATCTTTTCGAGTCCTACGTGGGCTCTATTATTGGAGCCATGGTCCTCGGGGTCAGTATTGCAGGGAGTGATGCGCATCGGTTGAAGCTGGTGGTTTTCCCGCTTCTTTTGGCGGTTGCCGGCATTGGTGCTGCTATGATCGGCGTGGGATTTGTGCGGGTGAAAGAAGGAAAGTCGGCGCAAGCGGCATTGAACAAAGGGACCTTTGGTGCCGCGGGCATTGCTGCGGTATTCTCGTTTTTCCTGAGCTATTTCTTTTTGGGGGGCGGTTCCAGTGGTGATGGTGGAATCAGCTGGCTGAGCGTCTTTTCCTCTTCGGTTCTAGGCATGGTGGCTGGCACACTGATTGGGATAATCACGGAATACTATACGGGAACAGATACCAAGCCGGTGAATAAGATCGTGAAATCCTGCGAGACCGGTCCGGCCACAACCCTTATAACGGGAATGGGTGTGGGCATGGCTTCAACCTTTCTCCCCATCATCATCATCATGGCAACCATCCTTGCCAGCCATGCCTTTGCCGGACTTTATGGGATTGCCATCGCCGCCTTGGGCATGCTGATGACCCTAGGTGTCCAACTTGCCGTCGATGCTTATGGCCCGATTGCCGACAATGCTGGCGGTCTTGCCGAGATGTCGGAGTTTCCTCCGGAGGTGCGAGGAATCACGGACGAACTCGATGCCGTGGGGAATACCACCGCTGCAATCGGAAAAGGTTTTGCGATTGGGTCGGCCGCCCTTACGTCGATCATCCTCTTTTCAGCCTTCCGCCAGCAGGTCGGGGTGGGAACCATCGACCTGATGAACCCGAAGGTTATTTCCGGGGTTCTTTTTGGAGCGGTACTACCCTACCTGTTCTCTTCCATGGCCATGAACGCCGTTGGTGAGGCCGCCTTCGCGATGATTGAAGAGGTCCGCAGACAGTTCAGAGAAAAGCCGGGTATTCTGAAAGAAACTGAGCAACCGGACTACAAGAGGTGCGTCGATATTTCCACCGCATCCGCGCTAAAAGGAATGATTCTCCCCGGAACCATTGCGGTACTGGCTCCGGTTCTGGTCGGGTTCATCGGTGGGCCGAAAATGCTGGCGGGCACCCTGATCGGCGTGACCACTTCGGGGGTCGTTCTGGCCATCTTCATGTCGAATGCTGGTGGTGCATGGGATAATGCAAAGAAGATGATCGAAGGCGGCGCAAGTCAGGGCAAAGGTTCTGAGGCTCATAAGGCGGCCGTGGTCGGCGACACCGTGGGGGATCCCTTCAAGGATACCGCAGGGCCTTCGTTGAACATCCTAATCAAACTCATGGCAATCATTTCTCTGGTGATTGCCCCGATGCTTAAAATTTTCTGGGGGCTATAAAATGAACTACGAAAACAGAATGTACATGGTACTTTGTCCGAATACGGCACTGATTGCCTCGCAATACGATCCAGAAATGTTTGCCCAGCACTATACCTCCGGCTCCAGCAGGCACTATTCTGGAAAGGTGATTTTCGCAGAAATCGATGCGGACTATAGGAACGATTTTTTTGAAATTGAGAGCATCTTGAACGATCTCGCTTCCCATTCCGATGGCCGCCCCAAAGCAACCAAGTTCATTGCCTCCTACCGAGTGCTTGAGCATATCGATTTTTCAGCCATTGGGAAGCTGTACATATCGACGGAAGAGGGGCATTGCATTGCTCTCGAACGAGGAGAAAACGACTCGACCGGAGAGGAATCCACTCGGATTTATGCCGAAATAGCGCCCATGCGCATGCTGGTCATGTCAAAGTACACCCCGGCGGATTTCGGAGCGTATATCACCGCCTCTGACAACCAGAAGAGCGCCCCAAAGCAATTCTATACCCAACTGGATATCGATCTCCCAGAGTTTCTTGAAGCGTTCGAAAAGAACCCTTTCAAACCCTCTCCCATCACCTCGTTGCATCCTTCTACAATTCGAGATGCATTCCACGAACTGATGTCCTATCCGAAGAAAATGAGCAAAGGTCTCGCTCTCGACAGCAATATGAATGCGATTTCCTACCGCTTGCTAAAGCATGGCTTCTCCTTTTCCTCAAAGGACGGAAATCTTTTCTATCCCCTGCCAGACCATAGGGAGATCGAGGCTCAAAACCTTAAATTCTGGCGAACCATGTAGCTGCATCATCTTCAACCGCCACAAGGAACCCTCCACAAGTACCATAAAATAATCAATCGTGGAGGGTTGCCTTTAAGAGAAATCCTCTATAAAGAACCCCGTCAACTCGCAGCTCGACTGTGAGCTATGTAAAAAAAGGGGGGAATATGGGATTCCATACGATTATCAAAACCGCGTTCGAAATCGCGCTGATGGGGGCGTTTGTCCTGTCTATCGGCTATTTTATCATCACCGCTTTCTCGCTAGCTCTGTCTCGGCTCCAGAACAATCCAGAGATTATCGAGGACGAGGCGCGCTACCCAACGGTCACCGTCCAGATTCCGACCTATAACGAGCTCGCCGCACTCAACTGTGCCAGGTGTTGCCTGGCATTCGACTATCCGGTTGAAAAGCTCCAGATCCTGATTGGCGACGATAGCAACCAACCGGAAATCTCGGCGAAGATTGATATGTTCGCCACCACCAATCCGCGTATCGAAATTAGCCGGCGCGGCGATAATGCAGGCTTTAAACCGGGGAATCTCAACGTCATGCTCCCCAAATCCACAGGCGACTATCTCCTCATCCTTGATTCCGACTTTCTCCCACAAGAGGACTTCCTAAAGCGGCTGGTGGTTCCGGTGATTAAAGACCCGACGCTGGCAGGCGTACAGGCATCCTGGCAGACTATCAACGTACACGACAACCACAGCACGCTTATGGGTACGGGCATCGTCAATATTGTCCATAACGTACTCCTACCCTTCCTAAAGAGCGTCACGAACAGCTGTGTCTTTTGCGGCTCTGGCGAGCTGGTCAAGAAAAATGACCTCATCGAACTCGGCGGTTGGACCATGGGCGCGCTGACCGAAGACGTCGATTATTCGCTACGCGTGATCACCAGCGGCAAGCGCATCGCCTACCTTGAAAACCTGCAGGTCAAATGCGAAGTTCCCTACACACCTGGCGATCTCTTCCGCCAGCAGATGCGCTGGGCCTATGGCGTGATGCGCGCCTTCATGGCACACGGTAAAAAGCTGTTCCTTTCACGAACGATCCAGAAACGAACCAAATTTGCGGCCGTCTGCTTTGGTAGCGGTTATCTGATGATCACGATGTTGTTGCTGACAGGCATCCTGGGAACCTTGAATATGTTATCCTACCTTTTAGGGATTGACCCCGCCGCCACGCAATCCTCCTCCTATACAGTCGGGCATATCATCTACGATGCCAGCGTCAACCTGCTACTCACCTGCGGCATGATCGTCTCCTCCATCGCGGCGGGTTTTATCAATGGTTTTGGATTTCGGAGTATTGGCAAACTGATCACGGCCTCGTTCACCGTGGGCATCATCTGCATGTTCTTCGTCGGGCGCGGATTGATTACGGCCGCTCTTGGCTTGCCCATGAAATGGTTCATGATGAAAAAAGCAGGAAACGAACAGGCAGCCGAGGCCTTATCAACCCCCAAAAAACGTAGTGATTCTGTCCCTTTTTTACATAGCTCCCGATTGACCTCGAATTGAACTCTTTTGCCCCAAAGTGGTCGAAGGTGTATTGAGCAAGGAGGTCTATTATGTTCCTAAAACATGTGCCATCGGAAGACTTGGTCGAAGTGATCGATCTCCCGGATGTGATCAATCCCTACTCGGACACCATCCGGGCAAGATCGCATTCGGGTCAGGTGATCCAACGCCCGGAAAACTTCCTCAAAACGGAACTCGCATTCCCCTCTGGGGAGGCACTTCCGCTCTGCTGGGTCGACGGCCACTACCGCGACCGCATCGTCGCGGCCTGAACTCCTGGGAGAAATGGATAAGATATCCATTTACAGTCCAAACGGAATGCAGACCACGACAACTAGAAAAAACGACTTGGTCATACGTCCACAGCTATATATGTTATGGAGCAACCCAAGGAATTTTTGATGTTCGATTTTTGGAGCTCGATGGTTTTGTTGTTTGTGACGGCAACGATTACGGCGATTACCGTACGGCGCAAGCGCGACCGCTTCGATATCATCTTTCTGCGCAACATGGTCATTGCGAGATCTTGCCTTAAATGAGATTTACTTTTCTAGGCACTGGAACCTCGCATGGAGTTCCAATGATTGGATGTTCCTGCAATATATGCACTTCCGATGATTCCAAGAATACGCGGCGGCGGTGCAGCCTGTATGTCGTGGCGGACGGACAGCATCTTATTTTCGATACTCCACCGGATTTTCGCGATCAGGTACTAACCTTCGGTGTCGAACGAATCGATGCTGTATTCCTTACCCACCCCCACGCTGACCATATTTTCGGGTTCGACGACGTTCGTCGCTTTTCCGACCTCCAACAGAGTCACATCCCCGTCTATGGCTCGCCAAGAACCATTAAGCAAATGCGAAAAAAATTTGATTATGTAGACCGGAAAAGTCACTCCTTCGGTGGTGTTCCACGTGTTAGTTTTATAGATCAAACCAAGTCTGTTTCGGTAGGCGATGTCCGAGTAACCCCCCTCCCCGTGTCACACGGTGCAGATACCGTCTACGGTTTCCGGGTTGATGCCGACGGTGCTCGGCTTGGATATATCCCCGACTGCAATGGCATTCCAGAAAGTACGCTGAAACTTCTGAAAAATATGGATGTCATGATTCTTGACGGTCTCCGTCCCAAAAGGCACCTCACCCACTTTTCCATCGATGAATCCGTCGAAATGCTCGGCCGGATCGGTGCTAGGCAATCCTTCATCACCCATCTCACGCACGACTCGGAACACCACGCACTGCAAGCCCGCCTCGACGATACAATCACTGTGCCTTGGGACGGGCTGAAGGTTCATTTATGACTCCCCGGAAAATCTATAATTGGCCGTGCCGTGACCGCACGGTGGTGCTTGGTAATCGCACGGTAGTGATGGGTATTTTGAATGTCACTCCAGATTCATTTTCAGACGGTGGCGACTTTTCCGATCCCGCCGCTGCGGTTGACCGTGCGCTGGAGATGGCGGCGCAAGGAGCGGATATTATCGATATCGGTGGCGAATCAACCCGCCCAGGTGCAACCCCGGTTTCCACAACCGAAGAGATTGAGCGCACGGTTCCAATTATTTCCAACATCCGCGAACATTCTGATGTGTTAATTTCGATCGATACGATGAAGGCGGAAACTGCGCTCCGGGCCGTGGAGGCTGGCGCGGACATTATCAACGATATTTCGGCATTCGAAACGGATGGCGCAATGACCGATGTTGCGGCGCAAACGCAGGCTGGTGTGGTGCTGATGCATATGAAAGGCTCGCCGAAGACCATGCAGAAAGATCCGGCCTACGACAATGTGGTGCAGGAAGTGTACTCCTATCTGGAAGATCAGCTTGAGTTTGCGGCACAACGAGGCGTACGGCGCGGAAGCATGGTGATCGATCCCGGAATCGGGTTTGGGAAAACTGTCGAACATAACCTAGAACTACTACGCAGGCTTCCGGAGCTCGCGCAATGCGGAAGTCCGATACTCGTCGGACCATCGCGAAAAAGTTTTATCGGACATCTAACGAACCGAAAAAGCCCGGCGGAGCGGCAGTCAGGAAGTTTGGGGGCTGCGGCTTGGGCCGTAGCGCACGGAGCGCATATTTTACGGGTTCACGATGTAATCGATACTTGCGATGTTTGCAGGCTTGTGGATACACTCCTCTCTGGTGAATCTCCATGCAATTAGAAGGCCTTTTTGATCTCCCAAATCTGGCCGGCTGGGTCGAAATTTTCGTCCTTGCCGCGATGTTCTACTATGTCTTCCGGCTATTCAAAGGCACGCGTGGTGCCGCGATTTTGACCGGCTTGATTATCCTCTATGGCAGCCTCTACGCGCTCACTATAATTACCCATCTGGAGATTCTCAACTGGTTGCTGTCCAAGTTGATGCTCTATCTTTCATTGGCATTTGTGGTTATTTTTCAACCGGAGATCCGGCGTGTTTTATCGAAGCTCGGACGGCAGCCAATATGGCGTTCAAATGGAACTACCTCTCAAATTAATCTGGTGGAACCACTTATGCAAACCGTTCAGTTGCTATCAAAGCGGAAGATCGGAGCGCTGATCGCCATTGAACGCGAGATTGGAACTCGGACGATCCAGGACTCCGGAACACGATTGAACAGTGTGGTTAGCGCGGAACTTCTTTCGACTCTCTTTTTTCCACATACGCCACTTCACGATGGCGGCGTGATTATCTCCGGCGACCGAGTCTGCGCTGCGGGGTGCTTGTTTCCCCTCTCCCAGAAAGAGGAGTTGAGTAAAACGCTTGGAACACGCCACCGCGCCGCAATTGGAATAACCGAGGAGACCGATGCGATTGTAGTGGTGGTTTCCGAAGAAACCGGCGCGGTTTCCGTTGCATACAATGGCCGCTTGAGACGGGGCTTGGAGGATGCACGGCTACGCCGGGTTCTGACTTCAATGTTACGCCGCGAGCGCACAGGACTGGCTCGCTTCCGTGAAAAAATAAAGGATGGCGAGGCAGACTTGTCGGATGCGGTTTTAATGACATTTACCGAGGAACAGGATGAAGGATAGATTTTCCAGGCTATGGAAAAATATACGAAAAGAAAAGTGGCTGTTGCTACTCTGCTTCATTCTCGCATTTCTCGCCTGGCAGGGTATTCGAAAAAATATTGGCTTTGAGGTCTCGGTATCCAATGTTGAGGTCGAAGTGGAACTCCCTGAAGGATGGGCGGTCTGGGAAAAGTCAGTACACAGCGTTAATATCCTTTTTCGTGGATCGCGAGAGGATATCCGCTATCTGGACAGTGGACAGTTGCGTGTAGTTATTCCGTTGTCGGATCCTACGGCCGGAAATGAGGTTCATATTAAATTCTTGGAAAAAGACCTTAAAAATCCAACGGGTGCCAAAGTGATTCGCTTCAGCCCGCCGGATCTTTTTGTCAAGTTTGATCAAGAGAGCGAACGGCTACTTCCTGTTAAAGCAACCTTGGATGGATCGCTCCCCGAAGGTATTGAGGTGGAAAGAATTGTTTGCTCCCCCGCCTCGATCCGCGTATCTGGCGCTGAACAGGTATTGCGCGAAATGAAAAACATTCATACCATCCCTATTAAACTTACCGACCGACAGACCTCCTTCAAGGAAAGTGTTCCCGTCGCCCTCCCCCACATTGGCCGTATCAGCGTTGATCCTGATTGGGTATCCGTTGATTTCACACTCGTTCAGCATACAAGTACGCAAAGGTTTAGCGATATCCCGGTGCACATACTAAACGCATCAGGAGAGTCCCGAAAAATGTCCCTTCAACCGAACCGTATAAAAATAACAGTTAAAGGCCAAAAAAAGCGTATTGAGCAGATGCAGGTCATCGATGTATTTGCGTATGTGAATTGTGCCGAACTAAAGGAAAGCACAAGCTATGACCTTCCTGTGGTTATTAACCTTCCTTCAGGTTTGCAACTCGTACATACCGACCCCGCAACTATTCATGTTGATATTAAAAATTAAGAAGTAGGACTCTTGTATGAAGACCATCACCAAATCCTTGATATTCTGCATTCTCCCTCTGATTTCTACTTTTGCGCAGGAAGAGAACTCTTCAAATAATACTTCCTTTGTATCAAGCTTGAATATCTCAGGAAGCCGAACCACCGAAGAGCGAATCCAATTTTTACTAGAAGTGGCCCAAACCTACACGGCCGAGCAGGACTTCCCCGCTACCATCGATGCCTACGAGCGCATTCTCGAACTGGATCCGGCACAACCACAGGCACGCCATATTGTGGCACATATCTACATCAGCGCAAAGCAGTACCAAAAAGCCGAAATCATGCTCCTTGAATTAATCAAGATAAATCCAGAAGACTTTAAATTATTGAATAACCTTGCATGGCTATACGCCACAGCAGAAGATCTATCCATCCGAAACGGCGCGAAGGCAGTAGAATACGCACAGGAAGCCATGGTACTTGCCCCCAACGACTACCATGTTTGGAGTACCCTTTCAGAGGCCTACTATGTATCCGGAAACTATGAAAAAGCCTACCGTGCCATCACTCATATGGCTAGTCTTGCAGCACGCTATGCAAAAGACACGACCAAAAAATCCGTTGCAAACCTCAACGAGCAAATTCTAAAATGCAAACGGGCTCTCGATACGGCTGAAGCGATGAAAGATGAGGAGAAATAAACTAAACGATTTCTGAAGATTCTGCGTTCCATTTAGCCTTTACCAAATAAATTCTACTGGCTTTTAATCCTCCTCTCATACAACAATAGTAAGCTCTTCCGGTTGACTGCATATCTAAACTTCTCTTAGACTTATCCGCGCATTCTTGGTAGCCGAAACGGCGCTGTCGATGCCAAGACCTCGGGACAATATTACTGTCGGCCTCAAGGCGTTCCGGTCTTCTTCTGCAATGCCCATGCATCGTGGGAACGTGGGAACGTGGGACGAACGAGAATACCAACCGCTTGATTCGGCAATACTTTCTAAAGAAGCCCCACTTCAAGCAGGTCAGGGATGGCGAAATTCTACAGGTGCAGGATTGAACAACAGAGGCTCCGAAAATGCCTAGGCTAGAAAACGCCGCATGAGGTGCTTGTGATGAGGAAGAACATACGCTGCTTAAAATAGAAACGTTGCATTCAGGAGATCTTCATAGCAGAATTATCCAAGTTATTTCCGCTTCGATATCGTCTCTTTAAACCAACTTTACTCCGGAGTCTGTTATTCGGCCGGATAAACCCTTACTCTCCTGTAAAAAATAAACTAATTTTTTAAAAAAAATATAAGATAATTTATTTAGATAATCTTTTTATCCATATTGATAGAATTGATATATCGGATGGATTGACGCCTGATATCCTTGCGGCTTGACCAATATTTTCTGGTTGGATTTTAGTCATTTTTTCGCAGGCTTCATTTCGAAGTCCTTTAACTTTACTATAGTCAAAATTAGACGGAATGGTTAATTTTTCCTGATTTTTTGAGCTTTTAATTCGCTCTAGCTCTCGTTTTATATACCCCGAATATTTTATTTCGATTTCAACTTGTTTAATAACCTCTTCCTCTAGGTTTGGAGTATTCTGGGGGAGACTTAAATATTCCATTTCTGGTCGGCGAAGAATTTGGGCTAAAGAGTTTCCATTATAAAATGTTTTTTCCAGACGTTCTATTTCAGTTTCAATGGATATTTTACTATTTGATAATATATCAATCTCATTTTTATCAACGATTCCAAGTTCTCGTGTTTTTTCCAATAAGCGAAAATATACATTATCCTGTCGGAGTGTAAGACGATGTTCTGATCGAGATGTAAACATTCTATAAGGCTCTTCAGTTCCTTTAGTTACTAAATCATCGATTAGAACTCCAATATACCCTTCTTCACGACTTATTGTAAGTGGATCCCTGTTTATGGATTTAAGGGCTGCATTGACACCTGCAATGAAACCTTGTCCAGCAGCCTCCTCATATCCGGTCGTTCCATTGAGTTGTCCGGCAAAATATAGATTTTCAACTCGCTTTGTTTCTAGTGTGTGAAAAAGCTGAGTTGGATTAGAATAATCGTATTCAATTGCATATCCAGGGCGTAAAATCTCTGCTTTTTCTAAACCCTTAATTGAATGGATCATCTTCTCTTGAATATCTTCAGGTAAACTATTTGAGGTTCCATTGGGATAAATTCGTATGTTATCGCGACCTTCTGGCTCGATAAATACATGATGTGAATCTCGATTTGAAAATTTTACAATTTTATCTTCAATGGATGGGCAATATCGAACGCCGGTTCCTTCTACCATCCCGCCGTACATTGCACTATTTTTTAGATTATCTGAGATTATCTGGTGGGTGTTTTCATTCGTATGAGTGAGATAACAAGGAATTTGATCGGTTCCGGGAATCCACGGGTGTAGTTCCTTTTGTTCTACGTGGAACATTTTATTTTTTTCCGCGAGAGAAAGTCCATTTTGTTCTACGTGGAACATTTTCCATTCTTTTCGTGCTAACCGAGAAAAAAATGGGGGTGAGGTATCACCTGGTTGGATTTCCATTTTTGAATAATTGAGGGAATCCTTATGTAGTCGAGGAGGGGTTCCTGTTTTTAGGCGTCCTAATTCAAATCCCAGCTTATCAAATGACTTTGATAACTCCTCAGCGGACTCTTCTCCCATTCGTCCTTCTTTTATACTTTTTTTACCAATTAAAACCCGTCCGCGAAGAAATGTTCCCGTACATATGACCACAGAATGACAAATTATATCTCCAAATTTTCGACAGGTAACCCCATTTATTTTTCCGTTTTTTGTGAGTAGGGAAGTAACAATATCATCCTTAATATCAAGATTTTCCTGCATTTCTAGTACAGACTGGATTCGAATGGGAAAAAGGTCTTTATCGCACTGCAATCGATTTGATTGGACGGCGGGTCCTTTTCTTGTGTTTAGCATTCGGTACTGGATTCCGGTATAGTCTGCATTTCGCCCCAGTTCACCTCCCAATGCATCTAATTCCGAAACTATATGTGATTTTGCAATTCCTCCAATCGAGGGATTGCAAGAAAGTCTTCCTATTAAGGACTTATTTAGAGTTATTAATAATGTTTTAACTCCGAGTCGAGCGGAAGCTAATGCTGCTTCATATCCAGCATGCCCGCCTCCGACAATAATAATTTTATATAAAGAAATAGACATAAATTTTATATTTAATTATTTTATTTGGTAAATTTATGGAAGATTATTTTGCTTAACCGACACATAAAAAATGTGTTGTAAATAATAATAAGGAAATGTTT
>QIHI01000060.1 GCA_003230915.1 Kiritimatiellales bacterium | reverse complement strand
CCGCCCATCGCATAGATATCACTCAGCGCGTTGGTGGCGGCAATGCGCCCAAAGGTAAAAGGATCATCAACGATCGGCATAAAAAAGTCGGTCGTGCTGAGCACGGAGGTTCCGTTGCCAAGATCATACGCCGCGGCGTCATCCTTACTGTCATTACCGACCAGCAGATTAGGGTGGGGCAGCACCTCGCGTGTGGTTTTCAGAATCGACTCCAGTAAGGCCGGGGAAATTTTGCAGCCGCATCCAGCGCCGTGGCTGTATTGGGTGAGTTTGACGGGTTCCATGTGCGATGTCCTTTAGTTTGGAAAGGGGGAACCTATCTGAATGCGCTTAGATTGTGCAGAATAATTTAGTGGCATAATGATTTCAGACACAGGAAGGTCACCCACGTTATGAACATGATTCTTCTACACCCTTCCGATTTTCACGATCCCGGCTTGGCGGTTCTTTCCGACGAACGAGCGCGGCATATCTGTCAGGTACTGAAGGCGGCACCGGGCAAGGTTCTGCGTATTGGCCTACTCAATGGTTCGCTGGGGAAGGGGACGGTGCTGTCGGTGGATCAGCAGACGGTTTGCCTACAGTGCGTGCTGGAAGAGCAGGTTCCACCGAAACCGAAAATAGATCTTCTTTTGGCGATGCCGCGGCCGAAGGTGATGAAGCGGCTGTGGGCGCAGTTGGCGGCACTCGGGGTGGGGCGCATCGTATTGGTGAAGGCCGATAAGGTGGAGCGGTTCTATTTTGATACGCATGTGCTGGAACCGGACTTCTACAACGCGCGGCTGATCGAAGGCTTGCAGCAGGCGCGGTGTACGCATCTGCCGGAGGTTCTGGTGCGCAAGCGTTTCAAGCCGTTTATTGAGGATGAATTGGACGTTCTTTTTCCGAATGCCTTAAAGCTTTTAGCTGATCCAGCGGGCGAAAGGCGACTGGGAGATTTTAGTTGGGGGGAGAGGCGTGTATTGCTGGCCATTGGTCCGGAAGGCGGCTGGACCGCCTATGAGTTGGAACAGCTTCAAGAGCATGGGTTTGAGTTGTTTGGGATGGGGGAACGAATTTTACGGACGGATACGGCATGTGTTGGTTTGCTCTCTACGCTTGCGGAAGCGCTGAACCATGGGTAAATACAGGGGCACACAAAGGGGTTGTAGGAGAGTGAAATGAAAAATTTAATCAAATGGATTGCGGTGGGTTTTGGAACGGGCTGGAGCCCGATCATGCCAGGAACGGTCGGCACCTTGGTCGGCTTGCCGTTGGCGTGGGCGATGATGGTGTATGTTCCGTGCGCGGGAACCCAATGGGCGATCTGTATCGCCATGACATTGATTGCCATTCCCATCTGCGGGGTGGCGGAGAAGATGATCGGCGGGAAAGATCCGGGCTGTATTGTGGCGGATGAATACCTGACGCTGCCGATCACGGTAATTGGCCTCACGTCACCGTGGGCCTTGTTAAGCGGCTTTATCCTGCACCGCATCTTCGACATCACTAAGCCTCCGCCGATTAAGCAACTTCAGCATATCCACGGCGGGTTCGGCATTGTGGTCGATGATTTCCTGGCGGCCTTGATCGCGCTGGGAATTAACCACGCGATTTTTGCTTGGATTTAATTATGCCCAACTACGAAACAGATACGATTGCGGCCATTGCGACGCCGCCCGGCGAGGGCGGGGTGGGGATTATCCGCCTTTCGGGTTCCGATGTTTGGCGTATTGCCGATGAAATTTTTCAGGCTTTGGATCAGATTCCGGTATCGGAGCGCGAACACGGCACCTTTGCCTATGGTAAGGTGATTGAGTCGGACGGGACGGAAATTGATACTGGGCTGGCGCTGGTGATGCGTGCGCCGCGGAGCTATACCCGCGAGGATGTGCTTGAAATTCAAGGGCATGGCGGAGCGGTCGGGATGCGCCGAATCCTACGTCGCGTACTCGATGCCGGAGCGCGCATGGCCGAACCGGGCGAGTTTACCAAGCGAGCTTTTCTTAATGGACGCATCGATCTGGTGCAGGCGGAAGGTATCCTCGATTTAATTCGCGCGCGCTCCGACCGCGCTGCATCGGCGGCCATAGAGCAGATGGAAGGTAAGCTTAGCCAAGAGTTCGATGCCATCTACGAGGCTTTTCTGGAAGTGGCGGCCAACCTCGAAACAACGCTCGACTTTGTGGAGGATGAACTGCCGGATGATGTTTTCTCCGGTATTGCCCGTCTGCTGGATGTAACGTTTCAAACGTTGGATCACCTGCTCGATACGTGGGATGAGGGGCGTCTGTTACGCGAGGGGGCACGGGTGGTGATTTTGGGCCGACCTAATGCGGGGAAATCGACGTTGCTCAACGCTTTGCTGGGCTTTGATCGAGCCATTGTTTCAAGCACGGCGGGAACCACGCGCGATACGCTGGAGGAGGGCTATGTGCTCGATGGAATCCCGTTGCGCATCACCGATACCGCGGGTTTGCGCGAGACCGATTGTGAGATCGAGGCCGAGGGCGTTCGCCGTGCGGAAGCGCATAGCAAGGAGGCGCACCTAGCCGTTTATTTGATCGATGCTTCGCAGCCGTTGCACGAGGAAGATCGTGCGCGGCTTGAAAAGTTGGATCCAACCAAGAGCGTGGTGGTGTTGAATAAGGTGGACCAAGGAAAGGCGATTTTGGACGTTCAGGGCATCGAAGCGAGTCTCGTGAACGGCGTGGGGGTGGAAGAATTAAAACGAGCCATGGCTGATGCGCTGGAGCAAGGTGCGGATCTGCACGCGCCGCCGCATGCGGTGATTTCCGAGCGCCACCGCAACCTGTTGATTCGGTCCCACAAAGAAGCGCGACAGGCACGAGAGTTCCTGAATAAGGATGTTGAGGAAAATGCGGTGCTTGCCGTTGCACATTTGCGCGCGGCACTGGAGTTTCTCGGGGAAGTGACGGGGCGGGAATATCACGAGGATCTGCTGGACAATATTTTTTCGCGGTTTTGCATTGGCAAGTAGGGTTTGTATCCACAGGTTGCTCGAATTAGAACAGATTGATAATCCAAAAATCTGTGCGATCCGTGGATAAAAGATTTGAGGGATTGATATGAATAAGAATTTGGCACCGATCGTTACGTGGGGAACGGACAGAAAGTATAGGAAGGTCGAACGTTTTCTACTCCGCCCAGCGGTGGAAGAAAAAGCGATGCAGACCGCAGCAACCGTGTTGGCCGCTATCCGCGAGTTTGGCGACAAGGCCGTGATTGAATATGCGCGTGAGTTTGATGGATCGAATATTTCTGCACGGCGGCTTCGGGTGACGAAGGAGGAAATCGCCGAAGCAAAAACGGCGGTTGATGCCGATTTTAAAAAGGCCGCAAAGGAGACGCACAAGCGGATTGTCGCTTTCTCGGAAAATGGATTGCGCGACGACTGGACGATGGCGACCCCGAAGGGTGGCATGCTTGGCGAAAAGTTTGTGCCGTTTGATCGTGTGGGAGCCTACATTCCTGGAGGCGCGGCGCCGCTGGCTTCGACAGCTTTGATGACGTTGACGCTGGCGAAGGTGGCGGGTGTGAAGGAGTTGGTGGCGTGTTCGCCGGGTAATAAAGAGGGCAAACTGAATCCCTATATTATCTACGCACTCGATTTGGCGGGGGCGACGGAGATGTATAAAATCGGCGGTATTCAGGCGATCGGCGCGATGGCCTACGGCACGAAGACGATTGCCAAGGTGCGGAAGATTGTCGGCCCCGGCGGGCCGTATGTAACGGCGGCGAAGCGGCAGGTCTATGGCGACGTAGCGTTGGATATGGTGGCTGGGCCGAGCGAGATTGCGGTGCTGTGCGACAGCTCGGCGAACCCAGCGCATGTTGCGGCGGATCTACTCTCGCAGGCCGAGCACGGAACGGGGTTGGAAAAGTCGCTGCTGGTGACGACCTCGCAAAAACAGGCAGAAGCTATTCGTATCGAGATTCTCAAGCAGGCGGAGCTACTGTCACGTTCTGAGCCGGTCTTTCAGGTGCTGGAAAAAGGAATGTTGCTCGTCGTCGTGAAAAGCATGGCCGACGGCATGAAGCTGTGCAACCTATTTGCGCCGGAACACATGGAGCTGATTGTTAATAATCCTGAGAAGTGGGTTGATAAGGTAGTGAATGCCGGCGCGTTGTTTATTGGCGAATGGACACCGGAATCGGTGGGCGACTTCGCGGCGGGGCCGAGCCACGTTTTGCCGACGGGGGGGACGGCGGCCTATTTTTCAGGGTTAACGGTGGAGGATTTCCGTCGCCGCGTCAGCTTGATCCAGTTCACCAAAGAGGATCTAAAGGAAATCCTTCCGGTGGTGGAAGCCTTCGGGCGCGTCGAAACTCTCGATGGCCACGCCCGTTCTGCCACCATTCGGTTTGAGTAGGGGATTGGTGTAACCGTTTAATACATTCAAAAAAAAGTAGACTGTACATCAAATGAAATAGCGCGTAGCTACACAGTAGCTTCCGCGCAATAAGCAAACAGGATAGATATGGGTAATTTAATTAGAAAATCAGTGCAAGCGATGTCGGGCTATGTGCCGGGAGAACAGCCGCAGGGTGAGAATATCGTTAAACTGAATACGAACGAGAACCCGTATCTGCCGTCGGCAGATGTGCAGGATATTTTATCGATGATCGACGTTCAGGCACTGGCGCGCTATCCCGATCCCGTTTGCATGGAATTACGCAAGACGATCGCGGAACTGCACGGTTGCGAGGTGGAGAATATATTTGTGGGCAACGGCTCGGACGAGGTACTGGCACTGTGCATTCGTGCGTTTGTCGAGCGCACCGGGTCGGTCGGTTTTTTTGACCCGTCTTATTCGCTCTACCCGATTCTTGCCGATATAGAGGATGTGAAAAAAAGGCCGATTGCGCTCGATGTCGCGTTTGGCTGGCAGATGCCGGCCGACTATTCCGCCTCGCTCTTTTTCCTAACGAACCCGAATGCACCGACGAGCCTTCAATATTCTACGGCGAACGTAGAATCGTTTGTTAAGAACTTCGGAGGCGTGGTGCTGATCGATGAGGCTTATGCCGACTTTGCCAAGGAAAACTGTATGGATTTTGCTCTGACCTGCGGCAATGTGCTGGTGGCGCGAACGCTTTCAAAATCGTATTCGCTGGCCGGCATCCGGTTGGGCTATTGCGTGGGCAATGCCGAGCTGATCGGCGCACTGCACAAGATCAAGGATTCGTACAACGTCAACTACCTCACGCAGGAGATCGCCCGCGTTGCAATCCTCGACCAAGACACGATGAAGGCCAATGTGCAGGCCATTGTCGAGACACGCAAGATGGTGGCGGAGAAGTTGGCCGAACTGGGTTTTTCTGTTGCCGAGTCTGAAACCAATTTCCTATGGGTCAAGCCGCTGGGTATCGCCGCCAAAACCTTGTTCGAGACGCTGCGTAGCAAAAACATCATCGTGCGTTATTTTGAAAACGACGAGCGAACCAAGGACTATCTGCGCGTCACCATTGGCACTGCCCCAGAAATGTTCCAGTTCCTCGATGCGGTTGAAAGCCTTCTGAACGGGGAGTCGTGAGTCGCCTGCTCGACCACTTGAGGCTGAACTAGGCTAAAGGAACTGAATCCAAATCGGGGACTCCCATTGTATGGGTGAGGGTCTTTTTATTTCCTGTGTAGGTCGATTATTTGTCTGGTCGACTACGAGCGACGAGCTTGATGAACATAGGCGCACCTTCAAGGCCAAAGGCATCGCGCAGTTGGTTTTTGAGATAGGCGAGCCAGTTGGAGCGCGCGTTGGCGGGGTTGTTGACGAAGACCTTGATGTAGATCGGTTCAGTGCCGGTTTGCGTGGCATAATATACCTTGAGTCGCTTGCCCTTGACGATGGGTGGTGGGTAGCGGTCGCATGCCTGCTGGATGACGCGGTTAAGCACCCCGGTCGTGATTTCGGTGCGGGTTTGTGCGGCGACATAGTCGATGGCTTCGATGCTGCGTTTGATGTTGTAGCCGCTCTTGGCAGAGATGAAGACGATCGGGGCGAAGCCCATGAAAGGCAAAGTCTCACGCAGAGCGGGCAGGTATTGGGTCTGTGTGATTTCTTGGTCGGCTTCCTCAGCCAAGTCCCATTTGTTGACCAGCAGTAGGCACCCTTTCTGCGCATCAATGATTTTTGCGGCCACCTTCTTGTCGCGGGTGGTTGGGCCGGTTTCAGCATCGAGCATCATGACGACGACGTCGGAGCGTTCGATGCTTTTATTGGTGCGCAGGTTGCTGAACCAGTCGACTGCACTTTTGGAGCGAGTTTCCTTCTGAATACCGGCGGTGTCGATGAGCTGGTAGTGACGGGCGGTTTCGCCTTTGCCGATGATGAAGGGGATTTCGATGCTGTCGCGCGTGGTTCCAGGAATATCGGAGACAATCACACGTTCATCGCGCAGTAGGCGGTTAATGTAGGATGATTTCCCGGCGTTCGGGCGGCCGACCACGGCAACGCGCAGCGGCTTTTTCTCGGTCGGATTTTCCTCGTGCGGAAGCTGAGGAACCAGCTCTTCCATCAATTGCCCGATGCCCCGGTTGTGGAGGGCGGAAACGGGGATGACCGGGAACCCGAGTAGATCGAACTCGTAGGCATTCTCCTCACGTTCAGGATTATCGGCCTTGTTGGCGGCAACGATCACGGTACGTCCACTACGATGCAGGATGCGCGCAACCTCTTCGTCGAGCGGAACAGCACCGGCGGTGATGTCGACCACGAGAATAATAAAGGAGGCATCGGCAATGGCGATTTCCGCCTGCGCTTCGGTGCCAGCAATGATCTGGTCGTCGCTGACTTCTCTATCGAAGTGGCCGAGTCCGCCTGTGTCGATCAGCTCGAAGCGGTTGCCATCCCAGTTGGCTTCACAGGCCACACGGTCGCGCGTGACGCCTTCTTCTTCGTGGACGATCGACACGCGCCGCCGAACCAGCCGGTTGAACAAGGCCGACTTGCCCACGTTTGGCCGCCCGACAATTGCCACAATTCTTTTGCTCTGTGTTTTTTCCATAGTGCGGACGGTGATACATGAAACGCCTTGTTCGCGCAAAGGGAAAGGGCGGAAAATATGATTAGGAAAGGGCGTGGCGTTCAAAGATGGCCTTGGCCGTGCCGTTGCCAATGAGATAAAGTAGTACCAAGATCATCAGGGCGCCTGGAATTTGAACAGAGATGGTAAACATGATGCCGATTAGAAAATAGAATATCGTTGTCGTTTTATATGCCCAATATCGGTAGTGACTGAGGCCGAATGCGGTGATCATGAGAATGGAGTAATAGGTGATCAGAATCACCATCTGAACGATGAAATGGCTGGGTGTTTTCCCCTTTATATATGCAGTAAGTAGTAAAGTCGTTCCTATGAGAGAAAGGGCGAGGTGGAACAGGGCTACCCCACGAATGCCTCGTGCGGATCTACGAACCTTGGCTTCTAAGGCGGTAAGGGAATTCTTTTTCTTTTCCTGATTTATTCCGCAGACTGGGCAGATATCGCGCTTGGCTTCCGCCTTAGTGAGGCAACTTTTGCATCGTTTCATGGGATTTTTTCAGCGGTTGGAGGTGAGGGTGATTTGACCTTTAAAAGGAGAACGAGCCGCCAAGGGGGAAGCGGCGGCCCGTTCGTTAGGTGGAGTGTTTCTGGGGGTTGGTTATAGAACCGCCAACGCGGCTTCATAATTTGGCTCTTGTGTAATTTCCGGCACTTGTTCGGTATAGGTAATGTTTCCGGATTCGTCGATAACGACCACGGCGCGAGACAGCAGCCCGGCCAGAGGGCCGTCGGTGATGGTTACTCCGTAGTCTTTGCCAAACTCCGGATTGCGGAAGGTGGAGACCGGTACGACGTTATCGAGACCTTCGGCTCCACAGAAGCGATTGAGCGCGAAGGGCAGGTCGGCAGAAACGCAGATGACCACGGCATTCTCAAGGGATGATGCTTCTTGATTAAATCGGTGGGTGGATGCGGCGCATACTCCCGTGTCGATGCTCGGAAAGATGTTGAGGATGACCTTTTTTCCGGCGAGGTTAGCCAGTGTGCATTCCGAGAGGTCGGTCTTCACCGCGCTGAAGGCAGGAGCCGTAGTGCCGGTTTCTGGAAGATTTCCGACCGTTGAGATGGGGTTTCCTTTTAATGTAATTGAAGCCATTTTTATCCTTTTGATTTATGTTAAACGGACAAGGTACGATGGGCATGGTAGGTTATCAAGTACATAAAAAGTGCTATTGAATACGCAGGTTCTACCGAACTCTGGAAGTAGTCAAAATGGTTTGACGGCAAGAGGGGTTATCCCTAGCGTTATTAGATGAATAAAAATCACCTAAAGGAGATGACCATGAATCCTACCGCTTCAATCGTTGCACTGGGAATGATTTTGCTTGCCGCCGGATGTACGACCTCGTCGCAGGTGCAGGAACTAATTGATACTTCGTATCGTGATTCGCTCGAAAAAAGCTCGGCGCACGAGGCTTCGATCGGCGTTTTAAAGCAGTCTTCGATGACGGCATTGGAACAGAATGAAGCACAGGCGGATACTCTGGTATCGCTGCAAAAACAGTTGGATGCCGCAGCGGCGCAGTTGAAAGTGATGGCTGGCAATGCAGAAGCTGCAAAAGTGATGAGTGCCGCAAACACCGTGAAAGTGGCTGAACTAGACGAGGCCATGCAGGAGAACAAGGAGGCCACCGCCGCAACGGGCGAAAAAATGGACTCCATCGACAAGCTTTTCGAGGCGGTCATGATCGGGCACTACGAGAAGATCGCCGAAAGTGCGAGAGTCGCGATTGCCGCCCTGCAGGCCGATGATGTTGTAATAACCAATGGTGTACCGGCCGATCTAGTTGAACCTATCGAAATTGTCGCACCGGATACCTCGGTGACAACCAACACGGCTCTTGAAGAATAGGGATTCCCAAAAGGAAAAGTATGGAAAAGCAGCGAACGGCTCATATCGAACGGAATACGAAAGAGACCCGGATTGATTTGACGTTGAATCTCGACGGTCAGGCGAACTACGAGATTTCGACGGGGGTTCCGTTTTTTAATCACATGCTTGACCTGCTCGCCAAGCACGCGCTGTTCGATCTAAAGATCGAGGCAACAGGCGATATCGATGTGGATTATCACCATCTGGTGGAGGATGTGGGTATCGTACTCGGCGAAGCATTTAACGAGGCGCTCGGCGACCGCAAGGGCATCAATCGCTATGGCTTCTGGGTGCTTCCGATGGACGAGGCGCAGGCGCAAGCCGATGTCTGCCTTGATCTCGGCGGCCGGCCTTCCTTCGTCTACACGATGGAACACGACCAAAAATATATTCGCGATTTTGATGTCATCATCATTAAGCATTTTTGGCGCTCGTTTTGCGACTCTGCCAAGATGAATCTGCACATTGAATTGAAGTTTGGTGAAGACCTGCACCACTGTATCGAAGCCATCTTCAAAGCCACCGCCCGCGCCCTGCGCATGGCCTGCGCCTCTGATCCCCGCGCCCTCGACCTCATCCCGTCGAGCAAAGGCCGGATCGGCGCGTAGCGACAGGGCGGGCGTAACGGTCAGACATGGGGTGCAGGAATTTTTAAAATGATTGGAATTATCGATTATGGAATGGGAAACCTCGGTAGCGTTTCGAACGCCTGCCGATTTTTGGAGTTGGATGCAAAAATCATCACCCGCAAGGAAGAAATGGATTCCTGCCGCGCGGTGGTGCTACCGGGAGTCGGTGCCTTTGGTGATTGCATGGGGCATCTTGCCGAACACGACTTTGTGACGGCTATCAAAGGCTGGGTTCAGGCGGGCAAGCCATTGATGGGGATCTGCCTTGGACTTCAGGTTCTGTTCGATTCGAGCGAGGAGTCCTCTGATGTTCCAGGGTTGGGGATTTTCTCTGGAACGGTTAGGCGTTTCGATGTGCCCAAGGAACTAAAAGTGCCCCAGATTGGTTGGAACCGGATTCATGAAGTTCAGCCGGACTGCCCGATGTTCGACGGGATTGAAGACGGCTCGTTTTTCTATTTGGTGCACTCCTATTATGTGTGTGCCGAAGATGAATCGATTGTGGCCGGAAAGACGGAGTATGGGATCGATTACTGTTCCTGTGTTTGGCAGGACAACGTTTTTGCCACCCAATTCCACCCCGAAAAATCGCAGGCGGTTGGGTTGCGCATGCTTAAGAATTTTTGGAGTTGGGCGGATGCGGGATAGAGCGTATGAATCGATAGATGAATCCCATTGGTTTTATTCGTGAGCCTCCCTTCCTAAACGGCTATGTTTCCGAGCATTCATTTTAAAAAACATGAACTTAAAGAATAAAATCCTGTTGATCCTTATTGTCGCCTCCATTCTGGTGGCCATTGTGACCGGTGTTGTGCTCATCTTCTTAATCCAGCTCCATGGGCAGGTCTCGCTTCTCAACGAGAGTAGCTCCACTCCTACTATTCTCGCGGTGGCCGTATACATGCTGGGTGGATTGATCATACTGGGGCTGCTTGCCAGATTATTGAATAAAATGGTGATCATTCCAGCCGTAGAGCGAGAAGTGCTCGAAAATGAGCGAGAAATGCTTACCGAACAACTTCACCACTCCCAGAAGATGGAAGCCGTCGGGCGCCTGGCCGGAAGCATTGCGCACGACTTCAACAACCTGCTGACCATCATCGACGGCTACTCCAGCCTTATCATCGCCGACCCAGAAGCGGCCGAAACCGGCCAAAATGCGCAGGAGGTGGTCGAGGCCGCGCGCAAGGCCTCGTTCATTACCCGCAAATTGCTGAGTTTTAGTCATAAAGAGCAGGTGGATCCGATCATTCTCGATCTCAATACCACCCTGGCGGATACGGATAAAATGCTATCACACCTTATCGGAGAAAAGGTGCAACTCATCACGCAGGCGTGCGAGGAACCGATCTATGTGCTGGCCGATCCCATTCAGATTGGCCAAGTGCTCATGAACCTAGCCGTTAACGCTCGCGATGCCATGCCCAATGGCGGGCGTATCACCATCAATACTTCCGTGGAGAGTGTGGCCGATGGCGAGCACCGAAAGCCGGAACAATTTCCGGCCGGTATCTATGCCAAGATTTCTGTGCGCGATACCGGGCAGGGGATTGATCCTGAAAAGGCCGACCAGATCTTCGAGCCTTTTTTCACGACCAAGGAATCCGGGAAGGGCACTGGACTGGGTTTATCGATTGTTCACACCATCATTAAGCAGTCGGGTGGGTTTATCGACCTAGTGAGTAAACTAGGTGGTGGAACCACGTTCATGATCTACCTTCCGATCAAAGGGAAGGAGAGCGAGGTTCTTGTCGAAGAGGTTGCCGTCGTTGAATCAAACCCCGCGCAATTGGAGAGTGACCCAAACGCAGAATCTTCCTCCACAACCATCCTGCTGGTGGAAGACGACCCGATGATACGCGGGCTGGTTTCTCAAACCTTGGAGATGAAGGGGTATAAGGTGCTTGCGGCCGACGATGGCTGGGAGGCCGTTCAACTTGCACGAAAATACGAGGGGTCGATTGACCTGCTCTTTACCGATGTCGTCATGCCGGGTTTGGGCGGCGCCGAGCTGGCGGTAGCGGTTCAAGAACTCTATCCAGCAATTAACATACTCTTCATGTCGGGGTATTCCCGCTCTCAAGTCACCGAGGAAGGCGTTCCTCCCGATGCCGCCCTGCTGGAAAAACCCTTTACGCCCGATAAAGTCATTTCGATGGTTCGCAACCTGCTCGCCTTATAATCGATAAGTTCTGCAGGAAGGAACAATCAGCATACTGCAATCGGCGTGCCGAATGATGGTCTCGCTGACACTATCCTGACCTGATCCCTTGGAATTGGACGATTATTAGCAAGGGTGGGCTTGGGTGGCTTCTAGGTCGAAGCGAGGGCGGGAATGGTAATAGTGACGGAGGTTCCTCCGGAGCTGGTTTCGATATCCAACTGCCCGCTGTGGTCGATCACCGCACGCTTGGCGATGGGTAAGCCAAGTCCAAGTCCGCGTGCCTTAATGGTGCTGAATGGCGAAAAAAGCTTGTTGCGTACCGAGGCATCTATGCCGCTGCCGTTATCCGTGATGGTGATGAAGACCTTAGCGTGCCCGTTCTTCGGGTCGCGACCCTTGACGGTGACGTTGATGCGCGAGTCTGCCTTGTTGTTGAGATTCTCCGCAGCATTTTTAAGTAGGTGGTAGATGCACTCTTCCAGCAAGATTGTATCCCCATGGATTTGTAGCGCGGATTCATCGGCGGAGAGATAGATTTTGAGGTTTTCGTGGTCGAGTTCCGTTTGGATATGGGTGACTGCATTTTCGATGGGCCTTCGGATATCCATGGCTTGGAAAGTAGGCTTGGGTAGGTTGGCGAAATCGTTGATCTTGTCGATAATTTGGTTGAGCTTCTCGACCTCTTCAACCACCTGCTCGCTGAAATCTGCGCGGAAATCAGGGTCTTCGTAGCGTTCGGGCAGAAGTTGCGAAAAGGTCTTGATCGCGACGAGTGGGTTGCGAATTTCGTGGCTCATGCTGGCGGCAAGGTCGGTCCAAAAGGCGGCTCGTTCGAGTTGGTCTTCCTTTTCCTGAAACAGTTTGGCTCCGGTAATGTCGTGGAGCATGATCACGGCTCCAACGCACGTGCCACCATCCATCAAGCAACGAGTTTCACCAGAGAGGGCACGCTTGGTGCGCGGGTCGGCCCATTCCCGTGTTTCGGGTGTTTCTGGGCGGTTGAGGGCTCGGTGGAGTACATCGGCGATTTGGCTGCCGAGGGTTTCGGCACGCTGGCCGATGATACACTCGTCTTCGGTTTGGAGGATTTCGCGCGCGGTGCTGTTGAACCAGCGGATGGTCGCGTGTTCGTCGCATGCAACGATCCCGAATGGAATGGAGTGGAGCAGGGTTTCGGCCAAGGCTTTCTGGAGAGCGGTCTCTTCGTATTGCATCGCCTTTTCAAGCGTGGTGGAGATGTGGTCGGCGAGACCGGTAAGATCCTCGAGGTCAGGTACATCGAACGGAATTCCGGTGGCACGCTGGCCAATGAAGATCCAGCCTTTGATGCCACCTGTGGCGTAGAGGGGAATGATGATTTCGGCGCCGAGCGAATCGAGCATGTGCTTGAGCATGGCGCGGTCTTCTGGATCGGGAATATTTTCCAGCGTCTGGCGGGAAATCAAGTGGGTGTTCATTTCTACCCACCGGACGAAGGGGCTGTTTATGGGGATAGAGAGATTTTCAGTAGCCTGCAGGCAACGCATACCGGCTTGGAAAGCATAGTGATCTTCGTGGTCTGGCTTGATGAAAATACCGGCCCGCGAAACACGGGCGGTGGCCACCAGCCCATCGACAACGCTGTCGAATAGCATGTCGAGATTATCGAAGTTTTTCTGTGCCTTAGAGAAATTTTGAAGCGGGGCGGAAAATAGAGTGCGGGGCGGTGGTGCCGGTTCGGCTTTTTGGGCATTTAATTTGGCGAGTTCGTTTTCGAGTAGACGAGTCTTTTTCCGGAGGGAAAAGCATTCGATCGCCTGTCTGAACAGGGCTTGGAATTCACGCCGGTCAGGTTCGAGTCCGGTGGTAGCGAAGGGGTCTAGCCATTCCGCGGTAAGCATGGGATCCGACCGATCAACGCCCAAAACAACGATGACCGTCAGTGGCCAGGTTGTTTTTATGTCGGAAAGAACTTCGAGGCAGTTAGGGGCACGCAAATCGGCCAGCAGAAGGGTGTCGCCAAACTGCGAGAACCATTGCTCGAGATCGGCTTGAGCCTCAATAGGTTGGACGGAAGCAATGCTGGAAGAGATTCGGATCAGACGCCCGATTAGCTCCTCGTCGTGACTGTATAGGATGCATGATGGCAGGGTCTTCATGCGGGAGCATCCTCCTCAAGCAACGGAATGTAGACCCGGAAGGTGGTGCCTTTTCCCTGCCTACTGTCCACCTCGATTTCTCCGTGGTGTTCCTGAATAATTCCGAGGGCCACGGATAGCCCCATACCCGTTCCCTCGCTTTTACTGGTGTAGAATGGGTCGAAAATCTTTTTCAACTGATCCTCCGCGATGCCCTGACCCGTATCGCTAATTTGTAATCGAATACAGAACTTTTTAACAGCAGATCCGTTTCTAGAAAAGCGATAGGTGCAATTGGTTGTCCCGACGGTGATGGTGCCGTCACGCCCGATGGCTTCAATGGCATTCAGATTAAAGTTGACCAAAATTTGGGTCAGCAAATCCGCATCGCCGGAAATGAGATCCTGTTTGGCCTTGAGCTGGTTCTCCAGCACAATATTTTTTAGGGCGGCTTGCTCATGCATCAGCTTAAGGGTGTTCTCGAGCGTGTTATGCAATTTCAGAGGGACGAGATGAGGCTGGCTGGGTTTTGAGAAGGTGAGGAGCTGGTTCACGATGCTGTCGATGCGCGAAACCTCGTGCGCCACGAGGGATGAGAATTCGGTTCTAAAATCGGCGTCTTCATGGCGTTCCGGCAGGAGTTGGGTAAAGGTTTGAATGGTGACCAGTGGGTTTTTGATTTCATGCGCCATGCCTGCCGCCAACGTACCCACGCTTGAGAGTTGGTCGGCGCGGCGAACCTGTTCCTCGAGGCTTTTCATCTCGGTCATATCTGTGAATACCAGCAACGCTCCCATCGGGTTGTCGTCGTGGCCAAGTAGATAGGCAGATCCCATACGTACATGAATCCTTTTTTCTTCCTCTCGGGGAAAT
Source organism: Kiritimatiellales bacterium (assembly GCA_003230915.1). Lineage (GTDB taxonomy): Bacteria > Verrucomicrobiota > Kiritimatiellia > Kiritimatiellales > Pontiellaceae > Pontiella. The sequence goes on along the minus strand of QIHI01000060.1, from coordinate 7,853 downwards.
AGGATCGTAGCGATGTTTTGTACACCTTTTTGGGCAGACAGTGTGGTATCCAGCGCTGAGGTAATTGTTTTCGGCAATAGATCTATATTTTGGCCAATGGTCTGTTCCTTTGTCAGTCCGGTAATCCGTTGTGCCTCGTGGTTAATCAACGTGACTTTCCGGTCAGGATTCGCCACCACTACACCGCTCACAAGCCGATCAAGCATGATCTCATTTTGGATCTTACTATCCTGCATCTCGGTGTACAATTGAGCATTTTCCAGCGCCACCGCAAACTGGTTGCATAGAATCTGCAAGGCATCCTGCTCTACTTTGTCGTAAATCTTGCCGCCTATGCGACTCCCTAGAAGAACTAAGCCGCTAATTCTTTGTTTGGAAAAAATACCCACGGCAATGCTAGACTCCAAATTGGTCAACTGGTATTCAGCGGCTTTATTGAGTTTGGTTTGCCTGGTTCTGGATAAAAAGTCTTTGGTTATTGGAGAATTAGTTTTTATTACTAGTTGGATAAGGGGAGATTGTGGTTGTAAAGACGATCCTTGTTCCTGCGATATTTTTGGATAACTTTGGCTAAAGAACCCTCTATGCTCTGTCAGAATCATTATGTCATTTACGGAGAGCGCACGGCTAAGTAATCCTGCAAAGTGATCAAGCAAGGGCTCCATCGTCGTAATTGATTGGAATACGGAGTTTGCCCGCTTCATTGTCGCTGTCACATCCATCGTGTTCGATGAAATTAGTTTATTGGCAGCCTGCTGGAAACGGCCTCGCGCCGGCAACATTGAAATGGCGATAGCCACAGTAGCTAGAAGGTGAGAAAGCATCGGATAAGTCCCGACCAAAGATGAAAAAAGGAATGGAGTAACAGCCCAGACGCAATAATACACTAGTATCAGGTATAGTGTTAACAGTGCGTGTGCTGTAACCTTTTGTAGGATTGTGGCAATGCCAAGAATATTTCTTGTGGTGATTCCGTACGCAACAATGGCATCTAGTAAAATAATTCCCAGTGGGCCAAATTGGCTCATTTGGTTGTTCCCTAGCAGGATAGGAAGCAAAAGAGAGGATAGCACACCAATACAGAAACTGGCTCCAAACCCGCATAAAATAAATTGCATCTCATAATGCTGTATGCCGTAGGATTTTCTAAAGGTACGATAAAAAGTGTGTCCCGCAACGATGCAAGTGGCAATAAAATAGACTACGTAAATATAATAACCTGCGCCATATATAGCCTCAGGAACAGCTGAACCACCTTCTACTTCCTGTTCTGTAAATACCACTTCATGTATGAAAAATGGGGTGAAGGGTAAAAGAGCTGCCACAAGATTGAGTAGTAGGAAGGGGGATAGTTTTACATAGAGAGTTAGCCATGATGAAGTTCCTTGCTTAATAGCGGATAATAAGAGGGTGAAGCTTCCCGGAAAGAATGCGGTTACAACAAAGGCTGCGCGAATCCAGAAATTAGCTTCTGAGCTATCGGTCGATTCAATAATTCTAAGGACACAAAAAGCCCACATTGTTAGGTGAATGGATAATACCAAAAATTGCTTATTTACAAGCCTCTTGCTATTGGTGAGATAAACAAGTACCCCGAGAAGTAGAGTAATAATTTGGGTGCTTAAAAGTGCTGTAATCAAGATGGTCATCAAATTTTCTCAATTACTAGGCTACTGTTGCTTCCGCCAAATCCATGGTTATTTATGACAGCTCGGCTAATTACAATTTCCCGAGGAGTTAGTGGAACATAATCAAGATCACAGAAAGGGTCGGCAGAATCATAATTGGCCGTGGGTGGAATGATCCCTTTTTGAATAGCTAATGCGCAGGAAGTAATTTGCATTGGGCCAGCAGCGGCTAAGGGGTTTCCCGTAACTCCTTTAATTGATGAGATAGGAATGCGGAAGGCATGCTTTCCAAAAACGGCCTTGATCATATTCGTTTCGGTGAGATCCATATGCTCGTCGCTTGGGCCATGAGCGGAGATATAATCAATTTGTGTGGGCATTAACCCTGCGTTATTAATAGCGATAGACATGCTTTCTTGAAGTCCTGATCCGGGGGCTGATTCGGGTAATTCCCCAGAATTACCATATCCTGTGACTTCAATATAAGGGTTGGCTCCGCGTTCCAACGCATGATCCAAGTTTTCTAGAACAAGAACGCATGCCCCTTCTGCCATAACACCACCTGCCCGATTTTGGTCAAAAGGGCGACTTGTTTTCTCAGGAGAATACGAAGATTTTGGAAGCATATTCGCAGCACCGAATGTGGCGAGAGTTAATTTTGTAATTGGGGCATCGGCTCCTCCGGCAATCGCAAGGTCACTTTGCCCCGACTTGATGCATGCATACGCGTGGGCAATCGCATCCAATCCTGCCGGACAGCCTGTTGATATTGTAATGGCTCGGGTTTTAATGCCTAGCATCTGGGCAATGCTTCCGACCCCGGCTTGAGGGAGTGAGGTTATGGCAGTAAGTGGACTCGCTGAGCGGACTCCTTTTTCATTTATCCTGAGAACTTGGGTCTCTATAACTTCAGTCGCACTTGTGCTCACACCAAGACAGACGGGAACTATTTCCTTATGCAGAGCGTTGCGAACATTAGCATCATCGATAGCCATGTTTGTTGCTGCAAGTGCTAGCTGGGTAAATCGAGCTAATCTTTTTGGTCTAAGAGATTTATCAATATAGTCTAGGGGATCAAACTCAGAAACTTCTCCTGCGATTGCATTCGGGATGTCCGATGCGTCGAAGAGCGTGATGGGACCGATGCCGGATTCGCCGGCGAGGAGGGAATTCCAGAAGGCTTCTTTCCCAATACCATTTGCGGCGAGCACACCGAGTCCGGTTATGACCACTCTATTTTTTCTGATCACGCGTTAAATCCCCATCTTTAGCTAGATCAATGAAACGGGCTTTCCGTTAACCCCATAAAGAAAAGACGCTCAAAGATGAATGGCCACTACGTATATTCCTGTTTATTTTGGCAGGCATTAAATATCAATATGTGGTGTACCGCAAGAAATAATACACAACCTATGGACAAAAACCGGATGACAAACGGCATGCCAATTGCTATAAACTAGCGCAATTGAACCATATAGTAAAAATCGGAGTGTGAGTATGAGTGAGCAACGAAATATAATCGGAGCCAAGGCATTAATTTTTTTAACAGTAGGCCTAATGGTGCATGGGGTTCGTGCTGATGGTTACCGCAACCCGCCACCGACTGCGGAGGGTATCGCGAAGTCGGGCGTCAACATGGTTTTTGTGGATGATGCTTCGGCCATTTCCTATAACCCCGCCAACCTCGCGATGCAAACCAATGGATCCTTGGTGATCGCTGCGACGTTTGCACGAACAGAGACGACTTATTCTCCGGTTCCTGGAGTGAGCGTGGAGTCGGATGGCGATTGGAATATTCTCCCGAATATTTATTATTCGCAACCCATTGGCAAAAAAGGGTGGGTGGCCGGGATTGGCATCAATACACCGCACGGGCAAGGCGTGTCGTGGAAAGTTTCAGACTTTGCTCCCGGAGTTGGCCCTCCGCCGGGGCTAAGTCCAGTCGTTCCCTATGAAGCAAGCCTGCTATTTCTTAACATTAACCCCACCATCGCCTTTCCGATCCATGAATCAGTATTTGTTGGGGTTGGGGTGGATATTGTTTATTCCCAGTTAGAATTAAAAGCATTGAACGCGGTTCCGCCCCCTGCCCTGCCAGGAACGATCGAGCAATCGGAGGCGGAGGGTGACGGTTGGGGCGTGGGAGGCAACATCGGCGTAACGTGGTTGCCGACCGATCGACAGCGGGTGGCAGTAACCTATCGGAGTCGAGTAGATATTGACTATAAGGGTGATTTTGAGTTTGGCGGAGTCGCTGCGGGGGATTTTGAAACGACGATTAAATATCCGAATACGATTGGCCTTGGCTACGGCATTCAGCTTACGGATGTCATTCAACTTGAAGCGCAAGTTGAGTGGTTGCAGTGGTCGGTAAACGATACACAAACCCTCGTAACTGGCCCTGTATCTAGTCCAATCGTTAATAACTGGGACGATACGTTTACTTTTGGCCTCGCTGGAAGTTGGTCGGTAACGGATGTTTTTGTGGTACGTGCGGGGTACGCGTTCATCCCATCGCCTATTCCTGATGCAACCATTACGCCACTATTGGCCGATGAAGACCGTCACGCATTGAGTCTTGGACTAGGCTATGGCTTTGGATCCCATGGGATTGATGTCGCGTATACATTTAGTATTTACGATGATCGTGACAGCACTCCATCCGGCGCTTATGAGGTTGATTCCAACCTCGTGGGTGTGACATATTCCCTCTCGTTTTAAATACGGAGGAGGAGCGGTGGAAACCAAAGAACTGCTGGGAAAGATTCTGGTGATCGACGACGAGCGCGGGCCGCGTGAAAGCCTGCGCATGGTGCTGAAATACGATTATGAGGTATTTCTGGCGGATCGAGTCGATGGAGGGATCGAGCTGCTCCGCGAAAAGAAGCCGGATCTGGTGATTATGGATATCCGCATGCCGGAAAAGAGCGGCATCGAAGGTTTGCAGGAGATCCGCCAGATCGATGCCCTTGTTTCCATCATCATGCTCACGGGCTATGGCGATCTTGAAACCGCCCAAAAAGCGATTCGCTTCGGGGCCAGCGACTATCTCCAGAAGCCTTTCGACGTCGTTGAAATTCAAGAGACGATCAAAAAATATGTTGATCGCTCCAAGTTGAACAAACGTAAGCGCAAGGCACAGGAAGAGCTAACAAAAATGACGCAGTCGCTCGGCCGCGAGGTGGGCAATACCAGCAAGTTGACTTCGTTGGGTGCTGCTTCCTCCGAATTGGTACGGGATCTACGCAACCCGCTCACCATTATTCGAGGGTATCTTGATCTGCTGGTCTATGAGTTGAAGGAAAAGCAGGAGATGGCTTCACCCGGCATGGAAGACTATCTTGACCAGATCGAGGCGAATGTTGAGCGATGCACAGATTTGGTCGAATCCTGGCGGGCCTTGGGGCGTATGGATTTTTCCCAAATGCAACGGCTTCATCTGCCAAAGCTCATTAGTGACTGTTTTCGCGATGCAGCCGGCCACTCGGATATTTCCTTTACCGTGCAGTCGGATGGTGCCGAAGAACAGTTCGAGATGCTTGGGGAACGTCTGCAGGTACGGCGTGCCCTACAAAACTTGATCGACAATGCTGTTGCCGCTGTCGCCGACCAACCGTCGCCGGCGATTAGGGTATCTTACTCCATGGATAACACGGATATGGAGATTCAAATCAAGGACAATGGGTGCGGGGTGGATACACAGGCCTTGCGCTGGATCTTCGAGCCGCTCGACAGCACGGCTACGATTGAAACGGGGAGCGGCCTGGGTCTGTTCATCACCAAGAAGGTGCTCGAGGAACATCGTGGCACGCTCGAATTCGAGAGCCATGTGGGCGGGGGTACGATTGTTACCATACGCGTTCCGCAAGCGCATACGGCCCTTGGCTACTACTCCCGCCCGGATGTCATTGCTTAATTTTGATGTAAATCCAATGGAAAAAACCCCTTCCGTAAATGCAGCGATCCGATCTTGGAGGGATGACCTCGGCAAGAACTCAATTATTGCGGATGCTGATTTTCTGGTCACCTACACCGATAGCGTTTGTTCATCGAAACGGCAGGTCGTGGCGGTGCTCATGCCGAGATCGATGGAAGAGATCCAGAAGATCGTCGCCACGGCCAACGAACACAAGGTTCCGCTCTATCCCATCAGTTGCGGCAAGCAGTGGGGCATGGGCTCGCGCTTGCCCGTGCGCGATGGCGCGGCCATTGTTGATTTGGGACGGATGAACCGGATCATCGAAGTGAATGCCGAACACCACTATGCCGTAGTCGAACCCGGCGTTACCCAGCGACAGCTCCTCGACTATATCGAGGAGCGCGAACTTCCGCTGATGCTCAACGTCACTGGCTCCGCTTCCGATACCAGCTTGATTGGGAATGCAATGGATCGTGGTGTAGGATACTTCGACTCCCGAACTCACAGCATCTCCAACATGCAGGTCGTACTCGGAAACGGTGAAATCATCCAGACCGGCTTCGGTCACTACGAAAACGCAAAGACCAAAAATCTATATCCCCACGGTATCGGCCCCTCGCTCGATGGGCTCTTGCAACAGGCCAACTTCGGGATCGTTGGCTCCGCCTGCATCGAACTCATGCCCAAACCCGATGAACACATGGCCGCCATCATCAAGATCGACTCCGAGGACAAACTTCCACAACTCATCGACGCACTGGTGAAGCTGCGCTCGCGAGGCGTGTTCTTGAGCGTGGCGCATGTTGGAAACCGCGAACGTTCGACCATCACGCTTGCACCGCTGCTCTACGAACAACTCCTCGCAGCGGGCGATCCCGAAGACGAAACAACCCGCGCGAAAGCCGTCCAAATGCTTGAGGAAGGCGGTTTTGGCCCGTGGAGCGCGGCCATCGGTGTGCTTGGCACCAAGGGACAGATCAAGCTCGCCAGAAAGGAGATCCGCAAAGCGGTTGGCGGCTTTTCCAAGACCCTATTCCTCAACGATATCCTTGTTAGACGAGCAACGGCACTCTGCAAAAACCTCGCTTTCATTCCCTTTTTCCACCGCCAGTCCATGATGCTAAAAGCTATCGAACCCGTCTACGGATTCACGCGCGGCGCGGCTACCGACGAATCACTCAAGGCCGTCTACTGGGCCGCCGGTGATTACCAAAACATGGAAGAGCACGATCCCGACCACTCCAACAGTGGCCTGCTTTTTTGCCTTCCGATTATGCCGGCCTCCGGCCAAGTCGTGGCCGAGGTTGTGGCCGACACGCGCGATACTTTTTCGCGCCACGGGTTCATAGCGGCCATCACCGTCAACCTCATGGGAACCAAGGCGATGGAAGGGGTCATCAGCCTTGCATTTGATCGGCGCGATGAAGCGCAGACCCGCGCCGCACACGACTGTATTCAGGAGATGGAGGCTCGTTATATGGAGCAGGGTTATCCCCCATACCGCGTCGGAATCAACTCGATGCACCATGTAGTGAACGAGGACGATTCCTTCTGGCGCACCGTCCGCGAGCTCAAGAAAGTACTCGACCCTAATGGCATCATTTCGCCTGGCCGCTACAACCTCATCTGATGGCTCTTGCGGGTCGAACAGGGGCAGGATGATCATGGAGGGGTGCTCTGTGCCGAGAGGGGTTTCCCAAGCCATTCTATTTGGGGCAGGATTTTGAAATGCGATGTTGAAATGATTTCCTGTTGTGTTAGATCATATAGCACTATTTGGTAGATAGGGGACGCACAACGTGATGGAGAAAGAGATCATCTGCATATTGATAGCCTATCTGCTGGGCGGTATCTGCTCGGGCTATTATCTTGTACGATTTAAAACCAAGCTTGATGTCCGTGAGCAAGGTAGTGGCGGGGTTGGTGCGCGCAATGTCGGTCGCCTTCTCGGGAAATCTGGATTCATAGCTACACTCCTTTGTGATGGAACTAAAGGCCTACTGGCCGTCATGCTGGCTCGTCAATTCGAGATTGCTGAATCCGCTGTATCGCTCGTGCTGATTGCCGTTGTGGTTGGCCACATTTGGCCCCTTCCGCTCCAGTTCCGAGGTGGACGCGGTATCTCGACGATGATCGGAGCCTATCTCGCTTATGATCCTTTGCTTGCCTTGCTCCTGCTGAGCCTCACTGCAGTATTAATGGTCTTTCGGCGCGGTTTCATTCTAAGCGGTTTGACGGCACTTTCCCTGCTCCCGGTTGTGGCCTACGCGCTGAAACTACCCGGCCATACTACCGTCGCGCTGGCG
>QIHI01000102.1 GCA_003230915.1 Kiritimatiellales bacterium | reverse complement strand
TAGTTCGGTCGCCACTTTGGATTCTGCGGTGCGAGGGTACTGATGAAGCGATAGCCCTCTATCGCAAGCAGGCTCCAGAGCAAAAACTCGCCGATATTTTTGCGGCGGATGGCGCGGGTGGGGTAGACGATGGTTCGTTCTGTCGAGGTAAGCGGGTCGGTTGCACTACTTTTCTGGGCGGTAACGGCATTGGGAAGTTCATGCACGTTGGGGAGGCCGATGCCTTCGAGGATCGCCTTGTCGCGGAAATTAATCGGGGCATACCAAACGTGGTTGGCAATAGGGTAAAGGATACGGTTCAGGTTCTTGCCGAGATGATCGCATAGAAGGCGGTAGTTTTCAGGGCGGCCATCTTCGGCAAAATCGTGCGGTTGGAGCAATAAGCGGCAACCGGCGTTGGCAAGATGCCAGACCAGTTTCGGCATGAAGCTGTTTTTGCCAAGAGCGTGGTTGTGGATGTGCCAAATATCGGGGTCGCGCCCCAACAAGCAACGCGCGGTAAAGCGTAAATCCTCCACCAACTTTTCATCTTCCTGAAGTGGGTGGTCGCAATATTCCAACGGTTGGAACGGCTCGGCTAGTGGCGTGAGCGCATCGTCGGGGGCGGAGGCTTCGCCGGTTAAAACCAGCACCTCGACTTCGTCGCCCAGCGATTCGATGGATCGTTCGATTACGCGCGTAACGCCTCCGGGGCGGAGATGATAATGCACCATAGCAACTGCAATCTTTCCGCTCATTTTCCACGGCCAATTTTTTCACGGTATTCGGAAATTTCAATCATTGGAGGTCGTTCTTCTTCGATAATTTCAAAGGCGATCTGTTCGAATGTTTCGTCCTTAACTTGGAACTGTCGAAGCAGGGTGTTGAGTTCGGGAAGGTCGCCGATTACACCGAGAGCTTTGGCCCGGGAGAGGAAGGTGCGCAGAATGCCAAACGCCATTTTACCGAGATCGCGCGTTTCTTGATTGCGATGGACACGCTGATCGAGGTCGACCTGGGCAATAGCTTCCAGTCCCCACTTTTCGTAAACATCGATCAGGTGCGAGGTTTCCACGCCGTAGCCGATCGGGAAGGGGATTCGGTCAAGTACTTCGCGCCGGACGGCATATTCGCCGGAGAGCGGTTGGATGAGCCCCGTCAGGTCGGGGAAAAAAAGCGAGAAGAGGGGGCGTACGAGGATCTCGGTGACGCGCCCGCCACCGGAGGGACGCACCCCTTGCGAGAAGGCCAGTGGGCGATCGTAGAAGGCTTTGACGTAGTGGACTTCCGGGCGATAGATAAGCGGCGCGACCAATCCATAGGCAAAGCGCGGGTGGATGTTTTTAATGTCCGCATCGACGTAGACAATGATGTCTCCGGTGAGCTCGTAGACGGCCTTCCAAAGGTTTTCACCTTTTCCCTTTTTTTCGCCGTACTGCGGCAAAATATCGGAGGAGAGATAGACATCAGCACCGAAGGTTGCGGCAATTTCGCAGGTATTGTCGGAGGATCCAGAGTCGATCACGGCGATTTCATCGAGCAGGGGATAACGATCCATCAACTCCGATTTGAACATGATGATCTCTTTTCCGATCGTCTTTTCTTCGTTGAGTGTCGGTAGACAGAGCGAGATTTTAAGGCCTTGCTTTTCCTTCTCCTCGACCAGTTTTTTGATATCCCAAAATTGGGAGTGATGGATAGTGTTATGCTTGATCCAATCATTCAGATTCATTGCAAAATCCTCCGTCGATGGAAAACAGCACGGCGAGTAGCTGTGCTAGTCCTTTATAGATGGGCTGGATACGGATGGTTTCGTTCAGGTCATGCAAGTGTATCGCCTCCGTGAGTCCAAGTGTTACGGCGGGCAGTCCGCGGCTGATGAGCTCGGAAACCTCAGACATGCTAGGGAATATTTTTGGGGTTAACTCCAATTGTTCCATCACTTGTCGGCAGTTTTTAACTAACGGATGGCCAACATCGATCCCGCCGGGTTCCCTGCTAGAGACCACGTTGAACTCGATCTTGGCGTTGTACTTCGAGGCGATGTCGGCCACGAGGTCGTCGATATATCTACGAATCTGGCTCACCATTTCGGAGCTTTCACTCCGCACCTCGAAACGGAGGTTTGATGTTGTGGCCATGACGTTATAGCTTTTTCCACCGCGCACCGCACCGAGTACAATCGATGTTTTTGGACGCCGTGGAATCGGGATTTCAAGGATGCGGTTGATGACATCGTTGAGTGCAATAATTGCACTGTTTTCTCCCACGCGTTGCCATTCCAGTTCCTCGGGAAGCGTGCACGTGATGTTACCACGGAACATGCCCTCTGCCGTGTAGCTCAGTCGGCCAAGCTGTGCACCCTCAATACAGATGCCGGCATCGAACGGAAGGCGGTTGTTGTCCATGAAAAATCGTAGCCCGTCGAGGTTTCCGCTCCCGAGTCCCTTTGTGCTGCCGATCAACACAAGGTTAGAGTTGAACTGGATGCCCAGCACTTCAAGCAGGGTCGGGAGGGTGGCAAGTACGGCCATGCCGAGACCGTTATCGGCTACGCCCGGGCCGATGATTTCATCGGTGAACACGCTGATGGTGTGGTCAACTTTTCCGGAGTAGACCGAGTCGGCATGTGCAACGAGGAGGATATTTCGGACGGGATCGGTTCCAGGAATAATACCAACCCCATTGCCGGCCTCATCGGTGGACACATTTTGCAATCCGCATTCGAGCATACGCTGGAGAAATAATTTGATGCGCTCGGCTTCCTCAAAAGTCGGCGCGGGAATCTCGCTGAGCATGATCAGATTGGCGATCAACGTTTCCTGAATACCCCTTGCGCCTTCCTGCAGTTTCGGTAGCACCGCCAGAATTTCATCGATGCTCTTAAATTGGGTGTCCATGCAAACCTCGCTTTGATCGTGTGGATAGAGACTTTAGCAGAGGATTTGCATATGAAAAACTGGCAATATCCGTCTGTTGTATGGAATTTTAACGGGTATTATTCGGCTGGGCCGTGAAAGTGATGGTGTAGGTAAAACGTTCGGGATCAAGCCAGTCTAGGGTTTGTCCGCCGACCTGCGCGAAGGGATACATGAGATAGTTGATGGATCCGCCCGCAGCTTTTGGACTGAGGTGGATATCGCGCCCTTGGCCGAGCTTTATACGGTACGCATCGAGACCCCCAAAAAAGTATTCACGACAGGCCACTATGGCGGGGTCGTCGAGCGGCAAGTCATCCACCAACATTTTTTTGCGAACGTCGGCAGGGTCGACGGGAACCCACCCCTTTCCGGGAAGAAAGAATTCTGCCCAGCAATGTTGCCAAGTGGTAATGTCCTGAACGGGTACTGTACCCATGCGAATACCAAAAACTTCGCGTGCAGGCACGCCGGAGGCGCGGCAGAGAGCAATGAAGATAGAACTGATATCAGCGCACTTCCCGCAAGGGTGTTGCAGCAGCGAGAGGATGTCGCCGGTACCACATCCGAGCGTCTCCGGGTTGCGGGTTGTATTTTCCACCGTCCAATCGTAGATGGCGCGCGCTTGTTCCAATACGTTTTTCTTTCCTTCGATAATCTGTTCAGCCAACTGCCGAATATCGTCGTCAAGCGGGGCCATGCGGGTGGAGCGAAGGTAGAGGGCATGGTCGGCAGGATTCCAGCCGGGCTCGGCGACGGGGAATACGGGGCGGTTCAGTTCCTTTCGTGTGGCCGTGAAAGTAAAAGTCAGGTTGCGGTTCGTTTCGGATGCAGCCCAACGAGCAAAGAGCATCGGCGTTTGGAATTCTTGATCGGTGTAGACGGCGGAGCCGGAATAGTTTCCGTCTACCGTGATGTTGGCGATCTCTTGTGCAAGGTCAGACACGGGATAGGGGAGCCAGAGCCGTATCTCTTCTCCTTGCTTTTGCGCAGATAGATCCAACGAAACAGTAATCGTTCCCGATACCGTACGGCCTTGCCCAGAGATCGCTATCGTCAGCCACAAGGATGCGAGGATTAATTTTTTTTGAACCATCACTATGAATGAGCCTAGGTTTGCTGAAAAGACGCGAAGTCTACCCCTTCGTAAATAATTGGCAATAGAGGAATTCGTTCTTTATTTCGTAGGTGATGCCGCTATGCTTTCACCAGAAAAGGAGCGAGTGCATGAGCGAGAATATTGGATTTGTTTCAACACGCTTTGCCGGGACGGATGGTGTTTCGCTCGAAAGCGCAAAATGGGCGAAGGTGCTGTGGGATCATGAGTTTCGTAGCTTCTGGTATGCCGGGCGGCTTGATCGTGACCCGGAGGTGAGCTACTGCGTACCTGAGGCCTATTTCGGCCATCCTGAAAATCTTTGGATCAACGAACGGATCTGGGGGAAATCCTTCCGCGATCCAATCGTGAGCCGCCGCATCCGCGACGTAGCTGAATACCTCAAGACGACGCTCTACGAATTCGTCAACCACTTCAACCTGCACATCCTCGTCTTCCAAAATGCGCTGACCATCCCGATGCACGTTCCACTCGGCATGGCCATCACCGAATTTTTAGCAGAAACTCGCATTCCTTCCATCGCTCACCACCATGATTTCTATTGGGAACGCGTGCGATTTTCCGTCAATGCCGTACCCGACTGCCTCGACCTTGCTTTCCCACCGCGCGCCGACCAGCTCCAGCACGTGGTCATCAACCAAGCCGCGCGCGAGGAGTTATCGTGGCGCAAAGGGTTATCGTCTGAGCTGATCCCAAACGTATTCGATTTCGAAACACTGCCACCGAAGCCTGATGACTACACTCAGGGGTTGCGCGCCGATCTCGGTTTTGCGGAAGATGACATCCTCATCCTCCAACCCACACGCATTGTACCGCGCAAGGGGATCGAACACTCGATCAAGTTGCTCGAGTCGCTGGGCGATCCACGGATGAAGTTGGTGATCTCGCACGCGGCGGGCGACGAGGGCTATGAATACCAGCACATGCTAATGGAACTAGCACACGACTCCAACGTCGACCTACGCATCATCGACGACCGCATCGGCGAAATCCGCCAGAAAAACCACGCAGGTAAAAAAATATATACCCTCTGGGATCTCTACCCCTTCGTCGACTTCGTCACCTATCCCAGCCTCTACGAAGGGTTCGGCAATGCCTTCCTCGAAGCCGTCTATTTCAAGCTACCCATTCTGATCAACCGCTACTCCATCTTCGCACGCGATATCGAACCCAAAGGCTTCCGAGTGCCGCTCATGGATGGATATTTGACCAAGCGGGTGATTGAAGACGTCCGCCGCTTGCTCGCCGATCCGGCCTATCGGCGTGCAACCGTCGAACACAACTACGCCGTCGCCAACCGCTTTTATAGCTACTCCGTGCTACGCCGCAGCCTGCGCACGCTCATCACGAACATCCGCGGCTTGGAGCCATAAAAAATGAATAGAATAAAATCTAAACTTCGGCCACACCTTGCTTTTAAATATAGCGAATCAGCTATAAATAATGACTATTTAAGTGATTTATAGGTCTAATTATATCAGTTACGCTATAAAATAATGGGCTATTCTGGACAAAATAGGAGCATGATTTAGCCTTATCAAATTCTTTGAGATAAAAGAGCGAGGATTCGTTGACCATGATTAAGAACATTGACATTCACACGCTCGGTCGCATGCGCACTCGCCTGAACCGTCTCTACGGCCCGAATGAAGCCGAACACTGCCTTGAGCGCATGGTCGCTTTGGTGGGTCGTTATGGCATCGGGCTTGAGGGCTTTAACGAGTCCGAGCGATGGAACGAGGCCACGACCTTGTTGATTACCTACGGGGACATGGTTCAGAATGTTGGCGAACCGCCCTTGCGGGTGCTCAAGCGCTTTGCCGACCAACATTTCGCCGGTGCGGTCAACGCCATACACATCCTACCCTTTTCTCCATATTCCTCCGATGACGGCTTCTCGGTGGTCGACTACCGCGCGGTCGATCCCAACCTTGGACGTTGGGAAGACGTTCAGGAGATGGGCCACGGCTTCAGGCTCATGTTCGATCTTGTCCTCAATCACGTTTCGAGGAAAAGCGAGTGGTTCAAAAACTATGTCGCCAACGTTGCGCCGCACCGTGACTTTTTCATTGACGTCGATCCAGACACGGATCTGTCGTCCGTAACACGCCCGCGTAATCTACCCCTTCTCACTCCGGTGCATACACGCCACGGCGATGCCCACCTCTGGACGACCTTCAGCGACGACCAGATCGATCTCGATTTTTCCAACTCCGACGTGCTATTCGAATTTCTCGATCTTCTCATTTTCTACATAGCCAACGGCGCAACCTTTATTCGGCTCGATGCAATCGCCTATCTCTGGAAACAAATTGGAACTCGCTGCATCCACCTACCGCAGACGCACGAAGTCGTTAAACTCATGCGCGACTTGCTCGACATGGTGGCACCTGAAGTTGTCCTGCTTACTGAAACTAACGTGCCGCACCCGGAAAATATCTCCTACTTCGGCACGGGTGATGAAGCGCACATGGTCTATCAATTCAGTCTGCCACCATTGCTTCTTCACGCGTTGATGAACGGTACTGCATCGCATCTCACAAAATGGGCGGCATCGCTCAACGACCTTCCAAACCACTGCACCTACCTCAACTTTACCGCCTCGCACGATGGCATTGGCCTCCGGCCGTTGCAGGACATTATTCCTAACGAAGAGTTACTGCGGTTGGCCGCGCGGGTGAAAGAACTAGGTGGGTACGTTTCCTCTAAGGCCAACTCCGATGGTTCCGAAAGTCCCTATGAACTCAACATTACCTACTTCGATGCACTGGGCGACCATCCCGAAATTGTCACCGACCTCCACATCGCCCGTTTCCTCTGTTCGCAAATGGTTGCGATGGAGCTGCGCGGGGTCCCCGCAGTCTACTTCAACAGTCTTACCGCCACACGTAATAACCATACGGGGGTCGAAGAGACCGATCGCGTCCGAACCATTAACCGGAAAAAGTGGCAGGAAGACGAACTGGAAGCCCTTCTCGCCGATTCGGGATCGGCGACTGCGCGCGTGATGAAGGAATACACCCGCCGCCTTCAGCTCCGCTCCCAGCACAAGGCCTTCCATCCCGATGCCGCACAGAAGGTGGTCGACCTTGGTTCGACGCTCTTCGTGGTTGAGCGCGAATACGCAGCCGGAAGCATCGTCTGCATCAGTAACTTCACCGATCAATACACGGAGTTGAAGATCGACAATCGCCTTCCCGGAATCAATCGGGCGGAAGCCTGTGCCGATGTCCTCTCCGGGCAGCGCTACATCGGCGAAGGCAAAGTGATTGCCCTCGAAGCTTACCAAACGGTTTGGTTAAAAATTTAAGGTTGGATGGAGAGACACGGGTCTTGGTCTCCGTAATCTTGCAGAGAGTGGAAAAAGGCACCGTAATAAGTTCCAGCCCTTGGATCTTTTTTGCTAGGTTGCCGAACTTTGGAACCGACGAAAGGGATTTTGGATGAACAAGGCTGAATTGATCGTTGCGCTGGATGTACCGAATGCGGCAGTGCTGGAGGCAAAACTACAGGAATTGCCTGATTTTATTGAATGGTACAAAGTGGGGTTGGAAATCTTCTGTGCGGAAGGGCCAGCGGCTCTCGTACCCCTGAAAAAAAGAGGAAAAAAGATTTTCCTCGACCTCAAGCTACACGATATCCCGCGGACCGTCGGCCATGCGGTCAAAACGGCCGCTGCGCACGGGGTCAATTTAATGACCGTCCACGCCGTCGGTGGGCGAGCCATGCTTGAAGAGGCCGCCAAAGCTGCTGCCGAATGCACGAACCCGCCCAAATTAGTAGCCGTCACAACGCTGACCAGCCTGAGCCAAGAGGATTTTAAAGATCTGGGTATCGAGCGTACGGTTTCGGAGCAAGCCTTGGAACTAGGGCGTTTGGCTATCTCGGCGGGGATCGACGGAATGGTGACGAGCGCGCACGAAGCGAAGGTACTCCGCGCCGAATTCCCAGAAGCACTCCTTGTGACCCCAGGTATCCGCATGCCGAAAGGTGATGTCGGCGATCAAAAGCGTGTCGCAACACCGTCATTCGCGGTGGAGCAGGGCGCAACACACCTCGTGATTGGTCGCCCCATTGTGCAGGCCGAAGATCCGACTGCGGCCGCAACAGCCCTGTTACACGATATGGAAGGATAGAGTATGAGTAAGCCAAAAATTTTGATCATTACGGGATACGGGGTGAACTGCGAGGCGGAGTCTGAGCATGCGTGGAAACTAGCGGGTGCAGAGCCCAAGCTGGTGCATCTGAACGATCTGCTGGACAACCCCGATCAGCTTGAAGAGTTTCAGGCAATGATGTTTATCGGCGGATTTTCCTACGGCGACCACATGACCAGTGGCCACGTTTTTGCCCTGCGCGTGAAACATCACATGCAAGCGCAACTGCAAAAATTTATCGACGACGGCAAGCTGATCATCGGTATCTGCAATGGGTTTCAGGTGATGACCAAAATGGGGTTGTTGCCGGGCTTAAATGGTGATTACTTCGAGCCGAAAGTTTCCTTGATGCAGAACGACTGCGGCACCTTCCAGAATTTTTGGTGCGACATCCGGTTCGAGGAAAGCTCCCCATGCGTATTCACCAAAAAACTTGGAACGCTCCCGTTGCCCATCCGCCATGGCGAGGGAAAGATCTTCACACTCGACCAGGAACTCATTGAAAAACTCGAGGCGCAAGGCTGCACGGCCGCACGCTATGTCGATGCAGAAAATCAACCCACGCAGGAGTTTCCGGCCAACCCGAACGGCTCGCTCAACGCCATCGCTGGCTTGTGCGATCCGACCGGCCGCATCTTTGGTATGATGCCGCACCCCGAAGCTTATCTCTTTCCCGAAAACCACCCGAACTGGGATAAGCAAAAATTAGAGGGTACGTTGCCAGAACAGGGGCTGGGGTTAAAGATGTTCAAAAACGCGGTGGCCTTCATCGCGAAGTCATAACGCTCAAGCTAGCAAAGACCACACTTCTTCCAGCCGTTGTGCGGAAACCTTGATGGGCGTCTTGATCTCGGGGGCGAAACGGTTAACGCGGAATTCTTCGAGTAGCATTGCGAATTCCAGCAGGTCGTGAGCCGATCCGATATCGTCGCTCTCTAGCAGCTTTGCACTGAGGCGGTTTTGAAACGGTTCGACTTCGGCCAACTTACGCAAGTCGGCTGGCGCATTGTTTCGGATTCGCTGGGTGCGGATCTGCATGGCTTTCAAATAGCGGGGGTAGCGGCTAAAAACATCTATGGTTTGGAGGAAGCCCGCCCGGAAGAGGAAGTCCAGTTGTAGTCCCAGATCGAGACGAGAATCAATATCGCCCGGAAGCTCCTCCAGTACGGAAATCATTTTTTCGCGCTGTTCCAATAGGGATTCTAAAATCTCGGCGTTTTCCGTAGCTATTTCATAGAATGTGCCGCGCGCTTCCTGCGCGCGCTGCTCAAACGTGCTGGCATTCCGTATCTCGTATCTTGAATCCTGTGTGAGTGCTTCATGGATAGTTGCATCGAAAAAGTCGGCCAGAAATTCGTCGTCGATGGATGCGAGGGTGAGCTGGGCGAATGGTGTGAACGGCGGGCGCTTTTCGAGATACTTCACCTGATCGGCCTGCTGGATGCGGAAGAGTTGAACCAGTCCGGCACGGTGCGAAATGGTGGCCTCGATTTTGCTCAGGAAAACCTGGCGACCCACGCCGCGAGCTTCGGCCGTGAGTGCGGGATAGCCCTGAGTCTTTTTGGCATCAGTACTGATGATGAATTCGGGAAGGGTATCGCCTGGCCATTCCGGTTGAGGTGGGAGTGCCCATTTGGCAAAGGCTATCGCGGCGCCGCTCCGATGAGCCGTAAGCCGATGCTCATCGGAGATCGAGGTATGTATCTGGACAATCTCGTTATCTTTCGTTTCAATCAGCTTCATGCGCAAGAAAGCGGGCAGAGCGGATTCGTCGAAATCAGAGGCATCGACCGGGAGTTTGAATTCCTGCTGCAAATAGGCGGAGAGGGCGTCAAGCAACGGCTGAGCCATTGAAATATCGGACTGAACAAATTCTCTCGCAGTCCGATCAATCGGCATGACTGTGGTTTGCACGTTTTTCGGCAGGGTTCGCAGAAGCCGGTTAACCTTTTCCTCCAGCCAGCCCGGCACAAGCCAGTCGGGTGCCCAATCCGGCAGAAAGGCCAATTTATCGGTCGGGCAGACAAGGGCAATACCGTCCAGCTCTTCGCCGGGATCAAAACTATAGATGAGCTGGAACCTCTCTTCGTGGAACGTCAGCGAGTCGGGATAATCCTCCAGCGTGACCGGCGTCGATTGCGGATACATTGCATCCTTCATTCGCATGGCAATACGGGCGTGTTTTTTGTGAACCCATCTTTCCAGTGTCTTCACGGAATAGACCTCCAGTGGGAGGAGCCGTTCGAAGTGGTCGAAGATGGCGTTGTGGTCGAGCAGAGCACTGGGCCGGCGGATTTTCTCCTCTAGTGCGCCAATGTTATCGAGCATTTGGTGGTGCAGCTTTAACCACTCGCTGCGGGTGGTGAGGTTTCCGGGCGCCAGGCCTTCGCGGATAAATATTTTTCGAGCCTCCTCCGGATTGATCGGGCCGTAGTGTACGCGGCGGTCGTCGAGCAAAGTAAGACCGCCGGAAACGATTGATTCCTTGGCGTAGACGAAGCCTTGTTCGGGATTCCATACCGGCTTTTTATAGACGGATTTACAGAGATGCGGCGCAACGTCTTCTAGCCATTCCGGCTTGATTTCCGCGACGGTGCGAGCATAGAGCTTGGTGGTTTCCACCAGCGCAAATACCATCACCCATTCAGGAGGTTTCATGAAAAGGCCGGATCCGGGAAAGATAAAAAACTTGCGGTTGCGCACGGCAGTAAACTCGCGACCTTCACCCTTCAAGCCGATGTTAGTTGGCAATCCAGCCAGTAGGCTGCGGTGTACGAGGTCGTAATGGGAGGTTTCCAAAACGGCATCGTTGCGCCTTTGGTTTGTTGTATAGGATTTATCCCATCCCAGATCGCACACATTTTTTTGTAGATCTTTCCAAAGATTTCGCCATTCCATTACACGACGGTAGTTGATGAAGTTTTTCTTGCAGAACTTTCGTAATTTACCGTGCGATCCGCCTGTACCGCGCTCATCTTCGATGGCGTCCCAGAGGTTGAGGATGGTCATGAAATCTGATTTCAGATCGATCCATTGCTTGTGTGCGAGGTCGGCGGCCTCGGCCTTTTCGCTGGGTCGCTCGCGTACATCTTGAATCGAAAGAAATGAAACTAAGACCAAAATTTCCGGCAACGCACCCTCGTCGTGCGCCTGTACGATCATGCGTGCCAAATGAGGATCGGTTGGAAACTTGGAAATATTACGTCCCATTGGGGTCAGTTTACGATCTTCATCGATCGCACCCATATCCTGCAGAGCCTTGTATCCTTCGCGTACCAGCGCGGACTGCGGTGGGTCGAGTAACGGGAACTGTTCGATGGGTGGCAGGCCAAGCAGCTCCATTTGCAGGATTACGCCCGCAAGCGAGGTGCGGCGGATTTCTGGGTCGGTATAGTGCGCACTACCTTCAAGAGTATCCTTGTCGTAAAGATAGATGCAGATCCCGTCGGTCACGCGGCCGCAACGTCCACGCCGTTGTCGTGCACTCGCCTGCGATACCTGTTCAACCTGCAACCCCTGCACCTGCGTGCGCGGGTTATAGCGGCTCAGTCGTACCAACCCGGAGTCGATTACATAATGGATGCCGGGAATGGTGATGGAGGTTTCCGCAACGTTGGTCGCGAGAATGATTCGTCGCCGCCCTCCACTTTTAAAGACACGCTGCTGCTCGCCCATGCTCAAACGCCCAAAGAGGGGAAGGATTTCGGTGTTTTTCCAAGGTTGGCCTTCCAGCTTTTTAGTGGCATCCCGAATCTCGCGCTCGCCCGGAAGGAAGATCAGTACGTCGCCTTGATCATCCACGTCCGAGATCCAACGCATGGCGCGGAGAAGATGGTTCGATAGCTCCTCGTCGTTTCCCGGTGGCAGGAAAAAATCATCTACCGGATAGGTGCGACCTTCGACTTCGATGACGGGTGCATTATTAAAAAATTCTGAAAAACTCTCGGCATCGAGCGTTGCTGAGCTGATTACAATCTTCAGGTCAGGGCGCACCTGTGTCAGGTTCTTGAGGTACCCGAGGATAAAATCAATGTTCAGGCTACGCTCGTGAGCTTCGTCGATGATCAGGCAGTCGTATTGTTGCAGATGGCGGTCGCGTTGGGTCTCCGCCAACAGAATGCCGTCGGTCATGAACTTGATGATCGTCTCATCGCACGTTTGATTGTCGAAACGCACCTGGCAACCGACCCCCTTGCCGTAGTCGGTCTGCATCTCTTCCGCCACACGGCGCGCCATGCCCGTGGCCGCCAATCTGCGCGGCTGGGTGATGCCGATGCGCCCGGTCTTTCCCGCCCCCGCTTCTAGCATAATCTTTGGCAGTTGGGTTGTCTTGCCCGATCCTGTCGTGCCGCAGACAATCAACACTTGGTGATCTTTAACCAGTTTTTGGATCTCTACTCGTTTTGCAGAGATGGGAAGAATTTCGGGATAGTCGATCTTCAGTTTTACCGCAGCTCGCTTTTTTGCGCGTTCCAACGATTGCGTTTGTACATTCTGCAATACTTCTTTGGCTTTGGATTGATCCATGAGAGCGAGAGATAACGCCATACCTCATTTTCCAGTTCAAGGAATATCAAGGGTGGGTTTAACTTTTCGTTTCGCGTAGACCCGTCCAGTAGGCGAGAAGTTCGGTGTTGCGGTTATGGGTCTTAGCCGAGAATTTGAAGTAGAGGAAAGCGTCAAGGAAGGCCTTGTGTTGCATGAACCGCTTGGGCTTCTTCCCCTTGCCGCGCTCGAAGCGTAACTGGTTAGTCATGATATCCGAGACCTGGTAGATTACCTGTTTCGGAACTCGGACATTCGTACACATACCGTGCAGGTGCTGGTGGACGGAGTCGCGCGCGGCTTCGAAGGGCGAGGCTCCGGCTTTGACGAGTTGTTGCGCGAGGAACTCGTGGTACTCACCGAAAAGGAGCGCGAAGAGCAGGGCAGGGTGGACACGTAGGTTGGCCTTGCGCCAACGACCCATCTGTTCGAGGGTTTGAATAACCCAGTCATGGCGTATCTTGTCTTCATCGATCCAGTGTGCAAAGTCGCGGAACATGGGATGTAATAGGTCGGTCGTTTCCAGCCAGTGGAAGACCTCTCGTGCGTGGCCGCAGAAGAAGAGTTTCTGCACCTCCTCGTACATGCGTGACGGGGCGGCGAGTGCGAGTTTGTCCTTGTTGCGGCAGATGGAGTCGTAGGCCTTCTTTTCGATTTCGAAGCCGAGGGTTCCAGCAAAGCGTGCGGCGCGAATCATGCGGACGGGATCTTCGGTAAAGCGTTTGTCGGGATCGCCGATGACACGAATGATCTTTTTTTCTAGATCCTCGAGACCGCCAGTATAGTCGATTATGGAAAAGTCGGAAATACTATAGAAGAGGGCGTTGATGGTGAAGTCGCGGCGGAATGCATCCTGTTCTGGGGTTCCAAAAACGTTGTCGCGCATGACCTGGCCATCTTCTCCTGTGCGAAAGACCTTTTCGTTGTGCTCGCCGTCGGTTTCGGGAACAGGCGCGCGAAAGGTGGCGGTTTCGATGATCTCACCACGGAAGAGAATGTGGGCGAGCCGGAAACGACGGCCAATGAGGCGGCAGTTGCGGAATATTTTACGAAGCTGCTCAGGCGTGGCATCCGTGGCGATATCGAAATCTTTTGGATGGCGATCGAGTAGGAGATCACGCACTCCACCCCCGGCGATATAGGCGGTGTACCCTTCGTCTCTGAGGCGGTAGAGAACCTTAATGGCGGCGGTAGAGATATTTTTTCGGCTAACACAATGTTCTGGCCGAGCGAGAATTACGGGTTTCATAGGGGATTTAGAAACGGGGCTAGACATCGAGATGCTCTGCGATCCAGCGGAGAATCGCATCGACTATCTTTTCAACCTGTGCTTCGGAAAGTTCCTTTCCCTTCTTGATGTCAAAAAATTGTTCGAGGCTGTCGCGGTCATTGCAACCGGTAGCATGTTGGGCAATGAAGACCGGATGTCCCTTAGCGGGGGTTTGTCGTCCGTCGTTCTTGGGGTTAGCGGGGGCGAGGCGTTTGTTCACAAAGTCAGTAGCGTGTAACCGAAGGATGTCCATACCTCGTGAGGTAACATAGTCTTTTTCGGGGTCGCCGAGGCTGAATTTTTCAAAACGCCCGCCCTTCTTCAACTCTTTCTTGAGCGTGTTCCAATCTTTGTCTGATAGTTTTGCCACAGTTAATACCTCTTCATTAAGATTCCTACGAACTGCGGGAGTCTACGTTGTGCCGAAGGGAAGTGGCAAGCCTTGGCTGGCATAAAATACTAGTTTTTCTACATAGAATAATACGCGTTATATTTTCTGCCTTGCGCTTTGATTTTCGAGGTGGGTTGAAATAGATTCTCCGCCATTCAACTTTGGAGGGATTCATGCAAGATCAAATTAACCAAGCTGTAGTGTTTACGAAACCGGTGCATCATCTCGGGCTCTCTTTGTCTCCGAAGCAACTTGCCGAACAAGTGGAGACCTTTTTTGAGAAGCACGGATTTAGCCTCTTTTTGAGCCGCTCGATTAAAGGCTCCGAACTGGCGGAGCGGGATGTCATCCGACAACACTACCTGATGTATAGCAAGGCCGCATGCGTTGGTTTGCCAGAAGAACTAGGCTTATCAAGCGAAGCAAAAGCCAAGTTTAAGTCCGCCTTTGGGGCGAGCTGGGAGAACGAAAAACAGAAGGTTTATGGCAGCCCGATTCTGCAAAAACTGAAGGGGATTTCCTCGCACGAACTGTACCTTCTGTGGAATAAGCAGTTTTCCAGCCGGAAGACCGCAAAGCTTCAGGATGGCGTGATCATGGCCTGGCTACCGGAGTTGGGTTCCTACGGGATCAATGCTTTCTATCCCGCCATGGAGGAGAATTTCTACAACCCGGCCACGGCAATAAACTACTATGTCGTCGAATTCAATCCCTCTAAGGTTTCATGGGAACAGTTTCGAAAAAATATTCTCGGCGCAACTGATTCGAGCAAGGCTAGTCCCGCAAGTTTCCGGGGACAGCTCTATTCCACCCACGGCACGGCCTTGGAATTTCCGGGGCGCGACAACTTTGTGCATGGCAGTGCGGGGCCGTTTGAAGGTCTGGTCGAACGCACTATACACGAACCGGATTTCGACATGGCCACCAATCCGGTTGGTCGCTACCTGCAGGAACGCGACGTTGATCTTGAATTATTTAAACGATGGAAAGGCGGCCAGTCGATCACACAGCTCGGTGGGTTGTTCGATGCCACCGAAGAGCGAAATACCACCGAAATTCTAGGTCAGCTGGACAGGGTTCAATTTTGAGTTTTCCCTCTAGAAAATTCATACCTCTGCAATTCATTGTAGGAGTAACTTCAAGATATGATCCCGTACATCCTGTCGAAGGTTATCCCTTCTGCTAGTGCTTGTGTTGTTCGCCCATGTAGCTGTGCTCGAAATCGTGGATCAAGGTCTTGAGTTTTTCAACGTGGGCGAGGTCGGTGGTCTGCTTGGCTTTCATGGCGGTCACGAGGATTTCGTGGAGTTGACCGAGTTTGACGGCATAGGCTTCGCAACCCGGCTTGATCCGCTGCGTCATAAAATAATAGGTCACAATTTCACTTAGTTCATCGGCATGCTTTTCCTTGCTCATCACCCAGCGCACGGTCTGATTTTGGTTCGGTGCGGCCTCGATCTGCTTCATCGCTTTCTCGATGGTGGTTACATGCTCCTCCATCAGATGAATGCGCATTTGATCATCGTAGATTCCGCAAGGGATCTGGCAATGAGCTCGCACGGCTACGGTGGTGACTACGGCAAATAAGACTACTGCGGTCAAATATCGGGCGGCTTTATTCATAGTACTACTCCTTTGAGTTTTAGGGTTCTGCTTCTATCGCGTGAACGAATCAAGGTATGCGTTTTCGCTGTAGGATCGTCAATCGTTCAAAGTAAAAATATTTGGCTAAACGACAAGAATACAAGAACTCTACACCCTCGATGATTCGATCTTATATTTTAACTATAAAAGAAAACTAATGAAGGTTTCGTGGTTCTGTTTGAAATGGGTTATCCTATTTTTTATGCTGCACTACGCCCACAGCAAAGAAGGAGCCCCGCCGGAAGAATGGCATCTGGAAACCAAGCCCTTGTTACAGAGGAGCACTGGTGAACGGCGTTCATTTCAGGGAGATTGTGATGCAATCAAATAGCTCTCCCCTGAAAACAGATCTATTTTTGGCTCATTACCGATCAAGCGATGGTCGGACTCAGGATGTACACGAACATCTTTCGGCTGTTTCGGAGATGGCTCAGGATTTTGGTGAAAAAATAGGTGGCGGATCATTTGGGGCATTAGCGGGAATACTTCACGATTTCGGGAAATATTCGGATAAATTCCAGTTTTATATCAAATCAGCGGTTGGATTGTTGAAGCCTGATCATCCAAATTACATGGAGCCTTCCAAATGGAAGGGGAAAGTGGATCATGCTACTGCTGGTGCGCAGTGGATTTGGAATAACCTGACTGATTCGGATGCCTTGACATGTCTTGTTCGGGAAATTTTAGCCTTGTGTATATGCTCGCACCATGGCGGTTTGATTGATTGCTTTGATATTGATGGAGAGGATCGATTGGCTGGACGCATGAATAAAGCGGATGAGAAGACACATTATTCTGAAGCTTGCACGAAGGTAGATGGGGTTATTGATCAGCTAATTGTGGCGCTTGCAGATTCTGCTATTTTGTCCGTCAGTCTGATGTCGATTTTGGAAGAAATCAATGCGAAGACTGAAACGAAGATGCTTCGGACCTTTTGGATGGGGTTATTGGTTCGCTATATTTTCAGTTGCTTGGTTGATGCGGATCGGATTAATTCGTCGGATTTTGAGAATCCCGAAGACACTTCTCTCCGTTATCTTGGAAATTATGCGGAGTGGGAAAGCTTGGTGACTTGCTTTGAAAGTCATATTTCCGAGTTTAAGTCCAATTCTGAAATGAATAGGAAGCGAGCTGCTATTTCGGATGCTTGTTTAAAAAAGTCGGTGGAGCAACAGGGATTGTATTATTTGACGGTGCCGACAGGGGGCGGGAAAACGTTGGCGAGTATGCGTTTTGCTTTGCACCATGCGAAGGAATATCAACTTGATCGTATTATTTATGTTATTCCATACACATCGATCATTGAGCAAAATGCCCAAGAGATCCGCGATGTCTTCGTGAAGGATGAAGCGCTGGTCGGCGATGAGATCGTACTGGAGCATCATTCAAATCTGCTTGAGAAAAATGATACGAAGCGGAACAGGTTATTATCGGAAAATTGGGATGCGCCTATTGTTTTCACGACATCGGTTCAGTTGCTGGAAACCTTGTTCGGCGGCGGCACGCGAGGAGCTCGGCGAATGCACCAGTTGGCGCGCTCGGTGATCATTTTTGATGAAGTCCAGACCCTTCCTGTTAACACGATTCATCTATTTAACAATGCAGTAAACTTCCTTACATCAGTTTGCTCTTCGACGGTTGTTTTTTGCACGGCGACCCAGCCATTGCTCCATGCGGTAGATTCAAAAAAGGGAGCTGTTCCCTATCACCCTGAAATGGAATTGGTTCCCTATGAATCGCTGTTCCAAGATTTCCGTCGGATTGAAGTGATTGATGAACGTAGATCTGGAGGATGGTCTGCAACGGAAATAGGCGGGCAAATTAAAAAACAATTGGGTGAATTAGAAAGTGTGCTTTTCATTGCCAATACTAAAAAGGATGCAAAACGGATTTTTGATGAAACTGTGGGTTTGGCGTTGTGTCGTTATCACCTCAGCACTTCGATGTGCCCGGCTCATCGGTTGGATATTTTGAAGCGCGTTAAAATCTGCT
>QIHI01000086.1 GCA_003230915.1 Kiritimatiellales bacterium | reverse complement strand
CGCATGTACTCGCATGGGCCGTACTCCTCGCCGGTATCGCGCAGGCTGCCATTCAACTGCCCGCCCTGAAACGTTTTGGCTGTCCCTTCCGTTTTTCCAGCTCATGGAACGACCCGCGCGTCAAACAAATGCTTTGGCTCATGGGACCCGCCGCACTCGGCATGGCCGTCACCCAATTCAATGTACTGATCGACCGCATGCTCGCCCTCTGGATCGGCGGCTGGGCTCCCGCTGCGCTGTTCTATAGCGAGCGCATGATCTATTTTCCGCTCGGTGTCATCGCCACCGCCATGGCCACCGTACTCCTTCCGACCTTCTCCACCCACGTCTCCGAAAAGAACAGCGACGCCATGCGCGAAACCATCAACCACTCGCTCCGGCATTTGATCTACATCATGGTCCCCGCCTCCCTCGGCCTGCTAGTCCTCGCAACACCCATTCTTGCAGCCCTCTTTGAATGGAACGGTAGCTTCGATCCTCAATCCACCCTGCTCAGCGCCCGCGCCCTATGTTTCTACGCACCCGGCCTTGTCGTCTTCAGCGCCGCCAAGGTATTCGTCCCGGCCTTCTACGCTCTGCAGGACACCAAGACGCCGGTTCGGATTGGCCTCTACACCGTACTGCTCAACCTTGTGCTCAACATCATCTTTATCCTCACCCTGCCGACCTACTGGAAACATGCCGGTATGGCCTTTTCCACCGTCCTCGCCGAAGCCATCGGCATGGCCGCGCTCGGCATTCTCCTAAACCGCCGCATCAAAAACCTCCACTGGCGCGAAATTTTCCGATGCTTCAACCGCTGCCTACTCGCCAGTCTCGTCATGGCTACGGCCGCTTGGGTCACTGCACATTTTGCACTTCCACTGCTGGGTAACCACCTGCCGGCCAAACTCGCGCAAATTCTCACCGTCGGCTTGGCCATCACCATCGGAGCCGGGGTTTATTTTGCCTTGACCCTCCTGCTCCGCGCCCCCGAGCTGCGCGAAATAAAAGACGCTATAAGGAAACGGTAGCATGAAAAAAATCAAGGGCGATTTTAAGCGAAAGTTGGAATATTTGTTCGAGGAAAAGACGTCTCTTTTAAATTGGAGAGGGAGAAAATAATGCACTTCGAATGGCTCATCATCGACGGCTATAACCTGCTCCATCAGGTTCCGGAGCTGGCTCGTATGCTCGGGACGGATATCCAGGCCGCACGGCACCGGTTGGTGCGAATGGTCGAGGAAACGGCGCACGCCATGGCACAACAAATCACCATCGTTTTCGATGGTCGGGAAGCGGGTAGCGATGCCGCGCTAGCGTCGAAATACCTAGAGGTTTTCTTCTCTCCTGGAAACCTTTCCGCCGACACGGTGATCGAACGGCTGGTCTGCAAAGCCCCAAATCCGGATAAAACCCTCGTTGTTACCTCCGACCACGCTGAACACGATACGGTTTCAAGCGCGGGCGCACAGACGATGTCGTCGGAGGATTTCATGGCGCGCTGCAAGGCCGATGCGAAAAAGTCCATCTCGAAACGAACGCCACGAAACAAGGAACCCAAACTCGGCGATCTCTTCCCTGACGGACTTTAGCAATGGTTATTCAAAGTCGACCTGGAAGGCGTCTGAATAGCTTCGCCATGGCAAGCACGACCCATGGAAGGAAGAGAATCCTCAGGGCACTTCGGCAATCCAACCACCGCCGAGTACTTCGTCGGCTTGGTAGAACACCGCGGCCTGACCAGGAGTGAGCGCAAACTGAGGTTCGTCGAAAACGACGGTGGCATCCGCGCCGTTAGAGACCTGAAGGGTGGCGGTGGAGCCGTTGCTACGATAACGCGGGCGAACTTCACAATGAAGGTCGCCTGCCGGAGCGTACCCAGAGATCCAGTGGATATCGGTGAGTGTGCATTCAGATTTCATGACGCCGGGGCGCGGAGCGACTTCGACGATGTTGTTTTCCTTGTCGAGCCGTTTGACGTACATGCGTTCGCCCAGCGCGATGCCGAGCTTGCCACGCTGTCCGACGGTAAAGCGGTGCAGACCGGTATGTGTTCCGACCACGTTGCCTTCCTGATCATGAATTTCACCGGACTTAACAACAGAGGGATCGCGTTGCTCAACAAAGTCGGGGAGCTTCCCCTCCTCCACAAAACAAAGATCCTGACTTTCGCCACGCGGGATAATAGGCAGTCCGCGTTCATTAGAGTAGGCCTTGACTTCCGGCTTGGGCATGTCGGCCAGTGGAAAAAGAATGAAGCCGAGTTGCTCCTGACCCAAGCGGTGCAGGAAGTAGGATTGATCCTTCTTCGGATCTTTTGCACAAAACAGATGGTATTTTCCGCCGAGCTGTTCAACTCGTGCATAGTGCCCGGTCGCTAAGTGGTCGCAATTAAGCTGCCGTGCCCGGTCGACCAGAAAACCGAACTTCACAAACGAGTTGCAATAGATGCAGGGGGAAGGCGTCCGGCCGGCCGCATATTCCTTTACGAAGGGATCGACAATTTTATCGGTAAAAATATCCTGCGCATTGACGACGTAGTGGCGAATTCCAAGATAGGTGCAGACTTTTCGAGCACGCTCGACATCTTCAAGCGAGCAACAACGAGAGCCGTCTTTCCACATGTGAGCCGTGAGTCCAATGACTTCGTAGCCTTGGTCAACGAGCATGGCAGCGGCGGCAGAGCTGTCGGTTCCTCCGCTCATGCCAATGGCGACGCGACCTTTGGTGCTGGATTGGTCTTGATTCAACATGCGCGGAACATAGTGGCAGTTCGCGGGATTGACAAGCGCAGGTTAAATCAAAAAATCCGGTTATTCGGGTTCAGTCGGAGCGGTATCATTGGGAATGAAAGTTTTGTGCTGCGGATTGCCGCAGAGGCTCATTCCAGCATAGAGGGCGACATAACGGCATGTGGTGTTATTTTCGTTGTTGCAAACGGAATAGCTGGGAAGATAATCTGTTGTCACACAGTCGGAAAAATCACTTTTCCAAATACTACTGGGTTCTTCAGCCAACGACTTTTTCCGCTTAAACCACCACATATCGCACCTACTATTATTTCCTTAAGAATCCTAATTTAAAGTTAAACTTTCAAAGAGAACTCGGCAGGTAAAGGTAATCGGCCAACTTATTTTAGTATTTTTTACTAGACCCCGAGAGAGTCCTCATTTACAAATACGTTCTTTAGCAAATAACGAGGAAAAATAATGGCAACAAATCCGATTGGTAAAAATACAAAAACAATTGGCATTAACATGTCTAAGAAAATGGCTGATGAGCTAGAAAGTCGTGCAAACTCCATGCACCTTTCCACCAGTAAGTACTGCAAGGTTATTCTGACCGAGTGGCTTAAGTCTGGCAAGAAGCTGACGTTGCAGGAAAAAAAGTAGTCATCGCTGACTTCTAATAAGAAAAAGGGTTCCCATTGGAGCCCCTTTTCTGTATCTACGATTCACTCAACCGCGCGGCCGGAGCCTCGGCAAACGCAGTGTGTGCCTCGGCAAGAATGCCGGGAATACGATCCACAAACGGGCTTGCGGCCAAACACGACCAATCCTGTTTTTCCACATCGATGGCGGGTTGCCCGGGAAACCAGTGGTCGGCGTTTCCGAGTAGATTGTATCGTAGCTTAGCGACTTCCACCAAATCGAGACCCTTGTAGAAGGTCCATAGGCGCAGGATTTCCCGCACATTGATGTTTCCGGGGGTTTCGGTGTAATGTGGAAGCCCCTCGTGCCAATGCTTCATCCAGCCCTCTCCCAAATCGGTTTCCAAAGATTGAGCAATACGCTGTTCAATGGTTCCGACCAAGGCCTCTCGCCCTTCCCAGTGCTGCGTAACGGCGGCAACATGCTCGTTGAAGTCCGCAGGCTTATCCGCACCAATACTGAGAGTATGCACTTCTGAACGCACAAGACAGTAGAGGTCGTTCCATTGCATCGGCGTGAGCGGACTGCACAAGTCTGCCATTTTTGGTGTGGGATGATATAGCACCCCTCCCTTATCGTTAGGGCTAATAATAAACACTCCCATATCCTGCTTCGCCGCCGCCTCAACCATCGGCCAATGGAGTTGGTTATAGATGAAATACCAATGAAGGTTTACATAATCAAACTCACCCGTTTCACAAGCCGGCACCACCGTTTCGGGGCCGCCGTGCGTGGAAAACCCACAAAACCGAACCCGCCCCTCTTTTTGTAACCGCCGGATAGCATCCATACAGCCCCCTTTCTTCAAGCAGGTTCCGATATGCTCCGGCAAGTTGATTCCATGGATCGAAAGAAAATCGATATGGTCTAGTTTCAGGTAGTTCATCGAAATCTCGAAGCTTTCCAGAAACTCCTCTGCGGACTCCTTCACACCGATTTTGGTTTGGACCAGAAGCCGATCACGGTCGATCTGCGGCAATACCCAACCAAGTTGCATCTCCGACGAACCGTAACCACGCGCGGTTTCGATATGATTGATACCACACTCCAGTGCATGGTAAATGGTTGCTTTCAGGTTTTCCTGTCCGGCCTTATCAATCTGGTCGGGATCGAGATCCTCCCACCCCTGCTGGTAACGCATTCCGCCGCAACTCAGCACGGGTATCTGCACTTCCGTTCGTCCAAATCGTTTGGTTGGCACCTTCATTTCCATATCATTATTCCTTCTTGTCTAACTCATTGCGGATAAGCTGGGCGGTCTTGGACCCGATGCCCGGCGCCTTGGTAATCTGCTCCACTGAAGCACGCGACAACCGAGCGATCGATCCAAAATGCTTTAATAGCAGATCCTTTTTAGCAGATCCGATACCCGGAATTTCGTCCAATACTGACTCCTTGATACGGCGGCGGCGCAACTCTCGGTGATAGGTGATAGCGAAACGGTGTGCCTCGTCACGCAAGCGTGTCACCACCGTCAACCCCGCAGAATGGCGCGGCAGGAATAGGTTTCCCGCATTATATTTATAATCCCAGACGATCTCCTCGTAGCGCTTCGCCAGCCCAACGAGGGGAAGCGAATCCAGCCCCAATATCTGGAGCTCCACCTTGGCCGCGCGCAACTGCGTTATGCCGCCATCCACCATCACCAGCCCCGGCAACGGTTTCTTTTCCTTCAGCAGGCGCGAATAGCGACGCCGCACCACCTCAGCCATCGAGCGCGGATCGTCAGCTCCCTCGACAGTCTTGATGCGGAAGCGGCGGTAACGGTTGGGATACGGTATACCGTCCACCGCGCACACCATGCTGGCCACCGAATGGGTGCCTGAAATATTGGAGATATCGAAGCATTCAATCACGCGCGGTTCGCACGATAACTTGAGGTGTTCCTTTAGCTCCTTCAGCCCCAGCCGTGCCTCATCCTGTTTTATTTTCGGAGTCTTGCGAACCTTCGCCTTTTCCTTCACCGCTTGGTGCAGATGCATCAGCATATCGCGCAACGCGGCAGCCTCTTCGAAGCGAAATTCTCTGGCGGCGGCCTCCATTTCACCACGTAATTCCTTGAGCATCCCCATCCGTTCCCCTCGCAGAAAGGCGCAGGCTTCATCCATCCGCTTGCGATATTCCTCCGGCGAAACCTTTCCGATGCACGGTGCTGAGCAGTTGGCGATTATATCATTGCTACAATGCTTGTAGGTTTCCGCATCCGGCTCGCGCGGTCGGCAGCGCCGCAACCCGAAGCGCCGCTCTAAAAATGCCACCGCCGCCTTGGCCGCCATGCTCGAGGTGTACGGACCAAAATACGCAGCATCATCCCTCTTCTTGATCCGGCACTTACTCAGGGTTGGAAATGGATGCTGTACATCCGCACGAATCATCGTGAAGCGCTTGTCATCTTTCCATAGCGTGTTGTAGTGTGGGCGGTACTCCTTGATCAGCTTGCCCTCGGTCAGGATCGCTTCCGCCTCCGATTTAAGCACCACGATATCAAAATCCTCAATCGAGCTGATCAGGCTTCGAATTTTTGGGGGTGCCGTTCGCTTGGTATGGCGGCGGAAATAGCTCTGTACCCGCTTACGCAACGAGGCCGCCTTGCCGATGTAGATTATCTTTCCGTCGCGGTCGCGCATCAAATAGCACCCCGGTGCATCCGGCAAGGTTCTGAGCTTTTCCATGATGATCTTGGAGAGTTCCATAGGAGTGGATTTAAGCATGATGTCCGCACACCACAAAGTCCAGTTTCTGTTCGTTTTCTCACAAATAAAGTACCGGAATTCAACTACTATCCTGCAAATACCCAACGTGTTCAGGAAACGATCAACTCTGACTGGTCATACCTCGTTAAGCCAATACCCTGCACCCGAAAACAAAAAAATCGCCCCCGAAACCGGGACGTTTTTATATTTCCCAATCCTTGAATTGAATTAGCCGAGACGCGCTTCAAGCGCATCCATCTGTTCGACCATTTTAGCCGGAAGCTTGTCGCCGAACTTCGCTAGGTATTCTCGAGCATTGGATAGGGTGGTCTTGAAGAGATGGGTGTCGACCTTCATCAGTTCCGCCCAGTCTTCGGCCGAGATATCCAGACCATCAAGAGTCAAGTCACCGTCTTTTGGCATCAGGCCGATCGGGGTTTCAACGGCATCCACCTTACCTTCGACGCGGTCGCACATCCATTTGAGGACACGGGAGTTTTCGCCGTAGCCGGGCCAAAGCCACTTGCCGTCGTCCGTCTTGCGGAACCAGTTGACATAGAAACAACGTGGCGCTTTGTCGCCGAGGGTTTCGCCCATATCGAACCAATGCTGCATGTAGTCGCCCGCGTGGTAGCCGATAAACGGCGTCATGGCAAACGGGTCGAAACGCAGGCTCACATTGCCTAAGTCAAGGGCGGCTGCGGTCGGCTCGGAAGATGCAGTTGCCCCCATGTATACGCCCTGCTCGAAGTTAAACGCTTCGTGGATGAGCGGGATGGTATTTGCGCGCTTTCCGCCGAAGACAAAGATATCGATCGGAACACCGGCCGGGTCTTCCCAATCAGGACACAGTACAGGACAGAGAGCCGCACGTGCTGTGAAGCGACTGTTCGGATGTGCACCTTTGATGGTATTTCCCTCTCCATCCTTCATGCCCGACTTCCACGGATTGTTGTGCCAATCCGTTCCACCTTTGCACTCCACACCCATGTCTTCCCACCATACGTCGCCGTCATCGGTGACGACTACATTGGTGAAAATCGCATCCTTACGACAGCTCGCGAGTGCCATCGGGTTAGAAGATTTGGCCGTACCTGGAGCAACGCCGAAGAATCCGGCTTCCGGGTTGATCGCGTAAAGACGACCGTCTTCACCCGGCTTCATCCAGGCAATATCGTCACCGATGGTTTCAACTTTCCAGCCCGGAACGGTGGACTGAAGCATCGCGAGGTTTGTTTTTCCGCACGCAGACGGGAAGGCCGCTGCAATGTGGAACTGTTTCCCTTCCGGATTGGTGAAACGCAGGATGAGCATGTGCTCAGCCATCCAACCTTCATGGCGAGCCATGTTCGAAGCAATGCGTAGCGCAAAACATTTTTTACCTAGCAGGGCATTTCCACCGTAGCCGGAACCATAGGACCAAATCAGGTTTTCTTCTGGGAAGTGAACAATGTATTTTTCTTCGATTGGAGCGCAGGGCCAGCGGCTGTCTTTTTGACCGGGTTCGAGCGGAGAACCAACGGTGTGCAAGCAAGGAATGAATTCGCCTTCATCGCCGAGCACTTCGAGCACCTTCGGGCTTACGCGAGCCATGATGTGCATGTTGACCACCACGTAGGGGGAATCGCTGATTTCAATGCCGATTTTAGCCATTGGCGAACCGATCGGACCCATAGAGAACGGAATCACGTACATCGTGCGTCCTTTCATGCAACCAGTGTAGAGCTTGGTCAGGGTTTTCTTCAGTTCAACCGGATCGGTCCAGTTGTTGGTTGGGCCGGCATCCTCTTCCTTGACGGAAGCGATATAAGTTCGACTTTCAATACGCGCCACATCGGACGGGTCGGAGTTGAAGGCATAACTGTTTGGACGCTTTTCCTCGTTCAGCTTGATCGCCATGCCGCTCTCAACCATTTCGCCCATCAGGCGGTCGTATTCTTTGGCGGAACCATCGCACCAAACCACTTGATTCGGCGTACACATAGCCTCGATTTCTGCTACCCAATTCAGTAGATTCTTATTCTTCGTGGGAGCATTCATAGGCTTAAATCTCCATGGTTAGTTTCGTGACCCGTTCATTCGAAAATTTTGGAAAAGAATATGGCAGCACAGATAGATGTCAAACCTTGGTGGGCGGAAAATAGGTGACAAATAAATAGACACTTATACGCTCCTCAATTACCTGATTTAAAAGACGCTTGCCTTGTCGGCGGTTTTTGTTTTTTCTGGATCCCGATGAGATTTTTTAAGGCACAAGAGTGGGAGCAGCGACTGAAGCGAGTATTCGACGAAATCGACGTCGAGTTGGAACGCCTGTATGAAAACCGCTTCCCTCTCCACCCCAGCCGGTCGCCGGAAGGCGCCACCTCCAACCCCGAAATGGACGGCCTCTTCAATGTTGGAGCTTCCTATTCCGCCGGGTTCGGTTCCCGGCTGGGCCCCGGCTACGTCGTCGACATCCGTCTCTCCACCCTTCAGCGTATCCCGGAGACCCTGAAACGGGAACTGCGTGACCAAGTCCAAGCTCTGCTCATCGAAAAACTCCCCGTTGCCTTCCCCGACAAGAAGCTACTCGTAGATAGGGAGCAACAACTCCTGCGTATCCACGGCGATCTCAGCTTGGATTAATTCATCTTATTATTGACTCGTTTTCTGTTCCTATACAAAGTGCCTCGGCAAAAGGACGTATTAAATGAGCCAGAACCAACACATCGCCGACTTCATGAATACCTTCCCTTATGAAGGGCTTACCTTCGATGACGTCTCACTAATTACTCAGTACGCGGACTTCCTGCCGAGCGACACCGAAATCTCTTCCAAACTAACCCGAAACGTCAGCGTGAAAATCCCTTTCCTCAGCGCGGCGATGGATACCGTGACCGAAGCAAAAATGGCAATTTCCATGGCGATGCTCGGCGGCATCGGCGTCATCCATAAAAACCTCGACCCCGAAATGCAGGCACAGCACGTCAGCCGTGTAAAGCACCACCTCAACGGCCTCATCACCGATCCCATCACCTTCAACATCAACGACACGCTTGAAACCATAGCCATCCGCAAGGCAGAAAAAGGGTACAACTTCAACGGCTTTCCGATCCTCGACGACCAAGAAAAACTCGTTGGGATCTTGACCTCCAAAGACATCCGCTTCTCCCGCTCCAAGCGCGCCCCAGTGACCGACATCATGACGACCGGCATCACCACAGCCAAAAAAGGCACCAACCTGCGCCAAGCTTATGACCTGATGCAAAAACATAAGATTGGGAAACTACCCCTAGTTGAAAATGGAAAGCTGGTTGGACTCTACAGCTATGCCGATGTCCGACGCCTCATCGAAAACGAGGAACCTCTCTTCAACCGCGACGACAAATACCGCCTGCGCGTAGCTGCAGGAATTGGCCCCGGCGACTATGATCGCGCCGAAATCCTCAATGAAAACGAAGTCGATGTACTGGTGGTCGATACCGCGCACGGCCATTCCAAAGGCGTCATCGAAATGGTTTCTTGGGTAAAGAATAAATTCCCTCATATCGACGTAATCGGCGGCAACATTGCCACTGGCGAGGCAGCGCTTGCCCTGCGCGATGCCGGCGCAGACGCCGTCAAGGTCGGCATTGGCCCCGGCTCGATCTGCACCACCCGCGTCGTGGCCGGTGTAGGCATTCCCCAGATCTCCGCAATCTATGCCGCCGCCAGTGCGCTCAAAGGCGACATCCCGGTCATCGCCGATGGCGGTGTGCGTAACTCCGGCGACATTGCCAAAGCACTCGTCGCCGGAGCCAACACCGTCATGATGGGTTCCGTACTGGCCGGAACCGAGGAAAGCCCCGGCGAAAAAATCATCTACGAAGGCCGCCAGTTCGTCATCTACCGCGGCATGGGAAGTCTCGACGCCATGAAGTCGCGCGAAGGCAGCCGCCAGCGCTATGGGCTGAGCAACGATGACGACCTCGTCCCACAAGGCATCGAAGGAATGGTGCCGTTTGCCGGAACCGTGAACAAGGTGATGAAGCAATACTGCGGCGGCCTGCAAGCCAGCCTCGGCTACTGCGGAACTCGCACCATCGCAGCCCTCAAGGAGAGCGGCCAGTTCGTACGCGTCTCTAGCGCAGGTGCACTCGAGGCACATGCCCACGACATCAAGATCACCAAGGAAGCGCCGAACTACCGCCGCTAATGAAATCCGCACTCGTTCAAATGAACCCCACAGTCGGGGCACTTGAAGCCAACACAAACCTGATTATTTCAAAGGCGTGGGAGGCCTTTAACGCTGGTGCACGGCTGATCGTTTTCCCGGAACTGGCTCTTTCCGGCTACCCCCCTGAAGACCTGATTCTCAAGGATCATTTCTGTACCGATTGCGAGAC
Organism: Kiritimatiellales bacterium; assembly: GCA_003230915.1. Lineage (GTDB taxonomy): Bacteria > Verrucomicrobiota > Kiritimatiellia > Kiritimatiellales > Pontiellaceae > Pontiella. The sequence continues at coordinate 8,784 of QIHI01000086.1, read as the reverse complement.
TCAGCTCCAACGTCTAAAAAAAGAACTTCCGCCAGAAGTAACCGTCGGGGTTGGAGCACCCGTTTCAAGAGACGGAAAAAAATATAACGCGGCGCTGGTTTTCCGAAACTCCAAAATCATCGGTGAATACCACAAGATGCTCCTCCCGAACTATGGTGTATTCGATGAAAAGCGCCTGTTCGAACCCGGAACCGATCCGTTTGTTTTTGAGATCGATGGGCAAAAGGCCGCTATCCATATTTGCGAGGACTCTTGGGATCCGGAAGGGGCTGCCGTCGCTTCGCTCGCAGGCAAGGATATCGATCTGTTGATCAACCTCTCCGCCTCACCCTATTATCGTAACAAGCTCAACGATCGCATCGATGTGCTGGCGCAGACCGCGCAAAAACTCGACACCTCCCTGTTCTACTGCAACCTCGTCGGCGGACAGGACGAGCTCGTCTTCGACGGGGCCAGCATGGTCTTCGCCCCCGACGGCACCCGCCTCGCCTGCGCCAAGCAGTTTAAGGAAGACATCCTCTACTTCGATTCTAAGGCTCCTTTAAAGCCTACAGCTCAAAGCCTACAGCCTCTGGAAGAAATCTACGAATCTCTAAAACTCGGTCTGAAGGACTATGTCGATAAGATCGGCTTCAAGCGCGTGGTTGTTGCGCTCAGCGGCGGGATCGACTCGGCCATCGTACTAGCACTCGCCGTCGATGCCCTCGGAAAAGAACGTGTCGCTTGCGTCACCATGCCCTCGCAATACTCCTCGTCCGAAACCCTCGGCGATGCAGGCAAGATGGCTGAGCTTCTCGATGTTGAATTCCATACCGTGCCAATCAAAGAGCTTTACGCCAGGTTTGAATCCGAACTTTCAAAGGTATGGGGAGCAGACAAAGCGCCGGGACTCGCCGAGGAAAATTTGCAGGCGCGCATCCGCGGCAACCTGATCATGGCACTCTCTAACGAGTATGACTGGCTCGTGCTCACCACGGGGAACAAGAGCGAAATGGCCATGGGCTACTGCACGCTCTACGGCGATATGGCCGGCGGATTCGCCGTCATCAAGGATGTACCAAAAACCCTCGTATTCGACCTTTGCCGCTGGCGCAACGAACAAGGGGGAGTGATTCCGCCGAGCATTATCGAGCGGCCGCCTTCAGCCGAACTTCGCCCCGACCAGAAAGACACCGACTCGCTTCCGCCTTACGAGGTGCTTGATCCCATCCTCGAAGACTATGTGGAAAACGATATGGGGATTGCGGGGCTCATCGCCAAAGGGTACGACGAGGCCCTTGTCCGCCGCGTGGTACATACGGTTGAACTCACCGAATACAAACGCCGCCAGTCGCCACCCGGCATCAAAATTACCCCACGTTCCTTCGACCGCGACCGCCGCATGCCGATGGTGAATCGGTACAGAAATTAAAGGATAGGAAATCACGACTCCCTATTCTACGAGGCGAGGGTCAGGATTATGGCTACTAATAGAATCAGGTAGATTAAACCGCCGTTGACCCAAGTGGATAGGCGGGTTTCGCCTTTTGTGAAAAAGGCCCAAAAGTTTTGCTTCCATTCGTCCGAGATGCGTATGTGTAAGGGGGCATTGGTTTCTTGTGTTATTAGGGTGCGGATGCGGGTGGGTACCAATCGGACCATGAAGCCTAGTACCCTTTGGTAGATACCGAGAATGTCGCCCATGGGTATCTCTAATGCTGCACGGTAGCCAAGATGTATGACTGCGTATGAGATTCCACCTGCGAGAAGCACCGGCCAGAGCGCTCCCCACCAGTATTTCGAACTGAACGCAGCAGATGCTTTGTCGAAGATTCCGAAGGCCGAAAGCACAAGCGGAAATGCGACCAGCAACAGAATGGCGCCCCACCATGCAGCGGTTTGAAGCCGATCAGCTTTATGTCCGCCCTGCTCTCCGCGCGGTCGCGTAAGCACAACAAAGCGGGCCATAAGAAATGCAGTCAGAACAGATGCAAGAAGGAGAAGGCTCTTGAGAGCCGTCGCCCAGGGAAGTCCGCTGCTTTCGAGTACGTTTTTAAACGGGAACTTAGCCATCGATCCTGCAAGCAACGGGAAACCTGCAAACGATGCGGCGAGCACGGCTAGACCGATATAGACTGCGACACCTCGTTTCGCGGACGACGTGACACTGCATCCGAGGAAGAGCGCACCTTTATTGAGCCCATGGAAACATGCGTAGACGAGCAGTGCCATCGAAGCCGTTTCCCAGAGGGAAGGCTCGTATAGAGACAAGCCGATCAGCAGGAGCATAAAGCCCATCTTGCTGACACTTGAATAGGCCAATAGGGCCTTTGGATTGGACTGCGTGAGGCCCACACCGAGTCCCCAGAAGATCGTTACCACACCGACCACCGCAGCTCCCTCCCCAATCGCCGGCAACGCAGCATCACCCAGCGGGAGGAACCGGATCCAACCGAGCACGCCGGCCTTGATCATGCATCCGCTCAACACCGCACTTGCAGGCGTAGGCGCGGCGGGATGCGCAAGGGGCAACCATACATGTAAAGGCAGTACGCCCGCCTTGATGCTGAAACCAACCAGTACGAGAAGCGCGACAACTGGAAGTTGCGGTGAGGTTGCAAGGTAGGCACGAATATCCGGAAGTAAAACCGAGTCAGCTCCGGCCGCACCCATTATAGCGGCAGGAAATACCAGCGCTTCGCCGATTACAACGAGGACGATGTAGACCAGTGATGCTCTCTTTGCAAGGGCACCGCCGGAATGAACAACCAGGCCATACGACGAGAAACTCATCAGAGCGAAGAGTGAATAGTAGCTGACGACATCGTTCGCAACGGTCAAACCAAAGTTGCCGGTCATAGCAATCAGGAAACAGGCAAAGAAACGAGCTTTGTGCGGTCCGTCTTTCATGTAGCCGGTCGCATGAACTCCGGCGAAAAACCATATCATCGCCGTGAAGAAAAGAAATACGCGGCCGATCTGGTCAAATCCCGCACTGACGCCGAGTAGATACGTAACGGATTCATCGAAATAACCCGGCTTGGCGATGAGGGCGATGAGGGCAGAAGGCAGGGCGATTGGACCCGCAAGGCGGTAGATCAGCGGACGCAAACGCGGGATCATCAGGAACAGAGCAAGAACCAAAGGAAGTCCCGTAATCCCCACGCACATCCAACCCGGTATGACAAATTGCGATATCATTAGGGTCCGTATTCCTTTAGAGTGATGAGCTTCGTCCACTCAAGCGGACTGAAGGGCATGCCAGCGAATATTCCGGCGGCGATAACGCAAAGAGCCGTGAACAACGGCGGTATCAACAGGTAAGGATGAATCTCCAGCTTGCGTCCATTTGGGGGAGGATCGAATGCCACGTCCGGTTCCTTGAACCAGGCGCGGTAGACGATCGGAAGGAAGTAGGCCGCGTTCAGTATCGTGCTACCGAGCAGGACAACTACAACCCATTCCTGCCCTGCCACAATCGCGCCGAGACCGAGATGCCATTTGCTAATGAAGCCCGCCATAGGCGGTATACCGATCATCGCACAGGCGGCGATGGAGAAGGCCGCCATCGTAATGGGCATGCGCCGACCGATACCGTTCATCTGACTGACCTTCTTGATGTGCAGCTCTTCGGCCAGATTACCGGCAACAAAAAACATTGTGATCTTCATGATGCCCTGATGGAACAGGTGGACGAGTCCACCGATCGTTGCCAGCGGGCCGATAATTGCCGTACCGAGAATAATGTACGAGAGCTGACTGACTGTTGAATAGGCCAGTCTACGCTTAAAGTCATCCTGCCGTAGCGCACGTACGGACCCGTAGATGATGGTGAATGCGGCTGCGGCCGCGAGCCAGGGTCTGACTCCGAGTTGCGTACAGACGTCTGGGCCATAGACGTCATAGACGATTCGTATGATCCCGAACGCACCCGCGTTGACGACTGCAACGGCGTGCAGCAGTGCACTCACAGGCGCGGGGGCAACCATCGCTACGGGAAGCCATCCGTGCAAAGGCACAAGGGCCGCCTTCACGCCGAATCCGACGATGAGCATCGTGAAGATGATCGTCAGCTCTGTCTGATGGCTGACGACGAAGGGAATCAGCATGCCGCCCGTAGCAAAGTTGGCCGCGCCGACAATTGATTTCAACCAGACAATCGCAACGAGGAGCAGAGCCCCTCCACCGAGCGTATACAGCAGGTAGACGCGTCCGGCTTTAATCGCATCAGGCCCTCCGCGATGAGCGACCAGGGGATACGTCGCGATGGTCAGCAGTTCGTAGAAAACGAGGAAGGTAAAGAGATTACCAGCCAGTGCAATGCTTGTTGTTGCACTGACACAAAGGCTGAAGAAACCGAAGAATCTTCTTTTGTCGTGCTCTTGTGAAACATCCAAGTATCCGATCGCATAGATCGTGGTAACAAGCCAAAGCAATGCGGACAGACCCACAAACAGGAGCGATAACGCGTCGGCATGCAGGACGAGCTCGAAACCGTAGAACAGGGCGAGCGTGAATCGGTAGTCCTTATTTTGGGAAACACCGACAACGAGAAATGCAACCAGCAGCACCTTCAGCGAGGCCAAAGTCAGGTTCACAAACGTACGCAGTCCACGATTCTCTTCCTTGATAAAAAAGATGATGAGCGCCGCAATCAGCGAGGTTGCCGGAATCAGTACTGGAAGCCATGCGTTCATGGGAGCAGTGCCTCCGGTGCAAATGATACGAGCGAAACCGGTGAGTCGACGCCCAGAACACTGAGGAGCACAGGGGTGAAGAAACCAAGTGATACGGCCGCAACAGCGAGCAATAGCACCGAATAGGTCATTACTGCAGGCGCCTTCACCTTTGGAGCGTTCTCATCCGGTGCGGTCATGAACTGCTCAAGTACGCGGAAGATGTAGCAGAAGGCCAGAAGACCGCCGCAGACCATGACGACTCCGTACCCCCATTGTCCGGTTACGAATGCCGCCTTCAGAAGCATCCATTTCCCGAAAAAACCACCGGACGGCGGCAGACCCATCAGGCTCACGCCGGCTAACGCGAACGCAAGGGTCACCATCGGAAGTTGCCGTCCTGCGCCGCGAAGCTTGGATATGCTGTCGTGCCCGTACACTTTAATAAAGACTCCCGCGGCAAGAAATGCACAGGCTTTGGCTATCGCGTGCGATACGGCGAAGAGGATGCAGCCTGACCACGCAATTCCGGAACCTTCAACTGCCGTATTGCAAAGCGGGAAAACGAGGAACAGATATCCGATCTGGCTTACGGTCGAATAAGCGACGAGTGTCTTGAGTCGTTCTTGCCGTATAGCTTGCCATCCACCCCAGAGGATTGCCCCGCAACCGAGCAGTCCGATCAGTTGACTCAGCTTCGCCAATTCCAGCGCCGGAAACGCGTAGAACCACAATCGCGCGATCGCGTAAAACGAAGCCGTCACGACGAGCCCCGACAAGGCAGCACTCACTGGCGCGGGTGCGCTCGAGTGCGCGGGCGGAAGCCAGAAATGCATCGGGAACAGTGCGGCCTTAATAATCAGGCCTCCAATCATGAGAGCCAAGGCCACGTAGGCCGTGAAGTCAGGAGTGATGACGTTGCCCAGCATCACAAGATCGAGGACTCCAAAGCGCATATAAAGGAGGCCGACGCCGAACAGATAGGACATGGAGCCAAGGAGAGCCAGCAACAGGTAGCGCAGGCTTGCCTTGATCGCATTGCGCGTTCCTGCAAGGGCGATCAAGGGAATAGCACCAAGACTTACCAACTCAAGTGTCACGTATAAATTGAAGATATCACCGGAAATGAAGAGGCCGTTCAGGCCGCCCCAGAGTAGAAGCCAGATGGGCCAGAATAGGTGTTCTTTCCGGCTGTTTGATTTAAAATAGGTCAGGCTGTAGACACTGATGACTAGTCCGACTAAACCGCTCAGTCCGAGCATTACAGCAGTAAGTCCATCCGCCCTGAGAACGATACCCAGAGGCGCACCCCACCCGCCGACTTCATGAATTAACGTGGATGACTGATGCACAATACGGCAGACATTGAATGAGGTGAGGGCTGTGCCAACTGCGGCGGCAAGGCTCAGTAAAAGAACGGAACGCCCCCTGATGAGAAACATCACGGTTCCTAAGAAAAGCGGCAGTAGCACCGGCCAGATGAGGATCGATGAGTGCGTCATTCGTCGTTCTCCTCATCGAATGTCAACGAACCGGTTTCGTCATGATATCTGCACACCAGTGCCAGCAGCAGTGCCGTAGCACTGACAGCAACCACGATACCGGTGAGTACCAGCGCGTGCGGAACGGGATCTATCGGGCCGTCGACCTGCCGGGCGGCTGAGGATACCAAGAAAAGAAAAATACCTGTTCCGATGAAGTTTCCGGCGAGAATCTTACGTAGTATGTTGCGCTGAGAGAGATAATGAAACAGGCCGAGTCCGGCGATGACGATGCCGGTTAACGCATAGATCAGAGACGTACTCATGTGCCCTCCTCTTCCGATGGCGTAGTCAGTAGATTGGCACAACCAGCGAACAGGACGGTCAGAATCGCACCGATACTGACCGTACATGCCAGTTCGATAATCAGAATAATGTACTTCGCTGATGCACGCGGGTACTCCAGAAACGCACGGTCTTGCATAACAGCAAGACCCGCGAGGAGAAACACCAGAAAACCTCCGCCCAGGACGATCCGTACCCCGGGGCGGGCGGCATGCACCGGTAGTTCGCGGCCGCTGAGAAGAAGAACGACTCCCGCGCCGCCCAGTAAGGCGCCGGCCTGAAAAGCGCCACCCGGTTCTTTATAGCCGACCCATACCAGATAGCCCGCAGTTAATACGATCATGGGCGTCAGCAGATGCACAAAGGTCTCGAGCACTTCGGATCGACTCGTGCGCTGGAGGTTTCGCACGGTCGGTCCTTCACCGATCGCGTAAACACCGAGAGCAGCCAGAAGCAGTACGCCGATCTCGAGCAGTGTGTCGTAGGCACGGAAGTTGAGAATCACAGCTGTCACAGGATTAATGACACCACTTTCATCGATACGCGAGAGGGCTTCATCGGCCAGTCCGTCGCTGTAGCCCCATCCTCTCAATACCGCCAAGGCCAGTTGTACCGTGAGAACTATCGTGAGGAGTACGGTCCAGGCACCGGAAGTTGAACCGCCAACCGGATTCTCAAGGCGGGCCGGTGCGGTACTCTTTTTCTTTCTTTCGATCCGGCTGAGTGCGCCTAGGAACAGGGCCCCAGTAATACCCGACCCAATCGCCGCTTCCGCGAGGGCCAGATCCGGCGCATGGACACGTACCCACGCAATGGCAACAAGCAGTCCGAACAGCATGAAGATCACGATCCCTTTAAATAGGTCACGCGCACGCAGTGCCGCTACAGCCAACGCGATCAATGCGATCGCCAGAAGAAGGTCAAAACTCAACCAATCAAACAGCATCGTTACGACTCTCCTTTACATCCGGATTTCGGCGGGCTGATTCCGCTACGAGGTAGCACGTAGTTGCGCTCGCAATGAGTACGAGCAACCAGATCAGGATCAGTTTCAGTATGACCGTCAACTCGCTCTGTCGAAGAATCGCACCGAATACGACAAGGCCAAGCCCTAGATTATCCGCCTTGGTCAGTGCATGAAGTCTGCTGAATACATCGGGAAAGCGGAGCAGCCCGACGGTACCCGCCGTGAAGAAAAAAAGGCCGCATGCAATCAGCAGATAAGACAATGCAGAAATGATACTCATGATGGATCATCTCCGGAGCCGGATGACCACACATTCCGCGTGAACGTAATCACAACCACTGCAGAAAGCAGAGCAAGTACAAGAGCTATATCGAAGAGGGCGGTATCCTCAAAGGCAAGCCCCAGCAGAATGAGCACCCCGGCACCGCCTGTACCGAAAAGCTGGGCGGTCAGCATTCGATCCGCACGGGTGGGTCCCCACACAGCCCGTAAGACGCCTCCCATCAGTGTGAGCAGAAGATATGCAGCAAGTAGTACATGGGGTTGCTCCGTCATGCTATCAGTTCTCCCTTCAGACCAAACACCTCGGCAATCTTCTCTTCCAACGTTTTCAGCTCGTCGATGGTCGATGGTGCTTGAGAAAGGACATGGACTTCAACGCAATCTTCCCCGAGTTGACAAGATAACGTCCCCGGAAGCAGACTGATCGAATTCACGAAGAACACGCGCCATGGCCCCGGCGGGAGCCGCAGCTTATAGTTAACGAAACCCGGATCGATCGGCAGGTGGGGGGCGAATGCGCGATAGGCCACATCAAGTCCGCCGATCAGGGTATGCCTAGCGAAGTACGGAAGGTATTTCAATATGCTACGGACAGAGTATCGGTACTTGTACCCTCGCATCAACCCAGACTGAAGCATGGCGGTCAGCACAATGATCGGGAATCCGACCAGCCATGATGAAGTATCGCCCGAGGTGAGGCACCACCAGACGAATGTCATGATAATTATATAGATGAATCCATTTCGCATCGTTCAGTGCCCAATGGAACAAAATTAAGTGACCTCTTCCCATCGCAACGGACAAAGATACCTTTATAGTGGCTAACTGCAACATAGAACGTTCAAATCAAAATTACCCCGCGTTCCTTTCGACCGCGACCGCCGCATCCACAACAAATTCAGGCGACCCCAACAGCACTCGATATTGAGTACAGCCGAGAGGATTGGTATAGTTTATGGGAAACACGAGTGGGCCATCCCGTGGCTTAGATTTTAGAGGTCCAGGAAGTTCTGCAGGAGCTTCTTGCCTTCCAGCGTCAGGATGGATTCCGGAT